>JAAYST010000015.1 GCA_012518265.1 Candidatus Methanofrustulum fimipullorum | reverse complement strand
TAAAAAAGCAAAATGTAAAAAAGCAAAATGTAAAAAAGCAAAATGTAAAAAAGCAAAATGTAAAAAAGCAAAATGTAAAAAAGCAAAATGTAAAAAAGCAAAATGTAAAAAAGCAAAATGTAAAAAATAAAAAAAAAGTTTGAAAAAGTTTGCAGAAATCTGCAAACTTTTTCAAACTTTCTCGAAATTTTTCAAATTATCTTATTTTGCGCTGCTCCATCCGCCGTCAATCGGTAAGAAAATTCCGGTGACGTATGAAGCTTCTTCTGAACCCAAGAATATTGCGCCGGGGTTTAATTCTCCGACTTTTCCGGGTCTTTTTGCGGGAACCGAAATATTCATGTATCCCTTAAATTCATCTGTCGAAAGTGTGTCAACGGTAAGTTCCGTTGTGAAGAAACCGGGGCAAATCGTGTTGCATGTAACACCGTACGGTGCGAGTTCCGCTGAAACTGCACGTGTAAAGTTTACAACACCTGCTTTTGATGCATGGTATGCCGTTTGCTGTTGGTTTGTACCGAGAAGACCGTACATTGATGAAATGTTTATGATTCTTCCGTAACCTTTTTCAACCATGTGTTTAGAAACAGCTCTTGTTACTTTAAATACGGAAGTTAAATCCGTTTCGATTGTAAAGTCCCAAGCTTCATCAGTCATTTCGGTAATAGCACCGCCTTTGCTGCTTCCTGCGTTGTTTACTAAAACATCGATTTTTCCGAATTCTTTTATTGCTTTTTCAACTGCGGAATTTACTTGTTCCGTATCTGTAACATCACATTGAACAGGCAAACATTTAACACCGAATTTTTTCTCAATATCATTTGCAGCTTTTTCAAGCTTTTCGACTCTTCTAGCCGTAATTACGAGATCTGCGCCCTGTTTTGCAAAACCTTCAGCCATTTGAAGTCCTAATCCCGACGATGCCCCTGTAATAAAAACTACTCTTCCTTTATAATTAAACATGTTTTAACACCTTTTAATTTTATTCTCTAAAACTAATATTAGAAAATAAAAAATAAAATATAGAAATAAATTATCCATTTTTAAGAATTATAAGAATGGATAATAATAAAAAAAAGAATGATATATATAAAGGTATTCTATTGTAAAAAATAAAAAAGAATTTATTGTAAAAAACAAAAAAAATAAAAAACAGAAAGATTATTCCGGCAGATATGATTCTTTCGGAAATATTTCTATTGTATCCAAATCGTTTGGAAGGATTGTATTTTTAAAATACTTCAGCGCTTCATTTAAAACGACAGAAGGATCATCCGAATATCTTGGGCTTATATGAACGAGTGCAAGCTTTTGGATTTTATATTTGTCGGAAAGTCTTGCAACTCCGCCTGCCGTTGAGTGTTTCCACTCAAGTGCCGATTCCGCCAAATCGTCGGTAAAAGATGATTCGTGAATTAGAAGATCAGCATTTGCCGCTTCTTTAAAAAACGATTCGCTTTCTTTTGTATCGCCGCTGTATACGATTTTTAAACCGGGGCGCTTCGGCCCTACAATTCCGTGAATTTCAGGATCGACAACTCGCCCGTCATCGAGAGTTACAGATTCTCCGGAATGAAGTTTTGAAAATAACGGACCCGGTGCTACTCCGAGTTCTATTGCACGTTCTCTGTTAAATCTTCCCGGTCTTGGGGGCGTTTCAAAAACATAACCCAAAGATACGATTCCGTGGTCGGTTCGAACCGCTTTTACTCTGAAATTTTCATGATATGCGAAATCTCCTGGATTAAGAGTTACAACATGCACTTCAAATTTGAGTTTGTGAAGACCCAAACCGTCGCACGCTTCAATGAATTGAGAAACGCCCGGCGGCCCGTAAATGAATAAATCCGAAGTTCTTCCTTGAAAATCCATCGTTTGCAAAAGGCCCGGAATTCCTAAAATGTGATCCGCATGCATGTGAGACAAAAATATGTATTTTAAGTTATGCATACCCGTTTTAGCCGACATCATTTGCCTTTGTGTTCCCTCCCCGCAATCAAATAATAACAGTTCGCCTTCATAATTGAACAACACGGCGGAAGGATTTCTTTCCTTTGTAGGAAGACTTCCCGAAGTTCCTAAAAACGTAATATTAATCATAGTATAAATTAAATAAAAAAACTATATAAACAGTTTGCAAAACAACAATATTTCACAACAATATTTCACAATATTTCGAAAGAATTAAAATATATGAATATGCATAAATTAATTAATTAATTGTACGCTAATTTACAAAATAATATTATAATACTAAGGATGGATAAAATATGGAATTTACAAGCGGTCATAAAAAACTTTCAAAGCCGATTGTTCCTGCAAAAATTACGGGTTCGATGGACATGGACGAGTTTGCGAAATCTTTGGAAAACTGTGCGTTTGGAGCAAGACGGATTTCACAAGCGGTTGAAATTTATTATGAAATGGTATCGGACCCTGATGTTACAAAATTTTTCGGGCTTGCAGGTGCAATGGTTCCGGCCGGAATGAGAACGATAATTGCCGATTTGATCAAAGACGGGTATATTGACGTTTTAGTTACGACCGGCGCAAACATGGTTCACGATACGCTTGAAGGTCTCGGTTTAAACCATTATAAAGGAACTGACCAAGTCGACGACAAAGAACTTCATGAGGAACACATAGACAGAATATACGATGTATATTTGCCTGACGGACATTTTGAAGAGCTTGAAGAGTTTTTACTGGACGTTATGGAAGATTTGCCTAAAGACAAACCGGTTTCCATTGCGGAATTTATGAAAGTTTTGGGTGCAGGAATAAATAATAACGATACTATTTTGGGTGCCGCTTACGAAAACGACGTTCCTGTATATTGTCCCGCGTTTCCTGACTCTGTCATAGGACTTCATGCATATTTGTATAAAGAAATGAATCCGCTCGTAGTCGATGCTGTTGCGGATATGCATGATTTCATGGATATTTGTTGGGATGCGAAAAAAGCCGGTGCCGTTTTCGTTGGAGGAGGAGTTCCTAAAAATTATATATTCCAGTCAATGCTTGTTACGCCTAAAGAATTCGATTATGCCATTCAGTTGACAATGGACACACCGCAAACAGGCGGACTTTCGGGAGCAACTCTCGATGAAGCGATTTCATGGGGAAAAGTTGACTCAAGCGCAAAATTTGTAACGGTTTATTCCGATGCAACGATTACATTGCCGCTAATGGTCGGGGCCGTTCGCTCAAGAGTTGCTAAAAACAGAATATAAAAATGCATAAAATACATAAAAAATGTATTAAAAAAATGCATAAAAATACATAAAAAATGCATAAAAATACAATAAAGGAATAAATTAACATGAAAAAAGAAACGGGGATTATTCTTGCACTGGACGTAACTGATGAAAAATTGGCAATTGAAATTGCCGAGGAAACTAAAGACGATCTTGACGCAATAAAAGTCGGATATCCTCTAATTTTAGGAACCGGCCTTTCTTTTATAAAAGAACTGAAAAATTATGCACCGGTTATTGCAGACTTTAAAGTGGCAGACATACCAAATACGAATCGCTTAATTTGCGAACACGTGTTCAATGCGGGAGCCGAAGCAATAATTATTCAGGCGTTTACAGGAAAAGACAGTCTTGAAGAATGTGTAAAAACTGCAGAAGCTTTTGATAAGAAAGTATTTGTTGTTGCAGAAATGAGTCATCCCGGAGGGGATACGTTTTTCACAAAGGAAGTTTCGGAAAAAATTGCAAAAATGGCAAAAGATTCAAAAGCATACGGAATCGTTGCACCTGCTACAAGACCCGAAAGAATTAAAAGCCTAAGAGAAATAATAGGAACAGACATGAAAATAATTTCACCCGGTGTCGGAAAACAAGGAGGTTCCGCAAAAGGAACTCTTGAAGCCGGAGCCGACTGGATTATTGTCGGAAGATCAATATATGAATCAAAAGATCCGGGAAAAGCAATAAAAGATTATGTAAATCAAATTAAATAAATCAGATTAAATAAATTAAATAAATCGAATTAAATAAATCAAATTAAATAAATCAAATTAAATAAAAAAGTAAAAAATAAAATAATTGAATAAAAACGGCTATTATTTGATAACAGAAGGAAGGGTATGTCGGAAAAAAGATACTATAATTATACAGCCGAAGAAATCATTAAAGAATTCGAGGTCGATGTTTCGAAAGGTTTGTCGTCTGAGGAAGCAAAAAAGCGTTTGAAAAAATACGGACTAAACGAAATTCAAGAAGGAAAGCGCAGTAACTTTATTTCAAAAATTTTTGGACCAGTTCAAAGATTTGATGATTATAATTTTAATAATAGCCGCATTTATTTCTTGGGCGGCGTCCGGTGATTTTGTTGATGCTGTAGTAATATTGGCAGTAGTTTTAATGAACGCAATATTAGGCGTTTATCAGGAACAGCAAGCGGAAGAAGCAATCGACGCCTTGGCGAAGATGAATGCGCCGGAAGCAAACGTTTTGCGTGACGGTGAAATAAAACACATTGCATCAAAAGGAATTGTGCCGGGAGATATTATCATTTTGGAAGCGGGCGATATTGTCCCTGCCGACATGTACATAATAGAAGGAAATTCATTACAGATTGAAGAAGCCGCTTTAACGGGAGAATCCGTTCCGGTAAATAAGTCGTTAGGTGCAATTCAGGGCGAAATCGGAATCGGTGACCGAACAAATATGGGATTTTCTTCAACAAATGTTACATACGGACGCGGTGTCGGTATTGTAACTGCAACGGGAATGCAAACGGAAGTTGGGCATATTGCAAAAATGATAGATGCCGCCGAGAAGCAAAAAACGCCGTTGCAAAGAGATCAGGAAAAGTTGGCAAAAATACTTACGGTCGTTGTTGTCGTAGTTGCGGCGGCCAACTTTGCAGTCGGTGTTTTTATAAACGATACGGCTTGGGTAAATATGCTGCTAGTTGCGGTTTCGTTGGCTGTTGCCGCGTTACCGGAAGGATTGCCCGCAATTACAACGATTATATTGTCCCAAGGAACTCAAAAAATGGCGGCACGCAATGCTTTAGTTCGCTCTTTGCCCGCTGTTGAAACTTTGGGTTCGACAATGATTATTGCATCCGATAAAACGGGTACTTTAACACAAAACAAAATGACTGTTGAAAAGGTATATTTCAATTCCCGGGAATTGGAAGCATCGGAGAGCCTCAGCAAAAATTCATCGCTATATTACGGTTTTGCATTTCCGAATGACACCGGAATAAAACCGGACGGCACATTAACGGGAGACCCTACTGAAACGGCTATGACTCAATATGCTTTAAATCAGGGTTTTGATGTTGAAGGAGAAATTGCAAAAGCGCCTCGTGTAGGTGAAGTCCCTTTCGATTCCGGACGAAAATTAATGTCAACGATTCATAAAACCGAAAGAAAAGAAGGAAAATATACGGTTTATGTAAAAGGTGCACCCGATCAATTGTTGGAACGCTGTACACATATCGAAAAAGACGGAATGAGTGTTCCGATAACTCAAGACGATAAAAATGAAATTTTGGCTAAAAACGCAGAATTTGCACGAAACGCTTTACGTGTATTGGGTGGCGCTTATAGATATATAGACGAAATTCCGACCGAACTGAACACGGAAACTGTTGAAAACGAGCTCGTATTCTCGGGGCTAATGGCAATGATCGATCCTGAGCGCCCCGAAGCGCGCCAATCGGTTATCGAAGTCAGAAATGCAGGTGTTAGAACTATAATGATTACAGGAGACCATGCACTTACTGCACAGGCCATAGCCGAACGTTTAACAATATTGGACGAAAACGACCCCGAAAACGTAAGACATGTTTGTACAGGTGCCGAATTAAATGAAATGTCTGATGAAGAATTGGCTAAAAAAGTAAATGATTACTCGGTTTACGCACGCGTTTCTCCCGAACATAAAGTTCGTATCATAAACGCATGGCAAGCAAACGACAAAATTATTTCAATGACAGGAGACGGAGTAAACGACGCTCCTGCGTTAAAACAGGCAAATATCGGAGTCGGCATGGGAATTACAGGAACGGAAGTTTCCAAAGGCGCATCCGACATGGTACTTGCAGACGACAACTTTGCAACAATCGTTTCCGCAATCGAGGAAGGAAGAAAAGTATTTGCAAATATTCAAAAAGCCGTTCAGTTTTTACTTTCCGCCAATATGGGTGAAGTATTGACATTGTCAATTGCTACACTGCTTGGATGGCAAATTTTGGAGCCGATTCACATATTATGGATTAACTTGGTAACTGACGTATTTCCTGCCATTGCTTTAGGAATGGAAAAAGCCGAGCCCGATATTATGGAATATGAACCGCGCGATAAAAATTCATCGTTTTTCTCAAACGGCGTCGGCTTCTCGATTATATATCAAGGAATTATCGAAGCCGCTTTAACATTAGGCGTATATTGGTATGCAAGCACTTATATTGTTCCAACTATGGAAGGAGATGCTCATTTGTTAGCGGAAACGATGGCGTTTGCCACTTTGGGTATGATACAATTGTTCCACGCATATAATGTAAAATCCGTATTCAAATCCATATTCAGTCAGAATCCTTTCAACAATAAATATTTAAATATAGCATGTTTAGTATCGGGCGCTTTATTAGTAGGAGTTGTCGTAATTCCCGGAATTAACGATTTGTTCGACGTAATACCCCCAACAATCGAACAATGGGGAATCATAATCGGAGCGGCGGTTATGATGGTCGTACTCGTTGAAATTGTAAAAGCAATACTGCGTGCAATGAAAATAGAAGAAAGATTCCGTAAGAAAACTGCAAAAGACGTAAAACATTCAAAATAAAAAATAAAAAAAGAAAAAAAATAAAAAACAGAAAGTTTAAGTAAAGTAAAAAGGCCAATGAAGATAAATTAATTTGAGTAAAACTGCAATGAAAAACCCTATGAGTTCTGAGGCCAAAAACTTAAAATTTAAAAAGAAAAAGTTAAAAGGAAAAAATTAAAAGAAAAAATTAAAGGAAAAAACAGAAACATATAAACAATACGGAAACATATAAACAATACAAATACCTTTTAATTCAATAAATATCGATTATTTCAGGGGAAAATATGAAAAAGGAATTGATAAGCATTTTATTAAACATGTTTCATTCATACGGCTATGAAACGAGTTCCTGCGATTTTTGTGATATTCACGGTCGCAAAGGAAGTTACGAATTATATGTTATGTGTGATACGGAAGGAGACTTGGACATACTTGAGAGATTTACAAATAATGTTTCAGGTAAAAACAGTTTATACATAACGACTAAAAAAATAAAAGGCGGAGCCGACGCGCTTGAACAATACGCAAGAGAAACAGGTGTTGTTATTTGGGACAGAAATATGCTTGCGGAAAACGTAGGTACTTTTTTTATTGACAATTTAAAACGGGAAGATACGATTTATTTACTCGGAAATTGTATTTTGGATTCTATCGATTCAAAAAAAAAAACTGATTTTTTGAGTTTTTTAGCAAGATTTACAGCACAAAATGAAAATCAAAGAAACATAAATGTAATAAATGAAAATATAAAAAATATAAACGTAAGAAATATTATCAATTTTGAAGCAGAAAACGAGAGTATTGAAAAAACGATTTCAGTAAGTGAAACTGCTGAAAAAATTATTGTTCCTGAAAAAGATATAATATTGGAAAAAGGAATAATATCGGAAAAAAATACAGTTTCTGAAAGAAATATTATGCCGGAAAGAAATACAATTCCTGAGAAAATACAGATTATTGCGACACCGACATCAAAAATAAATATGTCGCTTGAAAAAGCGGAATCTCTCGGAAGGTCTCTAATGGGCGACGTTTCGGAGACTGTTTTAAAATTTATTCCGTATTGGAACTACACTTACTCGATTAATATAAACAGAAAATTTGATGACGAAATTGTTGAAATGTCTGAAAGCGGCTCCGGTTTTATAAATGCCATAAACGGAGAATTTAACAATATAGAATTCGGAGAAATTGAAAATCAGACGGAAATCCCCGATATTCAGTACGAACAACGCCAACCGGAAATTACAAAAGAAAATATAAGAGTAAAAATTATTGAAGATTTAATACGGAAAAATACTAAAGAAATAAAAACGAATATTACAAACGCTCAAGTCGTAATGTCGCAAAGCAAAGTGTTTAAACCGAAAGAATCAGATATAATACTTAAAATAAAACTGGTTTTTGCACCGATATGGGAATTGAAAGGAAAACGAAGAAGTATCGAAATTAACGCATACAACGGAGAAACGCTCGATAAACCTGCTGATGACGGTGTTGAGTTCGTATGACAAAAAGAGGAAAATTTTAATTTTAAAAGATAAAAACATAAAAATAGCCAAAAGGTATAAAAACAGGATTTACATTTATTAAATAAAAAATTTAAAAATTGAATACAAACGGAGAATCAAATTATGGTTAAGATTACAGATGAAGCAGTTGCTGCATTAAACGATGTTATGAACTCTCAAGAAAATAAAGAACAGCATCTCAGAATTTATATTGCCGGAATGGGGTGCAGCGGAATTGCATTCGGTTTGTCTCTTGATGACGAAATTTCGGAAAACGACAGCACAGAAGAAATTTCCGGAATAAAAATCGTATATGATGTTGACATGAAGAAAACTGTCGAGCCTCTTATTATAAATTACATAGACGACGGATTTAGAAAAGGATTTACAGTAGAAGATCCGAACGCTGTTCAGTGTGGCGGAAGCTGCTCCGGTTGCCATTAATCTTAAAGGCGGGACGTGGTCTTAAATGATACCCGGAATGGGAGGACGCGGAGGAATGAATCCGAAAAAGCTTCAAGGGATGATGAAGCAGCTCGGAATAGAAATGGAAGACATCGACAATGCTCAGCAGGTTATAATAAAAACCGAATCGGGAGATATTATAATCGACGATCCCTCAATTTCAATTATGAGAGCGCAGGGAGTCGACACGTATCAAATTACCGGAAATGTTACAAAACTTCCTAAAGAATTGGAAATTCCGGAGTCGGACATAATTCTCGTTGCCGAGCAAACCGGTGCCGACAAAGAAACAGCGGAAAAGGTCTTAAAAGAAGTTAACGGAGACCTCGCAGAAGCAATTTTGAAACTTGCCGAAAGCTGAAAATTATGTCGAAAGATAAAAATTATCTTTAATGATAAAAATCATCTTGAAAGATAATGATAATCTTGAAAGCTGAAAATTAAGGGGAATTTGAAAAATTCCCCGAAAAATAAAAACGATTTTTTTTCTTTTTTATAAAACTTTTAAATTTACAAAACATTTTATTTATAAAACTTTTTTTTTACAAAACTTTTTATTTACAAACTTTTTTAGATTTTCGGGTTATTTATATAAACTTATATAACCAAAAGTTTAACCATGACGAAATTATTTTTATATTACTAAAACATACAATATCTATGTTTTATGTATTACTTTCATATTTTATTTTATACTTTTTTATTTTACTTTAAAATTGAGTAAAATATTTTTATTTTTACCTTTAAATAAGTAAAGGAAGTGGCACACTTATGAAAAGCGAAAAGTTCGCAGTAAGCGGCATGACTTGCGGGCATTGCGTATCTGTCGTAAAAAACGCACTTGAAAAAACAAAAGGAATTGATGTTGTAAAAATAGTTCTAAATGACGAAAATCCGGATGAAATTTACGGAGAGGTTTTCGTAAAATACGATGAAAACGAAATAGATATCAAAGACATTAAAAATATAATTTCCGATGAAGGATATCTGCCGGAAAATTTTGTCACAGAAAAAAAGGTTGATATTCACATTTCCGGAATGTCTTGTGCCGCATGCACTCTCAATGTTGAAAAAATACTAACGGTGATAGACGGCGTAAACAATGCTTCGGTTAATTTGCCGCTTGGAAAAGCAACTGTTTTTTACAATTCCAAAAAAGTTGAGCCAAACGTTATGAAAAAAGCAATTGATAACGCAGGCTATGAGGCAATTGTTGAAGATTTTGAAAAGAATGAAAAAAACGAAAAAAACGGAAAGGAATCGGAAAATAATTTAAAAGGAAATGACGGGACGAGTTTGGCAACTCTTGAAGTAAACGGAATGACTTGCGCCGCATGCGCAATAAATGTTGAAAAGGTGCTTAAATCGATTGACGGGGTAAAGGATGCAACCGTTAATTTACCGATGAAAGAAGCAACCGTATATTACGATTTGAGAAAAACGAATCCGAAACTGCTTAAAGAAGCGATTGATGATATAGGATATGAAGCTTTTGTCGTGGAAGAGTCCGAAAGAGAAAATGAGGAAACGAGAAGAAGAGATGCGAGTAAGAGAAACGATGAAATTCAAAAGCGAAATTTTATTTTATCATTAATTTTAGGAATTCCCGTAATTTTGGGAAGCATGAAACATATGAGCGACAGCTTTTGGTTTGTTCCGGAAATTCTTGCAAGTAAATACATGCTTTTCATTTTAACTTCTTTGATTATATTATTCCCGGGGAGAAGATATTTTACAGGTGCCGTAAAAAGTCTAAAAACCGGACTTTTCGATATGGATCTTTTGATTGCAACCGGAACGGGATGCGCGTATTTGGTAAGTGTTATATCTACTTTTATTGATTTGGGACCGGGATATGAAAGTCTTTACTACGAAACTGTCGCCATGATTATAATTTTTGTCTCGCTTGGAAAATATCTTGAAGCAAAATCGATGAGTAAGACAACAGAATCAATTGAAAAACTGTTCGATATGAAAGTTTTGACGAGCAGATTGGTAACAGAAAACGAAAATGAAATTGAAATCCCTACAGATTCCGTAAAAATTGGTGATGTTTTAGCTGTAAGACCGGGAGAAAAAATACCGGTCGACGGAAAAATCATTTACGGAAATACGACTGTTGACGAGTCAATGTTGACCGGGGAAAGTATGCCTGTTGAAAAAGGAGTAGGAGATACGGCAATAGGTTCTACCGTAAATTTGACAGGCTATATAAGATTTGAAGCGGAAAAGGTAGGAAAAGACACGACTCTTTCTCAAATAATTCAACTTGTGTCTGACGCGCAGACTAAAAAGCCGAAAATTCAAAGAATTGCTGACAAAGTTGCCGGAAACTTTATAGTAGGAGTTTTTATAGTCGCAATCGTTGCTTTTTTGTTTTGGTATTTTATAGGATTTGAATACTTTAATGTAAATTCACAAGAATCTTTTGAAGGAATTACTCCGTTTTTGTTTTCGCTTCTGGTTTCAATTACCGTTTTGATTATTTCGTGCCCTTGTGCTGTGGGACTTGCAACGCCCGCCGCAATTATGGTCGGAACCGGAATGGGAGCCGAAAGAGGAATTTTATTCAAAGGAGGAGAATCACTCGAACGAACTAATGAAATTGATGCTGTTATTTTTGACAAAACGGGAACTTTAACAGAAGGAAAACCTGTTGTGACAGATATTTATACTAACAAAATAAGTGAAAACGATGCACTCTTAATTGCTGCTGCAATTGAAGAGAAATCGGAGCATCCGATTTCAAAAGCAATCATGAAAAAAACGAAAGAATTAAGTAAAACGAATGAAAAGAAACTTTCTGTGCAAAATTTCAATTCTCATGCAGGAAAAGGTGTGAGCGGTGATGTAGAAATTGATTTTGTCGGTTTTAATTACGGTTTGAAAAAAGTATATATCGGTTCTGAAAGATTTTTGTCGGAATACAACATTATTCTTTCCGATTAGGAAAAGCAAACAAAAGAGAATTTTGAAAAAGAAGGAAAAACTGTAGTTTTGGCAGGTTTTGATAATTATTTAATTTCAATGTTTGCAATTGCCGATACGGTTCGATCAACTGCAAGAGAAACGATAGAAGCTCTTAACAAAAGAAAAATTGAAACATATATGCTAACTGGAGACAATGAAGGAACGGCTCAAAATATTGCCGAAATTGCGGGAATCAAAAAAGAAAATGTGATTGCTCAAGTGATGCCTCAATTTAAAGCCCAAAAAGTAAAAGAACTTAAAAATAAAGGAAAAATCGTTGCAATGGTCGGAGACGGAATAAACGACGCTCCCGCACTTGCCGAAGCGGATGTTGGAATAGCAATGGGAGCCGGAACTGATGTCGCAATTGAAACGGCAGACGTTGTTTTAATTAAAAACGACCCGAAAGACGTTTTAAAAGCAATCGAATTGAGCAAACTTACAATTCGTAAAATAAAACAAAATCTGTTTTGGGCGCTTTGTTATAACTCAATTGGAATTCCAATTGCGGCAGGAATTTTGTTTCCGCTTACGAAAACCATTTTAATAACACCGGAAATGGCTGCGGCGTTTATGGCTCTAAGTTCAATTTCGGTAACAACGAATTCGTTGTTAATGAAAAGAAAGGAGATATAAAGTAAAATAAAAAAAGTAAAAGGAAAAAAACGAAGTATCGGTTTTCGTTGGAAATAAAAAACGTATGCTAGGGGTTCTCTTCAAAAACAAAAAAACGAACGTCCGAAAAATCCTAAAAAACGCCGCACAAAAAGAAAAAAAGGAAAACGGAAATTTCAATTAAGGAAAAAAACGAAGTATCGGTTTTCGTTGGAAATAAAAAACGGATGCTAGGGGTTCTCTTCAAAAACAAAAAAACGAACGCCCGAAAAGTCCTAAAAAAACGCCGCGCAAAAAAGAAAAAAAAAGGACAACGGAAATTTCAATTAAAAAAAAATGGCATATCGGTTTTTCTTGAAAATAAAAGAAAAAACGGATACTAGGGTTTCTATTCAAAAACAAAAAAAAACGAACGACCAAAAAATCCTAAAAAAGCGCCGCGCAAAAAGAAAAAAAAGACGACGGAAATTTCAATTAAAGAAATAAAGCAGCGTATCGGTTTTTATTGGAAATAAAAAAAACGAATGCTAGGGGATCTCTTTAAAAACAAAAACGAACGCCCGAAAAATCCTAAAAAGCGCCGCGATAAAAAGAAAAAAATGGACTGCGGAAATTCCAATTAAAGAAAAAAAATGGACGATGGAAATTTTAATTAAAGAAAAAAACGAAAGCACAATTTTTAAAAAAGGAAAACAAAAAACAAAGAGTAAGTGTCGCCGATACTCAAAGCTTAAAATAAAAAAGAAAAATCAAATAAGTTTTTAATTCTCTTCGAGAATTAAAAACTTAGAAATTTAAAACTTCGTTTTAAATTTCGGTTATAAAACGAGTTCCGCACCTTCGTCGATTACAATCGATGTCGGTGTCGGCAATTTTTGTCCTGCGTTTGAAAGTGCTTTTTTAGCCGCATTGAAATATTGTTTATCGATTGAGATTGTAAATATGCGTTGTCCTGCACGTACACGTGCGGCCGTTCCGACATTTTTACCGAAAGCGCCTCTCATTCCGCTTGAAATACGGTCCGCACCGGCACCGGTTGCTTGTTTATTTTCTCTTAAAACTTCGTGCGGATAGACTCTTAATTTCATATGGAAGTTTTTTCTGTCCGCTTTGTTAGTCATGTATCTGTTTGCGGTAATACGAGCCGCTTCAAGAGCTGTGTGTCTTATCGCACATCTTTCATCTGCGCAAAGACTTACCTTTATTGGAAAGTCCTGTCTTTTACGGTCTCCCATGTCAAAGTGAATAATTTGAACACCGGGAACACCGCCCATATATTTTCTTCTTGTATAAGATTGCTGTTTAATGTTTCTGTACATACTTGCCGGTTTTCTGGCCATACTGATTTCCTCCAATAGAATTTCAATTATCGAAAATAAAATTCGAAAAATTATATTTAGAGACAATCACAAGACAAGAGGATTCATAAAAACAAATCCCGAAATAAGGATTTCAATAAAAATGAAATCCGTAGAATAAGCTTTAAAAATTAAAGAAATTAAAGCAATTAAATATCCGAGTACACCGCAACTCAAATTTTGAACAAGTTTCAAAAAGAGCCCTATGAACGGTGGTTAGCCGATATTGACGGCAAGGATCAACAATTCCATTAATATGCCTTGTTTTTACCTCGATTCCATATATAAAGCAAAAACTCATATAAAAATATTTGTAAATTTAATAATGAATTTTATTATTTTATTATTTTTGTTATTTTTGTTATTTTTGTTATTTTTGTTATTTTGTTATTTTTATTATTTTTTGGTTTTTTATTATTTTTATATTGTTTTGTATTTATTACTCAAAGAATTTTTTGTCCTGCCGTCTCTCCGGATTTACAATTGAACACATCTGTGATTTTGATATCTACCAATTGTTTTCCGGGAAGTCCGGGTTTTGCTTCTTTTGCTTTTCCGACAAAATTGTCGTATTCTTTTCCTTTGTCCGTAATGTTTACGACATCGCCTTTTATTTGTATACAACCGGATGTTTCCGGACTCCAAATGTAGAGAGCAACTTTGGGGTTTTCATTGATGTTTGCGATTGTTTTTAAGAAAAAGTTGTTCATTACGTGTATGTGATCGTTTCCGTCTTTTTCAACTATTTCGGAAATTCCGATTGGAATTACGTTAGGAATTCCGCTTTTGGAGCAAGTTGCAAGGGGCAATACACGTACTTTTTTAATATCTTCTTTCATTTGTTCCGTTAACTTTACCATTATTATTTCATCTCCGTTCGATTTTAAAATCGAATGTACTAATTAAGACTCGTTATAATATAAATATTGAGGTTGTAATGTGAATGTAATAGAATAATTAATAGAATAAGAATAATTAATAGAATATAAAAACATAATAAAAATATAAATAATATGAGAATAAATATAGCCGAAAAATATTAAAATTGAAAAAAGAAAACGTTAAAAAGGATGAAAACATATAAATCATTACAGAGCGTTTCATGAATAAAATTTTTGGAGTATTTGTAATATTTCCATAAATTGCATTTCATGACTGCATTTTTATAGTTATTTCATATTAAATTATTTAAACTGTAAACTCTTTTTCGAAGTGAACTATATATGAAATTTAAAAAACCGGGAAATGTAAATTGCCTGAAATTAAGAAATCTAAACGGAAAAAATGTTTCATTGGTTGAAGTATACGAAAAAGTGAAGTTTGAATGTTTTAAAAAACGAATTGAAGAAATTGAAGGTTATAACCTGCCATATTTTAAACGCATGTTTTTGTCTTTTTTAACGTTTTTAAATTTTTTAACGTTTAAAATGTTTTTTTATTTTTTAAATTTTTTAAACTTTTTAACAATTTTAAATGAATGTTTTAAAAAATTCTCTTTAAAAAATTTGGTAACAGTCAATACGGTTCATATAGTAACTGTTGGAGGGATTTGTTTTGTCTAATTATGTTTATTTTTTCGGTGCGAACCGAACTGAAGGAAACGGGCATATGAAAGAATTGTTGGGCGGAAAAGGTTCGGGACTTGCCGAAATGGCGCAAATGGGAATCCCGGTTCCGCCCGGGTTTACGATTACAACAGAAGTTTGTTCTATTTATCAGGATGAAAAAAAGTATCCCGATGAAGTAAAAAAGCAGATTTTTGAAGCAATCGAAAAACTTGAAGATGCAACAGATAAAAAGTTCGGAGACAACAAAAACCCGTTGCTCCTTTCAATCAGATCGGGAGCAAGAGTTTCAATGCCCGGTATGATGGATACTGTTTTAAATTTAGGTTTAAATGATGTATCGGTTGAAGGACTTGCTGAAAAGACGGAAAATCCGAGATTTGCGTACGACTGTTACAGACGGTTTGTTGCAATGTTTGCAGATGTTGTATTAAATATCGAATATTCGAAATTTGAAAAAGTACTTGAGGAAACCAAAAAAGCAAAGAATATAGAAAACGACACGGAACTTACTGTTGAAGATTTAAAGGAACTTGTTGAATCGTACAAAAAAATTGTATGTGATGAAAAGAATTTTGAGTTCCCGCAAAACCCGGAAGAACAATTGTTTATGGCAATTAGTGCAGTTTTTGAGTCGTGGAACAACCCGAGAGCCGAAATCTACAGAAGCTTAAACAATATTCCCGGAGACTGGGGAACGGCTGTAAACGTTCAGTCAATGGTTTACGGAAACATGGGTGAAACGTCAGGAACAGGTGTTGCGTTTACAAGAGATCCTTCAACGGGAGAAAACAGATTTTTCGGTGAATATTTGATAAATGCACAAGGAGAAGACGTTGTTGCAGGAATTAGAACTCCTTCCGAAATAAACACGCTGAAAGAAAAAATCCCTCGCGCATATGAACAGTTGGTAGATATTTGTGAAAAGCTTGAAAGCCATTTTGCAGACATGCAAGATATCGAATTTACGATTCAGGAAGGAGAGCTTTATATGCTTCAAACAAGAGCGGGAAAAAGAACTGCAGCGTCCGCTACGAAAATTGCGGTCGACATGGTCAAAGAAGGACTTGTTGACAGAAAAACCGCTTTGATGAGAATTAGTCCTGATCAGATAAACCAATTGCTTCACCCGACAATAGATCCTAAAGCAAAATTGAATAAGATAGGAAAAGGACTTCCCGCATCACCGGGTGCCGCTGTCGGAAAAGTCGTATTTACGCCAAAAGATGCCGAAGATATGAAAGAAAACGGAATAAAAACAATTCTCGTAAGACTTGAAACATCGCCGGACGATATCGGGGGAATGCATGCGGCTGAAGGTATTTTAACAGCCAGAGGCGGAATGACATCTCATGCGGCGGTAGTCGGAAGAGGAATGGGAAAACCGTGTGTTGTCGGATGCGGAGAAATCATTATCGATGATGAGAACAAACAGTTTACACTTAACGGAAATGTTATAAGTCAAGGTGACGATTTAACGATAGACGGCGGAACTGGAGACGTAATAAAAGGTGCGGTTCCTTTAATCGACCACGAAATTGACAAAGACATTATAGAAATTTTAAGTTGGGCCGATGAATTCAAGAAAATCGGTGTTTATGCAAATGCCGACACGCCTGAAGATGTTGCAAGAGCAATTGAACTTGGTGCGGAAGGAATCGGACTTTGCAGAACTGAGCATATGTTCTTTGACGAAGAGAGGATTCCTGTCGTAAGAGCGATGGTTTTAGCCGATTCGGTAGAAGAGAGAAAAAAGCATTTGGGTAAAATATTGCCAATGCAAAAAGAAGACTTTAAAGAAATTTTAAGATTGATGGAAGGAAAAACGGTTACAATAAGACTGTTGGATCCGCCGTTGCATGAATTTTTACCAAATATAAGAGAACTTGAAAAAGATTTGGCAAAACTTAAACTTAAAAACGCTCCCAAAGAAGAATTGATGAGAATTCAAAATGTAATGGACAGAGTTAACTCTTTGCAGGAAGTAAACCCGATGTTGGGACACAGAGGCTGCAGATTGGGAATTACATATCCTGAGATTTACAATATGCAAACGCGTGCCGTTTTCGAAGCAGCTTGTGAACTTAAAAAAGACGGTGTTGACGTTATACCGGAAATCATGGTTCCGTTAGTCGGAGAAATAGGGGAGCTTGAAATTACTAAAAAAGAAATCATCAGAGTTGCAAAAGAAACTTTGGAAAAATATGATTGCGAAATCCCAATAGTTGTCGGAACTATGATTGAACTTCCAAGAGCCGTTATGACAGCCGACAAAATCGCAAAAGAAGCCGACTTTTTCTCATTTGGAACAAACGATTTGACACAAACAACTTTCGGTTTTTCAAGAGACGACGTTGCAAAATTCATTCCGGAATATATAGACAAGAATATTTTGAAATGCGACCCGTTTTCAACGATAGACGTTGAAGGTGTTGGTGAACTCATGAAAATCGGAGTAAATAAGGGAAGAAGCACAAAACCCGAATTGAAAATCGGAATTTGCGGAGAACACGGAGGAGATCCGGCATCTATCAGATTTGCTGAAGATATCGGAATCGACTACGTAAGCTGCTCGTCTTACAGAGTTCCGATTGCAAGACTCGTTGCGGCACAAAATGTGATTGAAAAAGAACAAAACAAAAACTAAAAAAAATAAAAAAACGAGATATAATTTAAATGTTGTATGCATTTGAACTTTCCGGAGAGCATACGGAAATAGCTGTTGCGGAAATTACAAGCTGTTTGGAATTAAACGGACTTGTTTTTTCCGTTCTTTTTTTATTTAACAGATGTCTGATTCTGGATATTTGTATAGATAACAATAATATCAATAATAATATCGATAACAGTAATATCGATAACAGTAATATCGATAACAGTAATATCGATGATAATAATAGAGAATTAGATGAAAACACATGTCTTGGAATCAATGAAGGAATTGAATTCGTTTTAAGAAATAGAGTAGCTCCCGTTTTGTCGATGACTCACGCGATTTCAAACGTAATTGAAATTTCCGAAATTGGTGAAAAAGAGATAATCGAGACTGTAAATTCCGTTGATTATTCCAAATATTTAAAACCAAACGAAACTTACGTTGTGAGAGTTTCAAGGATTGGAGACAACAGCGTTTTAAAGAATGTAAATATTGAAGGGAAAATCGGAGGTGCCGTTTTCAGACAAGGATTTAATGCAGACTTGAAAAATCCGGATAAAACATTTCGATTAATTTTAACAGATAAAGCCGTATTCGGAACTCTAGTTTCAAAAGTCGATAGAGGAGCTTTTGAAGACAGAGCGCCTCAAAAAAAGCCGTTTTTTTATCCGGGCGTTTTAATGCCCAGATTTGCAAGGGCAATTTCAAATATTTCGGGGGCGGGCCCCGGAAAAATTGTGCTTGATCCGTTTTGCGGAACGGGTGGAATATTAATTGAAGCGGGACTTACAGGTGCAAAAGTCATAGGATCCGACGCACAACAAAAAATAATAAACGGGGCAGACTTAAATTTAAAATCATACGATTTAAATACGGGAAAGTTGATAAAACAAGGCGGAAAAGGAATAGATTATGTGTTGATGACGGCCGATGCATGCAGACTTCCGATAAAATCGGAAACGATAGATGCAATTATTACAGACCCGCCGTACGGAAGATCGGCATCAATCAAGGCGGACTCTTTACACGAATTATACGTTTTGTCTTTTAAAGAAATGTATCGCGTTTTAAAGCCAGGAAAAAAAGCGGTAGTCGTATCCGAAATAAGCGTTGAAGAATTCGCACAAGCTTCAGGATTTAAAGTTGAAAACGTGTGGAAACAAAGAGTTCACAAAAGTTTGACAAGAACGATTACATTAATGAAAAAGGAATTGAATACATAATAAACAAAATATAAAAATAAAATATAAAAAAAAAACAAAATAAAAAAAATAAAACGGTGTAGAAATGATCAGATCGATAATGTCTGCTTTTGGCGAACTTTTTAATATAGGGAATTTTTCGGGGAAAAATAAAAAAAATATCGGAAATGAAACGAATAAAGGAAAAGCCGAAACAGATTATGTGATTGCTTCTGATACTCTTGAGTTTATACTTGAAGTTTGTAAAAAGTCTGATCCGTATGAATTTGGAGCTTTGCTTGAGTCTTCTGGAAATGTGATTACAAATGTTATTTATTTGCCGGGAACAGATGCGACAGAAGAAAGTGTTCGTTTTAGTTTGCACATGATGCCGAATATGAAATCGGCGGGAACGATTCACAGTCATCCAAGCGGTGCTTTGAGGCCTTCAAAACAGGATTTGATTTTTTTCAAAAACGGAGAAGTAAATATTATTGTAGGTCAGCCCTATTCCGTAAATTCGTGGAAAGCATTTGACAGATACGGAAATCCGATTGATTTGAAAGTTGTTGATTATAATTTTGAAGATGGAATAAATAATGACTATAGATATTGAAAATATACCGACAAATCCGGGTTGCTATTTGTATAAAGATTCAAACGGAGAAATTATTTATGTCGGAAAAGCGAAGAATCTTAAAAAAAGGGTTTCAAGCTATTTTCAAAAAACGAATCACGATGCAAAGACGAGAGTTCTTGTAAAATCGATTTATTCTGCCGATTTCATTATAACCGACAATGAAGTTGAAGCTTTAATTTTGGAAAACAGTTTAATTAAAAAACATAAACCCAAATACAATATCGATTTAAGAGATTCAAAAAATTATGCATATATACACATTTCAGACGACGATTTTCCGCGAATTTCGATTATGAGAAGAGCAACTAAAAAAGGAAAATTGTACGGGCCTTTCGTTTCGGCAAAAGAAAGAGATTATGTATTAGAACTCGTTCAAAAAACTTTTAAACTTAGACCTTGCAGAAATTTGCCGAAAAGGCCGTGTCTTAGATATCATATCGATACGTGCAGCGCTCCTTGTATAAAAAATATAACGGAAGAAGAATATCAAATCTCGGTTAAAAATGCGGAAGAAGCTTTAAAAGGAAACGTGGACGACCTTATAAAGAATTTGGAAAAAGATATGAAAAAAGCGTCAACCGAATTGAATTTTGAAAAAGCGTTGACTTTAAGAGAACAAATTTCATCTCTTAAACATTTAAAAGAACACCAAAGTATGGACAGAAGAATTACTCACAACGAAGACGTAATTAATTATATCGTAAAAAGAAATCGTGTCTACATTATGGTTTTTAACGTAATTTCCGGAACTCTTTTAGGAAAAGAAGAGTTTTCATTTCCGTACAGCCTAAACTTTTTAGAAGAATTTCTTGTCCAATATTATTCCGAACATCCGACTCCGGCTGAAATAATATTGCCCGATGCATTTGAAATTTTAGATGAAGATGCATATTTGGATGAAGAAGAAAACAACAATTTAAAAAACAATTACACGGAAGATATGATTAACCAATCTTTAATCGATTTTTTATCGGACAGAAGAGGTTCAAAAGTAAAAATTACAATTCCCAAAAGAGGAGATAAAAAGCGTCTTATCGATTTGGCTTTGAAAAACATTGAAACCGTATTTTTCGGCTCGATTAAAAAAGTCGAAGAACTCAAAAAGAAACTTATGCTTGACAAAATGCCGGAAGTTATCGAATGTTTCGACATATCGCATCTGTCAGGCTCGTGGACTGTTGCTTCAATGGTTCGGTTTAAAGACGGAAAACCGGACAAATCGAATTACAGACGATACAGAATTAGAACTGTTGAAGGAATTGACGATTATTCTGCAATTGCGGAAGTCGTAGAAAGAAGGTACAAAAGGCTTATTGAAGAGAAAAGCGATATGCCGGATTTGATTTTAATCGACGGCGGAAAAGGACAACTCGCTTACGCAAACGATGTATTGAAAAAGCTTGAATTGAAAATCCCAGTCATATCGATTGCGGAAAGAGAAGAAGAAATATATGTTCCGGGACTTGACGACCCGCTTCCGATAGCAAAAAACGAAAAAGCATCGCTTTATTTGCAGGAAATAAGAGACGAAGCACACAGATTTGCATTGAGCTACAACAGGCTTTTAAGAGAAAAGGCACTAAGAGAAGAAGCGGAAAAATATAAAAAAACGCAAAAAGCAAAAGCAAAAGTATTATCAAAGGCAAAAGCAAATGAAAAAAAATGAAAATAAAAAATGAAAACAGGTGAAAAAAGATGGAAAAAGACCGGAAACGGGCGGTATAAATGTGGATCGGAATTTTTATATTGTGTTTAACTTCAATATTTTTTTTAGGAACGGGAATTTCTATTAGAAGAGGAAATATTTCTCTAATACATAATTACCATATAAAAAATGTAAAGACAGAAGATAAAATAAATTACGGAAAAATGTTTTCTAAAGGAATGTTTGCAATAGCAATAGGACTTTTAATTTCTGCTGCATTCATATATTCGGAATTTACAATAATCGGTTTATGTACAATTTTTGCAAGTCTTGCAATCGGCATTATATTTATGAATAAAGCTAAAAAAAACTTATAATAAAAATAAAAAGTTGTTAGGTTAAGAAAAAAAAGAGTAAAGGGCTTTCGCTTTCGCCTATTTTACCGGAATTTTTTAAGTTCAACCGAATGCGATCGTGATTCCTATTGCTCTTTCAACATTTAGAAAATCAAAAAATCTATTTATGAAATAAGCTACTTTCATGACTGAGACTTTTATTAAATTAGATACAAAACACGAATCTTTTTCGTATCCAACGCCAACGCTAACTTCGATTTGTCCATTATTTCCGGATAAACTTGTTTTACATATTCGCCAAATGTTACATCTGAATTGCGCAACTTCAAGGTAAGGTCAGATCTTTCTTTTCCGACCGTAATTGAAATTCCACCATCATCATTATTTTACCCATTCGGCATTAGTATAAGGTACTAATATAATATTCTTTAACCTTATTTAGTTATTTAGTAATACTGTATATACATTATATAGAATATATACTAATTTAAGTAGCATAAAGCGAAAACGAGCTGAAAGCTTAAAAAAAGACACTACAACAACAAAGTAATATGTTGGCACCGACTATAGATGCTTGAAAAAGAGAAGAACGAAATGTTTGCAAATACAATAGAAAAGGACGCAGTAACAGAAATCGACATCAACAAGTCCAAGTTTTTGGGATTTTCTTTCTTTGTTGAAAACAGAGAAGATGCCGAAAATAAAATTAAAGCTCATAATGAGAAATATAAGGATGCGACACATAACGTTTACGCATACCGAGTTGTGGACGAGAGTGCTGAAGTTTATTCCGATGACGGAGAGCCGAGCGGAACTTCAGGGCCGCCCATTTTGGATATTTTAAGAAAAAGAAATTATACGAATACGTTAATAATCGTTACGAGATATTTCGGGGGAATATTACTCGGAACGGGAGGGCTTGTCAAAGCGTATTCGACTTCCGCAAGCATAACACTTGAAGAGTCGGGTGTTTTAAAAGCGGGGAAAGGAAAAGAAGTAGAATTTGAAATTCCGTATGATAAATACGATAAAATAAAAAACGCACTTGATAAAGAAAATATAAAAATTAAAGATCAAACTTTTGAAGAAAATGTAAAAGTAAAAATCGAGTTTTTTGAAACAGAAAACATTATTCCGATACTCGAAGAAATTAATGAAGGAAGTTTAAATATTATTTCTGAAAGAAATATTTTGGTTAGAAAATGATGTGAAAAAACAAAAAAAATAAAAACGAAAAAAAAAAACAAAAAAAAATAAAAACGAAAAAAAACAAAAAAAACAAAAATAAAAACAAAAATTAAAACAAAAAAAACAAAAATAAAAACAAAAAAAAACAAAAATTAAAACAAAAAAAAAATAAAAACAAAATAAAAATAATACAAAAAAAACGAAAATAAAAATTAATCAAAATTTAAATATTATTCCGATTAAGGCCGATCCCAGTATATAATAAAGCGGATGAATTTCTATTTTTCTCATAACGAGCATAATAATTCCGAATAAAATTACGGCTTTTATATCGAGTATTGAAATTAAATAGGAAACTATATCCGACATCGATAAAATATTTGAAAGTGAAACATTTGAATTTACATTTTCCGAAGATAAGGATATTTTTAATAAATTCCACGCTACAACTGCGATTAAACCGATTACGGCAGGCCTTATTGCATAGAATATGTCCTGAATATATTTTTTTTGGAGGAAAGTATCATAAGAGCGTGCAACAAACAACATTATGATAACAGACGGCGTTACAAGTCCGAGAGTTGCGGCCGTTGCGCCCGGAAGTCCTGCTGCGTTCCAACCGACATATGTTGCAGCATTAACTCCTAATGCGCCCGGGGTCGATTCGGAAATTGCAATCAAATCGGGAATAATTTCTGCTGCAAGCCACATGTATTTGTAACTCATTTCATACAAAAACGGAAGAGTCGCAAGACCGCCACCAACCGAAAAAAGACCGGCTTTAAAAAACTCGAAGAATAATTCAAAAAGTATTGACATAATTTGATTCCTCATTATTATTTTTATTTTATTAATTCTCTTAATCCTCTTTTTCCCTTTTTATTCTTTTATTCTCTTAATCCTTTTTTTGAGTTTGCGAAATTTTTTCCGAATTTTCGGATTTGATTTCACAAGACTTTGAAGGCACTTCTCCTCTTTTCATAATCAAACCTAAAATTATTGCGCCGATTATGACATAAATCGGAGATAGGTTTAAAAAAATAGAAATTGCAAAAGAGCCTAAAAAAATCAAAAATCCTTCGCCGTCTTTTATTGAGCTTTTCCAAAGCTTCGCAATTGCCATTATGATTAAAGCGGGAACGGCAACTCGAATTCCTCCGAAAGCGTTATTTACGATTTCCAAATGAGAAATATCCTGAAGAACCGAGGCGATTATGATTATAATTATAAAAGAAGGGGTAACATAGCCTGCTGTTGCTGCAATTGCACCCGGGAGTTTCCTTTTTTGATATCCGATTAAAGTTGAAGTGTTTATTGCTATCGGACCCGGTGTGCATTGACCGATTGCGTAATAGTTTAAAAGATCGTCTGTATCAACCCATTTTTTACGCTCAACAAGTTCTTTGTGCAAAATCGGAAGCATTGCATAACCTCCCCCGAAAGTAACTGAGCTTATTTTTAAAAAAGTAATGTACAAATCTAAAAGACTTATCATAAATACCACATCGGAAATCAAAAATTAAATAAAAAATTAAATAAAAAATTAAATAAAAAATTAAATCAAAATTAAATCAAAATTAAATCAAAACGGAAAATCAAGAAAGAATTAAGAAAGAATTAAGAAAAAACTTAATAAAAAATGTATCTGTTAAAAAAGCAAAGAAAACAATCTGAAAAAGCTTTCCAGGAAATGTCTCAATTTGCTTCCTTTATTATATTCTTCAAGTGTTAATTGTTTTGATTTTGCAATATCTTCTTTAAAATTATTTTCTATTAATTTTGATGTTTTTTCATCATATACTACGGCATTTACTTCGAAATTGTAATAAAAGCTTCGAACATCAAAATTACTTGAGCCTACCGTAAACATTTTTGAATCAACCAGCATCGTTTTATCGTGAGTATACGAATCTTTGTCATAAAAGTAGATATTTGCTCCTTCGTCCAACAATTCTTTTAGATAAGTAATGCATGCATGACCAACCGGAGAATGGTCATATTGACCGGGAAATATAATATTTACCGAAACACCGGAATTTATTGCTATTTTAAGCGATTCTGTCAATGAATCGGACGGAACAAAATAAGGAGTAGTTATGTATATCGATTCTTCCGCTTCGGAAATCATTTTTAAAAACAAATGTTCAATTGCAGAAAACGGACTTCCCGGTCCAATGTAAACCATTTGCATAGGTAAATAATTCGTGACTTTATTTTCAGGAAAATATGATAAAAAGTCTTTCTCGTTTCCATAATTGTCAACCATTTTTTTAAACTTTCTGTCAAGTTCCCATTTTGATGTTTTTTTATTATGTGAAAGGACTGAATAAAAGTCGTCTAAAAAAAGAGCTTGAAGACCGGCTACTAATTCGCCTCTGACTCTTATGTGCGTATCGCGCCAATAACCCATATTTCCTAAACCGATATAATTATCACTTATATTATTTCCGCCCAAATAACCGATTACGCCGTCTATTACTACTATTTTTCTGTGATTTCTGTGATTTAATGAGAAGTCTATAATTCTTGTGAAACAGGCATCATAGGCGGTATAAAAAAGAAGCTCAACACCTGCATCTCTTATTTCCTTAATATATTTTCTGCTGAAATTTCGACTGCCGAATTTATCCAAAACGACACGAACTTTGACACCCGATTTTGATTTTTCGATTAATCGATCAAATATTTTACGACCGATTTTATCGGACATTGCAATATAATATTCTAAATGAATATGATGTTTTGCCTCATCTATGTCTTTTAATAGAGATTCAAATTTTTCCGTACCGTCTTTAAAAATCTCAATTTCATTGTATAGAAAAACCGGAAGACCGTTTTCTTTTGAAACCATTTCAACCATATTGGAATAAGGACCGTCGTATTTGTCCAAAGACGTTTTTATATTATCCTGAATACCGGAAGACAGTTTTTCTTTTAAAGTAGTCGATTTCCAACGCCTTCCTAAAAAAAGGTACACAATTAAACCGATAAACGGAAACAACATAAATACTAAAAGCCAACTGATTGCTCTTTTGGGCTTTTCTCTGTCAATAAAAATTATTGTAAAAGAAATTAAAGAATTAGTAAAGTAAACTAATATATAAAAAAATGAAATCAACCTTGTAGGAACGGAAATTCCAAAAATTGTGGAAGTTGATGTCCCAAGAATCAGATTAACTAAATTATATAATAAACCGATAATGTAATAAAACGTATCTGATGAAAACATTTAACGACCTGTAATGCAATTTCCGGAATAAACATTAAATTATTTTAAAAAGATATAATGTAAAAGTTCATATAATTAGTTTACGATAATTATAACGATAATTACAACGATAATACCACTACAATTATCAATTATCAAATGTCAAAAAATTCGAGAAACAAAATAACGAAATCAGGAGTTTTTTATTTTGAGCAATATTTTGAGACGCGGAAGGCTTCAGTTGGAAACTGATGAAGAAATGAAACAATATACATCGTCGATGCTGGCTGACAAATGGATTTTTGAAGCCGATATTTTTATTGATTTGGCACATACTTTGATGCTGGAAAATCAAAAAATTATAAAAAAAGACGATTGTAAAAAAATTCTTGCGGGTCTTTTAAAGATTAAAGAAGAAGGTATGGAAAAGCTTGATTTCGATTATGAAGATATTCATATTTCTCTTGAAGCAAGGCTTATAGAATTAACGGGGGAAGATTCCGGGGGAAGAATGCACTCAGGGCGCTCGAGAAACGATGAAGTTGCAACGTGTATTCGATTTGCGTTAAGAGATGAATTGATTGATTTGATGTATGAAATGATTGAACTTCAGAAATCCTTAATTAAACTTTCAAAAGAAAATACCGAAACCGTTATGCCCGGATTTACACATCTTCAACACGCTCAGCCTACTACTTTTGCGCATCACGTTTTGGCTCATTCCAACTGTTTGGAAAGAGATATTTTGCGTTTAATTGACGCTTATGAAAGAGTAAATATAAATCCGCTCGGGTCGGCCGCTTTTGCGTCAACGGGTTTTCCGCTTGACAGAGATATGACGACAAAACTTTTAGGCTTTTCAAAACCGATGGAAAATTCGAAGGACGCTGTAAGCAGCAGAGATTTTTTAATCGAAACGGCGTCGGTTCTTGCAAATATTTCAATAAACTTAAGCAAAATGTCTGAAGAAATTGTAATATGGTCGTCTCAGGAATTTGATTTTATAGAATTGGATGACAAATATGCATCTACTTCTTCTATTATGCCGCAGAAAAAAAATCCGGATACTGCCGAATTAATGAGAGGAAAAACAGGAGATGTTGTCGGATCTTTAGTTGCGCTTTTAACTATTTGCAAAGGACTTCCGATGAGTTACAACAGGGATTTGCAAGAAGCAAATCCTAAAATTCAAACAGCGCTTAAAACAACTAGAGCATCTGTTCGAATCATGACAAAAATGACAGATACGCTTAAAGTTAAAAAAGAAAGAATGTTTGAGCAGTCAAATAAAGGATTTACAACCGCAACGGAGCTTGCGGACACTTTGGTCAGAAAAACCGATATTCCGTTTAGAACAGCTCACCAAATCATCGGAATTTTAACAAAAGAAAACAGAGAGCCGAATTTGAAAATATTGGATGAAATTTCAAAAGAAACATCAGGATTTAAATTATCTGAAAGAGGATTGAAAGAAGAAGATATTAAAATTGCGCTTGACCCTGTTGAAAACGTAGCAAAAAGAAAAATAATCGGTGGACCCGCACCCGATACTATAAAAGCGGAAATCAAAAACAAACAAAAAAGAATGGAAAAAATAAAAAGTAAAGTCGAGGATTTAGACAAAAATGTCCAAAAATCACTAGATAATTTAATCTGCCTCGTAAATCAAAAAATCAACGAGGAATAAAACAAAAAATAAAATAAAATAAAATAAAAACAAGAAAGACAAAAATAAAATTAAAAAACGAAATATAAAAGAAAGAAACAAAAACAAACAAAAACAAAAACAAACAAAAACAAAAACAAACAAAACAAAAAAATGAAAGAAAAAACAAAAAATAAAGAAATAATAAAGAATCGAGGAGATTATAATTATGGAAATCACAACCGGCAAGTTCATAAAAGTTGAAAAAGACGGAGCATTTTTTGAGGGAAATGTAATTAAGGAAACCGATGACGAAATTACTATGAAAATCGATGGCGGATATATTGTAGGATTTAACAAAGAAAATATAAAAGTTGTCGAAGTTGAAAAAACGAAAGAGGAAGTAAAAATAGAGGAAGAGAAAAAAGAAGTAAAAGATGAGAAGAAAGAAGAGAATGAGAAAAAAGAAAAAGTAAAAGAAGAAAAGAAAGGAGAGGAAGAGAAAAAGGAGAAAAGAGAATGGGAAAAAAAGAACGTATCGATTTTGGCAGTCGGGGGAACGATTGCGTGTACGTATGATGAGAAAACGTATACGGCAAGTCCGGCTGTGACTGCTGATGAGATGCTTGCCGATATTCCGGAACTTAAAAATTATGCGAATATAAATACGAGACAAGTTGACAATATTCTTTCGGAAAACATGAAGCCGAAACATTGGATTAATCTTGCAAAAATAATTTACGAAGAAATTAAATCGGGTGCTGACGGAATAATTGTAACTTGCGGAACGGACACTTTGTCATATGTCGCCTCGGCCATTTCTTTTATGGTGAAAACGAGCGTTCCGATAGTATTTACAGGATCTCAAAAAAATGCAGACAGACCGGGGTCGGACAATCACATGAATTTGATTTGTTCAGTAAAAGTTGCAACGAGCGACATTGCGGAATCTGTTGTTGTAATGCACGGGACTGTTTCTGATGACTATTGTGAAATTCACAGAGCAACAAAAGTAAGAAAAATGCATTCTTCGAGAAGAGATGCTTTTAAATCGATTAACGCAAAGCCGATTGGGGAAGTTGAATATAAAAAAGACGAAATTAGAATTTTGTCGGATTATGTAAAAAGAGGAGAAATTGAGTTGAAGCTCAAACCCGATTTTGTGGAAAAGTGTGCTTTAATTAAATTTTTCCCGGGAAGCGATCCGAAAATTATTGATTTTTATGTAGATGAGGGTTATTACGGCCTTGTAATTGAAGGAGTCGGAATGGGACACGTTTCTGACGATTGGATTTCACATTTGAAAAGAGCGTGCGATAAAAATGTGCTCGTTGTGATTACGACTCAGACGATTTACGGAAAAACAAATCAGGTTGTCTATGAAACGGGAAGAAAATTAAGCGAGGCAGGAGTAGTAGGTGTTGAAGATATGACTTCTGAAACGGCTCTCGTTAAATTGATGTGGGTTTTAGGAAATTGCGGAAATTTGAGATGTGCAAAGCACACGATGAAAAAGAATTTGAGAGGAGAAATCGAAAAAAGACATCTCATCGTATAAAAAACAAAAAAATAAAAAAACAAAAAAATAAAAAACAAAAAATAAAAAACAAAAAATAAAAAACAAAAAATAAAAAAATAGTTGAAGAGGTTTTGATGAGGCTGAATAAAAAACCTGTTATTCGCGATTTTTTAATTACGAAATCGGGATACATATTCGCTGTTTGCGATTACTTTCATCCGAAATCGGAAGTAAGAGCGATTTTAAGATATGTTCCGGACGAAAACGGAAACAGGGTTATGAGATTGAGATATGATGACGATTCGAATTCAAATACGGGTTACGATACCGTTTTTGATGCGGATTTAAACGTTTCAAAATTTAACGGGAAAAAATACAGAAAACTCGGATTTGACGAATCGTACGAGTTTATGAGAAAACATCATCCTGATTGGGTAAAAGACGTTATTTTAGTTCCCGATGATGAAATTCTTAAAGTTTTGAAGCCGAACGATGCAATTTTAAAGTCTATAAAATCGGGTAAGAATTCCACTTTGAACAAAATTATTGATTTTTTTTATGAAAGAGGAATTCCTTACGAATATATGGGAGTTTCGGGATCGATTCTTCCGGGACTTGAAAGTGAAGGTTCCGATATTGATTTTGTAGTTTATGAAAAGTATTGGCCGGTTGCACAAAAAGCGATTGAATCGATTTCAAAAAAACAAACGAATTTCAGTTCAAATTGCGATTGCGATATAAAGCCTCTTGATTTAGATCTGTGGAAAAAGGTTTATGAAAAAAGAAATTCTCCGCTTTCATTTGACACATTTTTAAAACACGAAAAAAGGAAGTACAACAGGGGATGCGTTGACGGAATATATTTTGACGTTTTGTTCGTTAGAGATGAAAAAAATGCGGTGCCGATTTTAAGAGGAAGGGACAAAAAAAGAGTAGCGATAGACGCTTTTGTTACCGATGATTCGTATTCGTACGACAGTCCGGCTTTGTATAAAATTGATCATGAAATTTATTCGGAGGTTTTATCTTACACTCATTCGTATGCGGGGCAGGCTTTAAAAAATGAAGTGATTGAAGTATCAGGAATTGAAGAAGATTTGGGATTTACAAAAAGAATAGTTGTCGGAACGAAACGTGAACCGAAAGACGAATGGATTATTTCTAAAACTTTAATCGAAAACGAAGAATGAAACGAAACTGCAGTTAAAATCTTAAAAAGAATAAAACTAGTTACAAATTTTCATAAATATTAAAAAAAACGGCACGATAAAATATTTTTGAAATGTGCCGTGCTAAACAGAAAAATGGGTGCCGGGCATATCAACTAAAAAGGAAAAGCCTGATACGGCTTTTCCTAAAAAGAATAAAACGAAAAAACAAAATTAGGCCACCGACACTAAAACCTTAAATGAAAAGAATAAAACGAAAAGCCAAAAAACTGAAAATGAAAAACTGAAAATGGGAATTGTTATGACTTTTACGATTGAAAAAATTCTTCAAATGTATAAAGACGGTAAAATGGAAAAAGAAGAAGCGGAAATGCATATAAGGTCGCTCGGATTTTTATCGGTATCCGACATTGCAAAAATCGATACTTTCAGATGCAAAAGAACAGGAGTTTTGGAAGCGGTTTTGGCGGAAGGGAAAAGCGATGATGATTTAATAAATATTTTAAAGCAGTTTACAAAGAGTAAAGACAGAGTTTTGGTTACAAGAGTTTCAGAAAAACAATATGAATCGATAAAAGAAGAAAAGGATTTGAGAATTATTGATTCGGGAAGGTATAACAAAACTCTCGTTGTTGGTCCGAATTTCGATTCGAACGAATCGTTCGAATCGAAATTAAACGATGAAAGCAAAAAAAACGATGAAAACGAAGAATTTTCGGATTTTTCGGATTTTTCAGAAATTTCGGGAAGAGTTGCAATAATTACTGCAGGAACTGCAGATATTCCCGTTGCCGAAGAAGCTGCTATGACTGCACGCGAAACCGGCTGCAAAACTTATGAATTGTACGATGTCGGAGTTGCAGGGTATCAAAGACTTTTAATTGAACTTGATAAATTGAATTCGTTTGACCCGGACGCAATAGTCGTTGCGGCCGGCCGTGAAGGAACACTTCCGACTGTAGTTGCAGGGATATTGGACGCGCCCGTAATCGGTCTTCCGGTTTCTACCGGATACGGAATCGGCTCAAACGGAAAAGCCGCATTTTATTCTATGATTCAATCGTGTTCGGTTATAACTGTTGTAAACATCGATGCAGGATTTGTCGCCGGCGCATACGCCGCAAAAATTGCAAACAGAGCAAAAAGACAAAGGATGGGAAAATCCTGAAAGAAAAACGCATACAAAACACTTTTATTATTTGAAAGTATTCATAAAATATTTATATAATTTATTTATATAATCTATTAAATTGAGGAAATGAAATTTATGGACATACGTATTGAAAAAACAAAAAATCCCAAAGCGAAACCTGATGAAAATAATTTAGGTTTCGGAGTACATTTTACGGACCATATGTTTATTATGGATTACACGCAAGGAAAAGGGTGGCATGATCCGAGAATTGTGCCTTACGGTCCGCTTTCTATGGATCCGGCTTGTATGATTTTGCACTATGGTCAGGGAATTTTTGAAGGAATGAAGGCTTATAAATCGGTAGACGGTGATATTTTATTATTCAGACCCGAAAAGAATATGGAAAGAGTAAATATATCAAACGAAAGGCTTTGCATTCCGCCGGTAGATGTTGATTTTGCTGTTAAGTGCATTATGGAAATTGTAAAGACAGATAAAGATTGGGTCCCGACCGCTCCGGGAACTTCACTTTATATTAGACCGTTTATTATTGCAACCGATAACAAACTTGGTGTTCATCCGTCACATACATACAAATTTATAATAATTTTATCGCCTGTCGGTGCATATTATCCTGAAGGAATCGATCCGGTAAAAATTTACGTTGAAAGTAATTATGTAAGAGCAACGCCGGGCGGAATGGGTTATGCGAAGACTCCGGGAAATTATGCCGCAAGTATTAAGGCACAAATGGATGCGGAGGAAAAGGGATATACACAAGTTTTGTGGCTTGACGGTGTGGAAAAGAAATATATAGAAGAAGTCGGAACGATGAACGTATTTTTCGTAATAGGAGACGAGGTAGTAACACCGGAATTGAACGGAAGCATTTTGGCCGGAATCACTCGAAATTCAACGATAGAACTTTTAAAAAACAAGGGCTATAATGTCGTTGAAAGAAGATTGGGAATTAAGGAAGTCTATGACGCATGGGAGAAAAATGAACTGAAAGAAGCGTTCGGAACAGGAACGGCGGCTGTTATTTCACCGATTGGAGAACTCAACTGGAACGGAAAAAAGATTATTATAAATAAAGGTGAAATCGGACCGATTTCACAATTGGTATACGATACGATAACAGGAATCCAATCCGGTAAAATCAAAGATGAATACAATTGGACAAAAAAAATTGAATAAAAATTAAAAAGAAAAAATAATAAGAATTAAAAAGAAAAATCAAAAAAAAACAAAAAAATAAAATCAAAAAATAAGGAAAAATCAAAAAAAACAAAAAGAAAAAACAAAATAAAATTAAAAAAAATATTAGGAGAAAACTTATGAAAAAAGCCGGGTTCGAGTCGGATTTCGATATAAAAAACATCAGAGCTCCTGTTGTTTCGGGTAAGTTTTATAGCGATGATGAAGGAAAGCTTAAGAATTGGCTTAAAATGGCGTTTTTGAAAGCGGAAGAGAATGAAAGAGAATGCGGAGATTTTGATAAATCGGACTCATTAGGTGTTGTGTCACCTCATGCGGGTTTTATATATTCGGGAGAAACTGCCGCATCCGCAATAAATGCGCTTTCGCCTGCCGATACCTACATTTTGATCGGACCGAATCATACGGGATACGGAACTCCGGTTTCAATTTCGTATTCCGCATGGAATACGCCGCTTGGAACCGTAAATTGTGATTTGTCTTTGTTTAAATATTTTGAAAATACGATTGCAAAACCTGACGAGTCGGCTCATTTGTTTGAGCATTCTCTTGAAGTTCAAATTCCTTTTTTGCAATACAAATTTAAAAATGATTTTAAAATATTTCCGATTTGTATGGGAACTCAAAAAATCGATGTTGCAAAAGACTTGGGGAAAATTATTGCAGATATCGTAATAAAAGAAAAGGAAGAAAATAACAAAACGATAAAAATAATTGCTTCAAGCGATTTGTCTCATTACGTCACAGCCGAAAAAGCAAAGAAAATCGATTTTGAAATTATAGAAAACGTATTAAAAACAAATACGAACAGACTCTACGAAACTGTAGAAAGACTAAATGCGTCTGCATGCGGATTCGGACCGATTGCAATTCTAATTGAAACTGCAAAACGGTTAAATGAAAATGCATCCGGAAAACTTATAAAATACACAAACAGCGGTGAAGTTTCAGGAGATTTTGAAGCCGTTGTAGGATACGCCGCAATTGCCGTTTTTATTTGAATGGTTAATTTTAATTTGTTTTCTTATTGTGCTATATTCTGTGAATTTTTTTTGATTTACTTTTTTATTTTATAAAATAATTAGCGGTTATCGAGTTGAATAAAATGCATTACAGAAAAATCGGGAATAAGGGAGATGAAATTTCAATTTTGGGTTTCGGGTCGATGAGACTTCCGATTAAGGGCTCAAATTTTGAAATTGATGAAGAAAAGGCATCAAAGATGCTTATTTATGCGATTGAAAACGGTGTAAATTATATTGATACCGCATATTTTTATCACAGCGGCGATGAAAAATACGATTTTGGGGGTTTTAGTGAAATTTTTATAGGAAATTTTATTTCGGGAAAATACGGATTTCCTGAAAATTTGCCTGAAAAAACTCCGGAGAGTTTTAGAGAAAACATATTTATCGCAACGAAACTCCCGATTTATTTAATAGAATCGAAAGACGACGCTCTTAAGATTTTCAATACTCAATTAAAAAAGCTGAAAACCGATTACATCGATTTTTATTTACTTCACGATGTTAAAAGAAGCAGTTGGAAAACTGTTCTCGATTACGATCTTATTTCTTTTCTGAAAGAATTAAAAAAAGAGGGAAAAATAAATTACATCGGTTTTTCGTTTCATGACGATTTTGAACTGTTCAAAGAAGTTATCGATTCTTTTGATTGGGATTTTTGTCAAATTCAATACAATTACGTTGATACGAAATATCAAGCAGGCGAAGCCGGATTGAATTATGCACACAGTAAAGAAATTCCGGTTTTCATAATGGAACCGCTAAAAGGCGGAAGACTTTCAGGGGAACCTTTCCCTGAAATTCGAGATTTGATGGAAAAATCAGAAAACAAAAGAAGTCCGACCGAATGGGGTTTGAGGTTTTTGTGGGACAATCCGAAAGTTACAATGCTTTTGAGCGGAATGAGTGAACCCGAACATGTTTTTGAAAATGTGAAAATTGCAAAAGAAGATAAAAAATTGAATTTAGAAGAAATAAAAATTATGAAAGAAATTCAAAAAATATATGATAATAAAAATATGATTGGGTGTACCGATTGCAAATATTGCATGCCGTGTGCAGCCGGAGTAGACATTCCGAAAAATATAAAATTTGTCGAAGAATTCGATTTGTACGGACTCGTTGCAGGAGTTCTTTGGAGCTACAAAAGAGAAATTAAAAAAAATATCGCTGGTTCAAATTGCATCGATTGCGGACACTGCCTTGACAAATGCCCGCAAGAAATCGATATTCCGTACATTATGAAAAGGTCGGAAGAAATTTTTGAATCGTAAAAACAAAGAAGGGAATTAAATTGATTAAAAAGCCGATTATTCTCGGAATTGAAGGGACTGCCTGGAATTTGAGTGTTGCGTTAGTAAATCCGGACGACGTAATATTGGAAGTTACCGAGACATATTCTCCGAAAACCGGCGGAATTCATCCTCGGGAAGCAGGACAACACCATGCAACTTATGCGGCGGAAGTAATTGAGCGCGTTTTTTCGAAAATGGACGAACTCGGAATTCCAAAAGAAGAAATTGACGGAATCGCATTTTCTCAAGGGCCGGGTCTTGGTCCTTGTCTAAGAATTGTTGCAACTGCTGCCAGAATGCTTTCTTTAGTTTTAAAAAAACCGTTAATCGGTGTAAATCACTGCGTTGCTCATGTTGAAGTGGGAATTTGGAAAACGCCTGCAAAAGACCCAATCGTTTTGTATGCAAGCGGAGCAAATACACAAGTATTAGGATACAAAGATAAAAAGTACAGAGTTTTCGGAGAAACGCTTGACATAGGCCTTGGAAACGCACTTGACAAATTTGCGCGTTCCGCAAATTTGTCACACCCCGGAGGTCCCAAAATCGAAAAACTCGCAAAATCCGCAAAAAACTTTATCGAACTTCCGTACACGGTAAAAGGAATGGATTTCTTCTTTTCAGGACTTTCAACAGCAGCAACAAGAGCACTTTTTGAACAAAATGACAAAAACGAAACAAAAGATAAAAACGAAATAAAAGAAAAAAATGAAACAAATGACAAAAATGAAACAAAAAACAAAAACGAGCGGGAAATCGATGAAGAAAGGCTTTCCGATGTTTGTTATTCTCTTCAAGAAACCTCATTTGCAATGGCGGTCGAAGTAACCGAAAGAGCACTTGCGCACACAGGAAAAAACGAAGTTTTGTTAGCCGGCGGAGTCGGTGCAAACACACGACTTCGTGAAATGCTTGAAATCATGTGTGAAAGCAGAGGCGCAAAATTTTACGTTCCCGAAAAGAGATTTATGGGCGACAACGGCGCAATGATTGCTTACACCGGACTTTTGATGTATTTGGCAAAAGACACAATTTCTATTGAAGAATCGAAAGTTAGAGCCGACTTCAGACCTGACATGGTAAAAGTTACATGGAAAAATGAAGAAAAAGAAGATATCGAAAAAGAAATTCATAAAATGAGAAGTGGCGCCGAAGCAATCGTTTCAATCGGAACGGAAAAAATTAATCAGCGCCATAATCAGCGCCATAAATTCATTGAAAGAAAATATGTTTTAAAGGAAAGAATTTCTAAAAATTACAGACTTCCTGAAATTGACGAAAAATTAAGAAAAGAAAGAACGAAAACGGAAGCATCGATGATTTCTGCAGCAAGAAAAGTCGGAATTTCAACACCAATAATATACGACATATACGATTTTACAATAAAAATGGAATACATAGACGGAATTCCGTTAAAATACGTAATCGATTCCAAAAAAGCAGAAATGTTAGGAAAAATTATCGGGAAAATGCATAAAAACGACATCGTACACGGCGATTTGACGACATCGAACATGATTTGGACAGAACAAAACAAAAACAATAATGAAAACAAAAATAAAAGTGAAAGCGAAAATTCCGGAAAAATTTACATAATCGACTTCGGGCTTTCACATTTCGACAAACAGATTGAAGCAAAAGGAGTTGACATTCACGTACTTTTCCAAACATTTGAAAGCACACACGACTCCCACAAAGAATTGACGGATTCGTTTAAATCCGGATATATTTCAGAATACGAATTGGCCGAAGACATTATTAAAAGAGCCGACGAAATAAAGAGCAGAGGTCGTTACATTTGACGCACGAAACAGATAAAATCAAAAGCAATAAAATCAAAAACAATAAAATCAAAAACAAAACGAAAATCGTATTTGTCACAGGAAACAAAGGCAAATTCATAGAAATAAAAGAAATATTGGAACCTTTCGGTTTTGAAGTACTTCAAGAAAAAACGGATTTTCCGGAAATTCAAGCAGACGAATTGGAACCCATTGCGAAAGCCTCTGCAAAAAGTGCAGCCGACTTTTTTAAAATTCCCGTAATCGTAGACGATTCCGGCCTTTTCATAGAAGCGTTAAACGGTTTTCCCGGACCTTATTCAAGATTTGTCGAAGACAAACTCGGAAATCAAAAAGTATTAAAACTGATGAAAGGCGAAACTAACAGAAACGCATATTTCAAAACGGTAATTGCATATTGTGAACCAAACAAAGAGCCGGAAGCGTATTCCGGAATTGTTAAAGGAAAAATCGCACACGAAGAACGAGGAAATGAAGGATTCGGATATGATCCGATTTTCGAATATGAGGGAAAGACGTTTGGAGAATTAGGAAATGATGTGAAAAATAAAATTTCGCACAGGAGAAGAGCGATTGATGAATTCCTACTAAAAAAATCGGGCGTTAGAGAGCCCGATTTTTAATCTGACCCGAAAAATCGGGCGTCTGAGAGCCCGATTTTTAATTTGACCCGTTCGCTATTCGCGAACGGGTCGGTTGTTAGACCGGTCCTTCGGACCAGTCATACGTCCCGTTTGCGTTGGTGGCCCAATTCTGTTTTTTCGTTTTATTCTTTCTGTTACAGTTTCAGCGTCGGTGGCCTAATTCTGTTGTTTCGTTTTATTCTTTTCCTTTAAGGTTTCAGCGTTGGTGGCCTAATTTTGTTTTTTCGCTTTGTTCTTTTTCAAAAAAACATTTTCGATTTTTCAAAATATATAAAAAAATTATTCCATCGGTTGCACATTTTCTTCAATAAAATCGATTTCTTGTTTATTCAAACCATATTTTTTATATAATTGTTGGTCAATTTCTGGAATTGACTTTGACCAATCGATATCCGAATTTTCTGTAAAATCTTGAAGTGGAACATTTGCCCATGCACCTTTCTTATTATCTTGCGTAACTTTGAGCGTTCCTAAAAGTGCCCTTGCAAATTTAGTCTTAACGTATTTAAGACAAGCTTCTGCTTCTTTCTCAGTTTCAAATTTCCCAATACTTATGAATGTTTGAGTATGCCCGATAAGGGGCGCCCCGATAAGGGGCGTGCTTAAAACTTCACCAATCGCACCTGAACCATTTGATTTTGGTACCATTACCTTATATTTTAAAAAATTCTCGTGGTCAGTTATATAATCACGTCTAAACCATTTATATAAACGTTTATTTTTCTGTCTACCATATATTTGTATATATTCTTTCCCGTCATTCGGATTTTCATCATAAAATAAATTATCAAGTCTATCGAAAATATTTGTACTCAAATCATATTCATGCCCTTCACTTAATCTAGACTTCACATCAGGATTTTCAACGTGAATTACATCACTTAATCTATAACTTTCTGGAGCATAAATTAATTCATTGAATGGGAGAAAATCATCGTTAACAACTTTATCGATTGTAGACTTTAATTCATCGAAAGCTGTAAAAAAACCTATTTTACCAAACTTTTTATTTGAATCCCGATACGTTACTGCGATTCCGCCTTTTATATCTGTATTTGGAAATATTTTTGAACCGTCTGATTCATAATATACTACTTTAAGATGTTCATCATCTAACATTTTTCGATTCCATGCTTTTGGAGTACTGCCGGCGTTAAATAAAAATCGTGCGGGTGTGATCAACATTACTTTTTCGGCTATTTCGTACGATTGATCCATAAATTTATGATAAATGGGTGGGGTGTAGGTTTTATTATCTCCTATCGATTCGTCTTGATATGGTGGGTTTCCGATTATTACGTCAAATTTAATGTTTTTACCTCCGTAGGCTTTTTGTAGTTCTTGTTGCATTTTTTCGTTTTTGGCAGCTTCTGAAAGGTCGGTTGCGACTATGTTTTGTTTTGAAATTCCGGTCAGGTTGCCGTATACGTAGTTTGTGACGATTTTGTGAATTATTTTTGATGGACAGACGGCATATATCTGGTTTTCTAATATCCAAGTGATTCTTTCATGATCGTTGGGGATTTGAGATTTTAGGTTTTTGTTTAAACGTTTTATGATTTCAGTTATAAATAAGCCGCTTTTTGAATAAAGATCTATGAATTTTGTGTTGTAATTTTCAAATATTCCGGGGTTTTCTTTTTCAAGTTTGTCTAACATGAGTTTGACGACGCTTCGGGGAGTGAATATTTGATTCGTTTCTTGAGGGGGAATGTAATTGAATATGTCTTCTTTTTCTTCGTCGAAATAGTTTGAGAGTTCTTCTTTTTTGTTCATGAATTCCGAAACGCTTGCGTTGAAGACGATTTTGTCGAATAAGCCTTTGAATTTGCGGTTGTTGCCGGCTTCGTCGATGTAGTCGAATCCGTCTCTTAGTTTTCTGAATTCGGAAATGGTAATTCCGGTTATTTCTTCGAAAATTTCGGGTTCTATGTTTTCTTCGAAGTTGTCTATTGTTGTTTCTTTTGTGCCGTAAGCCATTAAAAATATAGGAATTGTGCGTGAAAATCCTCTTAAGTGACTTCTAACGTCGTCTTCTGATTTTTTCTTCTTGGTCTCTTCGATTTTTTCGTATTCAAGTTCAACTGTTTTTTCGGCAATGACTTGAATACTGTCTCCTAAGTTTTGTAAAAAGTCGCTTTGAACTTCTTTTCTCTTTTGCTCGTAATTAAATTCAATTTCGTTAACAAGTTCTTCGACGGTGCCTGCTTTAAAAATTTCCTTTTCTTTTTCCAAATTCAATTCGTTTTCAGTAACATAAAAATCGTGCAATTCATCTGTTACGGCGTTTGTAACTGATTTTTCAAAACTTTTCTTGGTATTTTTTAATTGGGTTTTGTTAAGATTGAATTTTTCGGCGAAATCGTTAAAAGAATCGTTTGTTGATTCGGTAACTTTCTTTACGATAGCATTTATCGGGTCGTTTAAATCGGGTTTCTTTTTTGAAACGGTCACTTTGGAAAAATCCGGAACGGGAATGTCAATTTTGCGGTAGATTTTTTTACCGAAAATGTCGTTTGTTGTATTAATTACCATAGATCCGGGAATTTTAACATTATCGTCGTCGTCTAAATGAACGTCATTGAGTTCGATTTCTTTATGATTTCCAAATCTTTTATTTTCTTCCGGTCTTATTTTTTGCAAAATATCGGTAACTTCAGACGGTGCTTTGAATATTCCGGAAATGTTCGCAAATAAAAGATTGCTCATAAATCCACGTTTTACGACTTCTTTGGCTTTTATTAAACGAGGAATTGACAAAACGGATTCCGCATCTAATTCTTTCATAAAACCGTCTTCGTCTTCGCCGATTACGGGGAAAAAGTTGAGCAGTTCTTTGATATTGTTTTTTCTGCTCGGATCTTCAGCCGGGTTTAAATTAACAGCAAATTCGTCATAAAGAACGAGTGTTCTGTCAGGTGCAAAATCAAAAATGTAAGAATTTTCTTTCCTGAAAAGTTTACCGTCTTTGACAAATTCATAAGGATTTTGTGCTCTGAAAGCCGCTTGGAAATAAAGACTTGGAGATTTGATATTGTTTAACATCAAAACGGCCGTCCACTCAGGAATTGTAACACCTGTTGTAAGTTGGCCTACAGAAAGAGTAATCGTCTTTTCGAAATTCTTAATCGCATTTTTAACTTTGTCATAACTCTTTTCGTTTTCATTAAAATCGTCTGCGTTAATTAAAAGCTCGTCATCTGCAAATTCATCACCTAAACTGCCAACATCGCCTGTATTTCCATTTCTAATATTATCAATGTTGTGATTTTCATCAACTAAAGCCAAACCGTCTCCTGCCGCCAAAACAACAGTATAATCTTTGAAAAAGTGATGGTTTTTCAACAAATTCTCCATCGCTTTAGCAGAAGCAACACGAGGAAGAAGCCAAAATGTATGATTTAATTCATTTTGATATTTGCTTTCGGCAAAAGGATATTTTCCGGAACACAAATTATCCAAAAAAGCATTAACGCTTTCCTCGTAAACGAATTTTCCGTTAGATTTCGTTTTAAAAAACTCGTTTAAATCAAAAGCATAATCATAATTTTCATTATCATCAAAAGTGACACCTTTGGAAACACGCTCTTCAATCATTTTACTCAATTGGTAAGTAAACAGATTTAACGTAGGCAAACGCTCATAAGGATTACTGCCGAAACTGTAATTCCAATTCAACTTCTTCTTTTGTTCATCTAAATAAGACCAATTGTAAATTTGATCATATGAAAATTTGTTGTTTGCCAAAGCTTTAAAAGGAGTTCCCGACAAATGAAGAGTGAAATCTCTTTTGATTTTTGAAAACACGTTTTCAGTCTTTTTAGTATCAACACCTTCATGAGCTTCATCAATAACCAACAAATCCCAATCGATTTCGGGAACCCACGAAAGTTTATCATAATCTCCACCTGCAAAACGTGCGCCTTTCAAATCCTGAAGTGAAATAAAAACAACTTGACCAAATGTGTTTTCGTCATTTGAAAAGCGTTTTACATAATCGTCTCTTGAAAACGCTTTTCCTTTCAAAGCGTCAGTTTCCGAAACAAACCTCAAATGAGGTTTTCTCCAACCTATAAATTTACGAAAATCGTCATACCACGAATTCGCAATAGCCGGTCTGTTTGTCACAATTAAAACATTTTCAGCTCTAATTCTCAAAATAAAATCGTAAGTAGACAACGTTTTTCCAAATCTCGGTTTTGCATTCCACAAAAAACTGCTTATTTCAAAATTCGGATCGCCTTTATATTTCATATAATAATTATAAGTTTCATCGACTGCCAGTTGCTGTTCGGATCTTAAAACGTAATCGAATTTGTCTTTTGAAATTTGGACTTCATCAAAATCTCTATTGATAAATTCGTCGGTAAATTCTTCCGCCTTTTGTAAATATCCGTTAAAATAAAACCATTCGTTTGCAGTATCATTAAAAACTTTTCTTTTTACGTTTTTTTCTTCCGTTAAAAACCTGTGCAAATCGGAATCGTGAAACCAAGTTCCGTCCGACCTTTGAGCTTTCCTTTCAAATAAAAGCTCATGCTTCAGACCCGCCGTTCCCAACTGTTCTTTAATCCTTGTCTCTGTTTGTCTGGTAGTTTCACCAATTTTTACATAACCCTCATGGCTAGGAACACGTGGCAATATATAGCCATAAATTTTCAAAATCTGCTCTTCATATGGCTTAATTATAATTTTACTCATAAAGTTCCTCCATTAATTCTAAATGAACATCCGTAATTTTACATGTTTTATATCTGTATTTAACTTCAACAGTTTCCGATTCATCGGGGTTTTCAAAGTTATCGAAATCGAAAATAGAAGACTGATTATCTTGAGGAAGTCTTCCGTATTTTCTATAATAACCGCTTATATATTCACCTGGTTCTTTTTCTTTCTTTTCAATAATTTCATCTAAAGTATATTCAGTTCTGTTAACCGTAATCGTTCTTCCTTTGTATAAGTTAACAGGTTTCCATTCACTGAATATTAAATATTTTCCTTTGGCTGTTTTTTTAGTTAAAAAATCTCCTTGAACAATATTTGATTTTATGATAATTTTTGCACAATCCAGAATCTTATTTTTAATCTTTCGATTAAACTTTTCAGAAGCCGACTTATAATACTTATAAAAAATATCATACAAATTTAAAACACAAGCAGTAGTATTGTCTTCTAAATATTCGACCCCGTACAATGTCGATAAAGCAAATAAAGAATAATTTTCATATTGTATAATCGATTCACAATACATTTTATGAACCGTTTTCAATTTTCTTTCCAAAATTTCAGACAAAAAAGCACCTTCTCCTGCTCCCGGTTCCAAAAACGTAGTCTCCAAATCTTTAGACAAATCCCTTATATCGGGCGTATCAAGCATTTTTCGAACCACTTTTTTAGGAGTTAAAACTTCTCCATGCATTTGGACCCTTTTTTTGCTTTTTATAATCTTTTCTGAATCAACCATAACGACATATTATATTTTTCTTTAAATATTTATAAGATACGAATAAAATATAATTATGTTCGAATTAAACGAATGAAAAAAAAGTTAAATGAACAAAAAAGTATGAAACTGAAAACTAAAAAAAAGACTAAAGCTTTATATTAAAGCTTGTAAATATTACAATATCGGGAAGTTATATTTATGAATGAATCTCAAATAGAAAAAGTTAAAATTGTATTATATATATTAAACATTGTCGCAAAAATATGTTTCTCGATTGCAATATTTATACTTATTTTATCGTTAATATATATTTTAACTGGTTTTGCAATAAATTTCCCGTCTTTTGTAAATAAGATTATGATTTTTATAATGACGTGGGGAATTGTGCCAAGTCTTATTGCGATTTTAATTGTAGTAATCGGTGAACGTATTATTAGAAAAAAATATAATATGTGAATGTGAATTCAAAGATTTTTATTTTTCAAATCCTTTCTTTTTTAAAAATTTTCGGTAAAGTCCATATGCAGCGTTTCCGG
>JAAYST010000093.1 GCA_012518265.1 Candidatus Methanofrustulum fimipullorum | reverse complement strand
TTTTTATTTTTATCTTTTTTTTATTTTTATTTATGTTGTTTCTTTTATTTTTCCTCTATCTTTTCCATAAATTGAGTATATGTCCAGGTCTGATATATTAAAACAATCGGGACAAATACTAAAGCTGCAACTAACATTAGAGTCAATGTCATATGACTTGACGCTCCTGTAAATATGTCGACTCCCGTTCCTAATTCGATGTTTGATTTTAAAATATTTGGGTAAAGTGAAATTATTCCGACAGTGGCTCCAAATATTATAGTTCCTAAATTTGTAAAGAAAGCTGCTATCGGTTTGCTTTTTGTTTTAGGAATTAGTGTAAGAGCGATAGTCAAAAGCGCAAATACGACCGCAATTGAAGGAATTATGTATAAGTATACGCAATCGTTATAATTTGTTGCAAAACCGTCTTTGTTGAAAAGACCTATTATGTATATTAATGCAACAACGGCGGTTGCAATACTTAATTTTCCGCTTAAACTTTGTGTTTTTTCTTTTACTTCTCCTACAGTTTTATGGGAAATCCAAAGTGATCCCGAAGTTGTAAACAAGAGTATAAAGAGAATTGCACCTAGAATTGCAATCGGACTGAAGAGTCCCAACAAATTTCCGGAATATATATATTCCGTTTCAGAAACGGTTATCGGAAGTCCGATGAACAAGTTTGTGAAAAAAACACCCAAAACGATCGTGATTATTAAACTTCCTAAAAACCAGAGCCATCTGAAAATGTTTCTCAGTTTTTCATCTTTTTCATAATGAATAAGTTCTATGAAAAGTCCTCTTAATATGATTCCTATTAAAAGAAGCATCATAGGAAGATATAACCAAGTAAACATTTTGGAAAATATTAAAGGAAATGCGGCAAAAGTACCTCCGGCTGCCAAAATCAGCCAAACCTGATTCCCGCCCCAAAACGGGCTGACCGTTTTTACTATCTGTTCGGTTTGCGCAGAATTTTTCGCAATCGGTGAAAGTAATCCGACACCAAGAGGAAATGAATCGGCTATCAAATATACAATCCATATTACGGACCAAAGTAAAAACCATATGTTGACGAGCATTTCATGAGTAAAAAGGTTCATTACATATTCCAACATTTCAATTTCCCTCCTTTAACGGCTTCGGTCCAGCAATCACATGACGGCGTATCAAGTAAATATTTAAAATTCCTAAAATTAAATAAAACAATGTCAAAAGAACCAATGTAAATGCGACCTGAATTGCAGGAACTGTTGCTGAAACGGCATCCGGTGTCTTCAAAAGTCCGTAGACGATCCAAGGCTGCCTTCCGACTTCCGCAACAACCCAACCCAACATAATTGCAATATACGGAAGCAAAATCGAATACATCATCATTTTCATGTATTTTCTTGAAATTTTTGATTCTCCAAAGTCTTTTTTACGGATTAAGAAAAGTCCCAAAGCCGCTTGAATGATAAATACCGCTCCTAATATCAGCATGAGCCTGAAACTTGTAAATACAATCGGAACAGGCGGTATTTCGTCATATTCGTTAAGACCTTTAACTTCTCCGTTAAAATCTCCCGTTAAAAAAAAGCTCCCAAGCTTCGGAATTCCTAGCGCTGCAACAATATTTCCGTCTTTTCCCGGAATTTGTATCAGATAAAGCGGATGTCCTTCCCCGCTTTCCCATACAGCGTCCATTGCGGCCGCTTTCAGCGGCTGTACTTCACTTATATATTGTCCGTAAGAAGATCCGAGCGGCGGCAAAAGCAGTGCCGCTATGAGCATTATTACAAGTCCGTATTTCATCGATGTTTTAAAAATGTCCACGTTCGATTTTTTAAGTAAATGATATGCACTTATTCCGACAACTACGGCTCCTCCAAGCAAATATGCCGCAAGCAAAGTATGAATCAACATGTACCATACATACGGATTTGTCATAACGGCACCAAAATCACTCATTAAAACTTTAGAACCGTCTTCCGCAAGCGTATATCCTACCGGATTTTGCATAAATCCGTTTGCCGTTATAATCCACAGCGCAGATATTGACATACCCAATGTTACAAGCCACATTGATATTGTTTTAAGCTTTTGTCTGTTTCTGCCAGTCGCCAACCAGACTCCGAAAAATGTACTTTCAAGGAAGAAAGCAACCAGCGCCTCAAGTGCAAGAGGCGATGCAAAAATATCTCCCATGTATTCCGAATATGCCCCCCAATTCGTTCCAAACTGAAACGTCATAGCAAACCCGGTTACAATTCCGAATGCGTAGCAAATAGCAAAGATTTTTCCCCAAAAGTCGGCCATTGTACGCCACTTTTCATCTTTTGTTTTAAGATATGTCGTCTCCAAACAAGCAATCCATAATCCCAATCCGATCGACAAAGGAACAAAAATGAAGTGGAAAAATACGGTCATTGCAAACTGTAAACGGCTCAGTAAAACTAAGTCCATAAATATATCTCCAGCACAATTTTTTAAAATTTTTAAATATTTTTTTTAAATAAATCTTTAAAATAAAATAATAACTCTTAAATAAAATAATAACTGTCAAACTTAAGTATTCATTTATTTTTATTTTTGTTTTTATATTGTTTGTTTTTATTTGTTTTTATTTATATTGTTTATTTTTATATTTAATTTATATGATTTTTATTTATATTTTATCTATATTTATATTTTATCTATATTTTATTCATATTTTATATATTTTATATACGTTTCTTTTATGTTTTATTATTCTTTTTATTGGAATTTTTATTGGAAATTTTATTGGAAATTAGAATAATCTTTCAATAAACAAGTTAATGATTATTCTTTTTTAATAGAAGTAATTCCTAATATAAAAAAGATTCTAATTCTTTTATATAATTTCATTTTCAATCTTAAATTATATAAATATGTAAATTAATTATTAACTATGTCAATTCCCAATATATGTCCCTTAGATAACAAACCTCGTTGTAAAGGTTTAGATTGTCATCTTTATAGAATAGACTGGCGAACCGATGTTGCACATTGTCTTCTCGGTTACGGTTCAACCGACAAACACCGTAACTACAGTCGTCCTGTAAAAGATGAATACGCTCAAGATTCCGACTGGCGCCAAAGAGTCAGAAAAGCCATAAAAAATTCCGAAAAAGACGAAGAAGCCGCAATGGACGAAGCATCCGATAAGAAATTAGAAGAATATTCGGTTTTAAGAAGGGGTCAAGCTGTAGCTTTTAATTCCGACGAAGATTCCGAAAAGGATTTCATTTTAGTTAAAGGAAAATCGGACAGCAAACAATCATTCTTCATAGTAAAAGATGCGCCGAAACAATCCGATGAATTTGATAAATTTGAAGAGACGGTGAAACCTGAAAATTTGATGAAATCGGAATATCCAGAAAAACCGGAATACTCGAGAAATCTTGAAAATATGAGAAAATCTGAATATTCTAAAAGACCTGAAGATTCGAGGGAACTCGAAGATTTGAAAAATTCCGAATATTCAAGAATACCCGAAGATTCAAGAAAACCGGAATATTCGAGGAAACCCGAAGATTCAGATGAATTTGATATTTTCGAAAATCTCGATAAATTCAAATCGGACAAAACAGTTGGAAAACCGAATAAAACCGTTATTAACGATTCAGTTCAAATCCCTACCCCCATTAAAGAAGCATCACAAGAAACCTCGTTTTTTTCAAAAACAGATGAAAAATCTGATGACTTAAAATTAGAAAATTTAAAATTAGAAGACTTATTTACTGAAATAAAAAAATACAACGCTCTTTCTATAAAAGTCGAACGCTTGGAAAAATCTCTTTTAAAATACAGAATGGAAGTATATGCTTTAAGACGTGAAAAGTGGCTCTCCGATCGCGAAAAGAAGCTTTCGGCCGAATCAGCTGCTCTCAAAAAATCTTTAAAAGAAAAAGAAGCAAAACGTATAAATCGCGAAAAGTATGAAACTTGGTTGTCTGATCGCGAAAAGAAACTTGCTGCCGAGTCCGCCGCCCTTGCAAAATCTTTAAAAGAAAAAGAAGCAAAACGTATAAATCGCGAAAAGTATGAAACTTGGTTGTCTGAAAAGGCAAAAAGAGATTCCGAGTTGGAAACTCTGCTTGCTCAACGGGTAAACGAGAAAAGATTAGAGCCTCGTTGCCTTGATTATTGCAGTACGGCTAATGAAAATAATACCGAAGATATCGATTCGAATCCAGATGGCGTGGACGATTTGAAAGAAATACGTATGCTTATTGACGAAAAGCGGAAAAATGTAAAAAAACCGAAAGAAATAAATAACGGTAGTGATGAGAATATTAAAGACGGTAATGAAAATATTGAGGACAGTATTGACTATAAAGACAAAATATCAAAATCGTTTATGCTTTAACTACGTTTTAATGTTTTCATATTTTCTTTTCATATTTTTATATGATCTTTTATTCTTATATTTTTATTATATTTTTATATACTTTGACTCTATCTTAGTTATTAATTGGTCGGTGTTTTTATGGATTTGGATGATTATAATTATTTATATAAAATTTTAGATTCCAAATCGGATATTCAACAAATATCAAAATCGCTATCTATTCCCCCCGGTGTCGTTTCAAAGATTTGGGAGCAGAAAATGGTCGACAAGTCGAAAAAAGATTTCATAAAAATCGAAAAAAATTCTAATTTCATTTTAAAAAAGTGGCTGTTCGGGAAAAGTTTCGTTGAAATCTCAAAACAATATAATATATCGCCCGTTCTCGTTTCAAACGCAATTTTGAAAAAACTGGAATTTACAAAAAAGGAAATAAAACGTTTTAATAAAAATCCGAATTCTTGTCACAATAAAAGAATTTCCGGTGAATTAAAAGAGGTTTCAAAAACAGATTTTATGTTTTCTCATAAAGCAAATAAAAGAAGCGATGATATGGGAAAGGCGGGCGAAATTTTAATCCAAAAATTTTTATGTGAACAAAATATCGATTTTTTGGACGAAAATCATCTTCGCAAAAAAAAATATAAAAAAACGCCTGATTTTTTGTTTGAAACTCCCCAGCGTTTAAGCGGGTCCGATATTTATTGGATCGACAGCAAAATGCTTTTCGGAAATTTTAAAAACCACAGAAAACATAGAGACAGCCAATTTACCGAATACACCGATTTGTTCGGACCCGGTTTGGTAGTCTACTGGTTCGGATTTATAAACGAACTCAATGAAACGGACGAAGTTAAAGAGAAAAAATATATTCTGAAAGATTATAATCTTTTTAAAGATATATACCCAAATGAAATAGAAAAAATTTTAAATTATATACCGAGCTAATCGATTCTGTTTGTTTGTAATCGTTTTTTACAGTGTTTAAAAAAAAGTTTCCGTTTTATTCTTCTTTTAAAAAGCCGGGTCCCGTTTTTTTCGTTTTTCTTTGATATGTCTACCTTTTGTTTTCGTTTTTTTCTTTCTTTTATGCGCCCTGCATCCGTTTTTTTGTTTTGTCGCAGCGCATTTCAAGAATTTCCGTGGGTCCGTTTTTTTAAATATTTGTAAAACCGTATCAACCGCTTTTTTCATTTTAAGATTTTAAAGCTACGTCGTATCATTCACTTTAAGAATTTTAACGGCCGCACCGCTACCGTAGTATTCTTTTCCTTTACGGTTTTTGTGTTGTTGGCCCAATTTTGTTTTTTCGTTTTTTCTTTTTCCCGTAAGGTTTTAGTGTTGTTGGCCCAATTTTGTTTCTTCATTTTATCCTTTTTTTAGGAAAAGCCGGGTCCGGCTTTTCTTTTTTATTTGCTACGCCCCTGCGTCCGTTTTTTGTCTTGGAACGGCGCATTTCAAGATTTTTCGAGGTTCTGTTTTTTTAAATTTTTGTAAAAACGTCACCCATTTTTTTAATATTTATTAAAAACCTAAGCTAAATTTTATTCTTTTAGGATTTTTAGTTTGTTTCGTCATTCTTTTTATTTTATTTTATTTTTTTCCATTGCTTTTTATAATTTTAATCCAAAAGCAATTCTTCAATTAAAAACGGTGGTTCATAAATTCCTTTTTCGGTAATGAACGCCGTTATATACTCCATCGGCGTTGCATCGAATGCAAGATTTAAAACTTTTACATCTTCAGGTGCGTTCGGAGTTTTTTCGCGCCCGATGAATTTCAATTCATCGGGAGATCTCATTTCTATTTCAACATTTCCTTCCCACGCATCTTTGTCAAATGTCGAAGACGGTGCCGCAACATAAAAGGGAATTTCGTTTTCTCGAGCCAGAACCGCAAGTGAATAAGTTCCGATTTTATTGTAAACGACATCGTTTGCAACTCTGTCGGCGCCGACTATAACTTTGTCAATGTATCCTGTTCTCATTAAAAAACCTGCAGTCGAATCCGTAATCAAATAAACTTCAAATCCGTCTTTTAAAAGCTCCCATGCTGTAATTCTGCTTCCCTGATTTAACGGACGCGTTTCGCAGCTTACGACAGACAAATTTTTCCCCTGCTCTTTTGCGGAGCGAAGTACGCCAAGTGCCGTTCCCCAATCAACGCATGCCATTTTTCCGGCATTACAGTGGGTTAAAACGACATCACCGTCTTCAAAAAGCTTTTGCCCGAATTCTCCAATTTTTTTATTTATTAAAACGTCTTCATCAGCAATTTTTTTAGACTCGAAAACCGCAAGAGATTTTATTGAATCGACACAGTTTCCTTCAAGTTCGCATACGTCTAACACTTGAATTACTCCTCGTTCTAAATTAACCGCGGTAGGTCTCGTTTTTACAATTTGTTCCGCCTTTTCTTTCATAAAAGAAATTAATTCGCTTGCGGAATTTCCAGAGAATTCAAAAGCAGCAAGCGCAATGCCGAATGCACCGGCAGCACCAAGTGCGGGAGCCCCCCGAACTCGAAGATTTGAAATTGCTTCACAGAGAGAGTCGACCGTTTTGCATTCTATTATTTTTCCCTCAACGGGTAAATAAGTCTGATCATACATTTTTACGGAATTGCTCTCATCGTCCCATTCTATAGTTTTCATAAAAATCACAACAAAAATTTTAGAAATTTACAAATTTAGACATATTATTTTACAAATTATTCAAGACCCGTTGCAACTATTTTAAATCTGCAAACTCTTCCTTCCGGAATCGATCTGTGTTTAATTAATGTTGCTGAGCGTTCTCCTATTCCTGTTTTTTCGAAAGACATAATCGTTTTTGATATATGTTCAATTGCTTTTCCGCCAAGCGGTTTAAGCGTATTTGTGCCGCCAACGTCTGAAAACACTTGGCTTGTTATAAGAACGGGAAACCCGTATTTTCTTGAAAGAGTATGCAAAAATCCGATTTGGTTTGCAAGCTCCCGTCTGCTCTGAATACTTGTCACTTCGTCATCAAGTTCATATCTGTAAAAAGAAGTAGCCGAGTCAACAATAACAAGCCCGATATTTAGATTTACAATTTTCTCTATTTCAAGAATCGAACTGTACTGCTCATCCAAATCATGCGGTTCGTAAATTATAATATTTTTTGCAATTGAAGTAAAGTTTTCTCCTGCAATTTGCTTAAACCGTTCCGCTGAAATTCCTTCCGTATCTATGAAAACAACTTTCGGTACAAATTCATTATATATTACATTTTTTATTTTCCCTAAAATATTTAGTTTTTCAGCGGAAATGTTTTTTTCGGTGATGTCAATCGAATCGCTCTTCTCGTTTTTATCAATGTCGTCATTTTGATTTTCGTTATTTTGATTGTTTTTTATATTATGACTTTCTATTGCATCGGCATCATACTCATAATTTTTTCCGATATTCATTTCTGTCATAATATTATAAAGATATGCCAAGGCATCAATTTCGCCCATCGAATCTACTTTTTGGCACAGTTCTTCATATTTATCATCGGCTCTTAAAAAACCTCTTTTAATGCAATTTACGGCAAGCTGAAGGCAAAGGTTTGTCTTTCCTGAACCCGCTTCCCCGAAAACTTGCGTAACTACACCCGATTCTATTCCACCCTCCAACATTTCGTCTATCGGAACACAACCTGTAGGTAAGTATTTTGTTATATGAATCACCTGATGATTATTTTTATACTCTTACTTTTATAATAGTTTTTACTTTTATAATAGTTTTTGTTTATTTCAAAACGGCATCAGAAGTCTTATTTTTCCTATATACGGAATTTTAAACCGTGCGGTCCCTATAACCCATTCATCTTTTACGGGAACGCTGCAAATTGATGTTTGTTGGTCTAAATATCTGTTTGTTATTTGATTGTCGCCTTTTGTGATATATCCGGAATGCGGTGCCGGAGGTCCTCCTTCCCACATCGGTTCGCTTTCGTTTACATAATACATTGCGCGATGTATAATTGGGGTAGTTCCTTCCCGACCGTATGCTCTATACAAAATAACATCGCCCGGCTTTCCGAACATTTCAGTATTATTTGAAAATTCATCAATGTATGTTACCGGCTTTTGACGGGAAGCGCTTTTTATAAATACAATGTCTCCTATATTCATATTCGGTTCCATGCTTCCGGATTCTATGACAACCATAGGAGTCCAAAGACCAAATATGATCTGTGACAAAATTAAAAAAGCGACCAAAATACCGACGATTGATAAAATATCATATAATATTTCTTTCAAAAAATCATTTTTTTCACCGTCGTTTGATTCTTCTTTGCCTCTTTTATTTTCTTCCCTTTTATTCTTTTTAGTATGTTTTTGAGGTCTCATCTGTTTACATTCCTCTTAAAATAAATGTCATATAAGTCAATGAAATGTCATATAAATGTCATAAATGTTATATGAAATATCCAATCATGTATATAGCTTGTATCGTATTGTAACTTTGTAATTTTTTGTAACTTTCTGTAACTTTTTGATGCTTAAGTATAGAAGATGTTAAACTATATTTTAATTTTTTGTTTTTTAAATATATAAAACAGTTTTTAAAAAAAGATTATATAATTGTACTCGTTAAACTATAAGGGAAAATACAATGCATGAATCCGATGTTCTTGATATTGTCACAGATGCCGGTTTTATGATAAACGAAGATGCTGTGACTGAAATTCTTTCTAAAAAAAATCCGAGACTTTTTTTACAAAATTTACTGGAAAATCTCGACAATTCAGTATTTATAATAGATTATAAAAACGTTTCCGATTTTTCAAATGATAAATACGCAGGTAGCGAAAGCGCCGAAGAAATCGATAACTCTGAAGAAATCGATAACGTTGAAGGATTCGATAACTCTAAAGAAATCGATTATATGGAAGAAATCGATAACTCTAAAAAAATCGATTATATGGAAGAAATCGATAACGCAGGAAAAATTGATAAACCTGAAGAAATAATAAACAGTAATATATCAAGAAAAAGTTTCTATTCATTTGATGAAAATATTGTTGAAGTGATTTCCGACGTTACAGGGAATTCAACATGTGTCGGTTCATATGACATTTTTGTAAAATATTTTAGGGACAGGTATACAAAAATAAGTGAAATGATAAGAAGCCGTGTAAATGCAAGGCCGATAGAGAGCATTTCAGCAAGCCGAAATATGCGTTCATTTTCAAGAGATGAAAGTTTTAATGAAATGACGATAATCGGACTTGTTTCTGAAAAAAACACGACCAACAATCAACATTTAATTGTCGTTTTGGAAGATCCGACAGGAACTTTTCCAGTTTTGTTTAATAAAAACGACAACGAATTAATCGAGGATGCGTCAAGTTTAATTCTTGATGAAGTTGTAGGAATTACAGGAAAGCTTTCAGGAGACGGTGGAATATTAATGGCTTCAAAAATCATCCGACCGGATGTCCCGAACATATTTCCGGTCAGAAATTCAATTGACGGATATGCCGTATTCATATCCGATGTGCATGTCGGCAGCAAAGAATTTATGAAATACGAATGGAGTTTATTCATCGACTTTTTAAACGGAAAGTCGGAGAATCCGAATCTTGTTTCATTGTCGGAAAAAATCAGATATTTGGTCGTAGCAGGCGACTTGGTTGACGGTGTCGGAATTTATCCGTCTCAAGAAGAAGATCTTGAAATAAAAAACATACTCGAGCAATACAAAGCGGCAGGGGAGTATTTTAAACAGATTCCGAAAGACATACACATTATAATCGGACCCGGAAATCACGATGCAGTCAGGCGTGCAGAGCCGCAGCCCGCATTTTCGGAAGAGATTAAAAAATATTTCCCTGAAAACGTAACTTTTGTCGGAAATCCCGCATTAATTTCATTAGACGGAATACGTGTTTTGATGTATCACGGGTGTTCAATGGACGACATGGTTGCAACAATTAAGGGTGTTACATATGAAGAGCCCACGTCCGGAATGGTGGAAATGGTTAAAAGACGCCATCTCGCATCAACTTACGGAAGTCGTGTAATTATTGCGCCCGAGAGCACCGATTATATGGTAATTGATGAAATTCCTGATATCATTCATTGCGGGCACGTACATACTGTCGGAATCGACTATTATAAAAACATACTTTTAATAAATTCCGGAACCTGGCAATCCCAGACAGATTTTCAAAAGAAAGTAAACATTAAACCGGACCCTGCAAAAGTTCCAATTGTGAATTTAAGAACTATGAGAGCCAAATATTTGGATTTTAACGTTCACGATTAATGAATAAAACGAAAATATATAAAAATAGTAAAAGGGAAAAAATAAAACGGAACAGCCGTTAAAATTGAGCCACCGACACCAAAACCGTAACGGAAAATAATAAAACGAAGCGTCCGTTAAAATCTTAAAAAGGAAAAAACAGAATTTCGTTTTCACAATAATTGAAAAAAACGGCTTTACGTTTTCACAATTATTGAAAAAACCGCACCTTGGGAAGTTCTTGAAATGCGCCGCGCAATGATAAAAAACAGATTCCGGGACGGATCATGAAAATCAAAAAAAACGAATCCGGATTTTTCTTAAAAAAAGAATAAAACTGCTAAAAATTTATATAATAGTAATCCCTGTTAAGTTACTACTATTTACTTTTAAAATTATTTCAAATTTATTTTCAAATCGAATAAAATTTAAACGGAAGGAAATTTAAAATGGCGAAAAAAAAATCGTCCGGGTTACAATCATCAGCCGGACTTATGAGATATTATGAAGCGGATAAAAACTCTATAAAAATTCCGCCTCAAGCAATTTTAGTAAGCGGAATTTTAGTTGTATTAGTCGTTCTGGGTGTCAGTTACATGTATGGCACATGGCCGATTATAGGATGATTTTTTATTTATAATATCATAAAAATTTCATTTTTATCAACTCCTTTTTTATATTTTTTAATATTTTATCACCATCTTTTTTATTTTTTAATATTTTATCAACTCCTTTTTTTATTTTTTTGATATTTTATCACCACCTTTTTTTATTTTTTGATATTTTATCACCACCTTTTTTTATTTTTTTGATATTTTATCACCACCTTTTTTTTTTATTTTTTTATTTATTATTTGCTCCACTGTCTATCTAATGCAGGCAACGGGGCTTTTTTTGTTTTTAAAGATTCTGTAAAAACATTTTTTATTACATCATATCGATAATTTTAAATATTATATATGTCTTTTTTTATCAAATTGATAGATTTGAATGTAATGCGTATCATCTATCAGATTGATGAATTTGAATATAATGTGTATTATCTATCAGATTGATAAATTTGAATATGATATATTTGTTATATTTTATTGTCAGATCGATAAACTCGAATAATGGTAGAGGAAATAAAATGAAAATGGATAGTGATAAGGCCACTCTTATTTGTAAAGCTTTGGGAGATCTCAATAGAATGAGTATTGTGCAAATTTTAACAGGTGGCGAAAGGTGTGCTTGTGAATTGCTGGAATCTTTGGATATTACTCAACCGACTCTTTCGTATCATATGAAAATTTTGGAACAGTGTCAACTTGTAACAAGTAGAGATGACTGGAGAAATACTTATTATTCTCTTGATTGCGATACTTGGAAATCATTTAAAAAATTCATTGAGAACATAAGTTGCATTTGCGATTCGAATGAAAACTGCTCAAATTACTAAAATTATATTTAAACGGGAGTACAATATTTAATGAGAGAAATTTGGAAGTTTATCCAGGAACAAATTCTTGGAATGAAATGGCTGAATGATTTTGTTGGCAATTTATTAACAGGCTTAGGATTAGATATAACTCAAAGGCTTGGCGGAAGTATTCATTTTTTCATTTACGATGTAATAAAAATTGTCATACTGCTTTGCACCCTGATTTTCATAATTTCTTATATTCAAAGCTACTTTCCGCCGGAGAGAAGCAGGAAGATTTTAGGGAGATTTAAAGGAATCGGCGCAAATATAGTAGCAGCTTTACTTGGCACAGTTACACCGTTTTGTTCCTGTTCATCTATTCCGCTGTTTATCGGATTCAGCAGAGCGGGTTTGCCGCTTGGGGTTACGTTTTCGTTTCTAATCTCTTCTCCTATGGTGGATTTAGGCTCTCTTGTTTTGTTGATGAGTATTTTTGGAACAAAGATTGCTGTACTCTATGTCATACTTGGTCTGGTTATTGCTGTTATTGGCGGAACCGTAATTGAAAATTTGCATATGGAAAAGCATGTTGAAAGCTTTGTAACAGAAGCCGGAAACATTGATATTGATATTGAATCTCCTGATCTTACATTGCGTGACCGTTTAGTATATGCAAAAGAACAAACTGTAGATACTTTCAAAAAGGTATTTCCTTACATATTGATCGGAGTCGGAATTGGTGCAGTTATTCATAACTGGATTCCGCAATCTTGGATTGAAAATATTTTAGGAAGCGGAAATCCGTTTGCCGTAATTCTTGCGACCCTTGTTGGAATTCCTATGTATGCCGATATTTTTGGAACCATTCCGGTTGCGGAAGCGCTACTGGCTAAAGGTGCTCAGCTGGGAGCCGTGTTAAGTTTCATGATGGCTGTAACGACCTTGTCTCTTCCTTCTTTGATAATGTTGAGAAAAGCAATTAAACCGAAATTACTTGCGCTTTTCATTGGAGTTTGTACTTTCGGAATAATTATCGTAGGTTATCTGTTTAATGCGATTGCACCGTTTATTATGTAAAAAGAATTTTAAAAATTTAAAAATTTAAAAATT
>JAAYST010000092.1 GCA_012518265.1 Candidatus Methanofrustulum fimipullorum | reverse complement strand
GAAATTTGAAGCATGTTCCCGATAGTATTTTGGAGAGAATCGGAGAACTTGGAAATTATATGATAATGGAGCCCGATCAGACTTATCACTATGATGTGCCTGAAGAATTCGAAATAAATTTGAAGAAATCGAAAAGAGCTAAAATATTGCTGTCGTATTATCATCCGATTTACATAAGAATAATTGAAGAAGTTTTTCAGTCCACCAATTCTTGTGATTTGATATTTTTAGAAAGTGTATTTACACGTATTCTGGATGAGAAACTCGATTTTATTAATTTGTGCTTTGAAGATAACAAAAAGAAACTGTTCGTATATAAAGCGGATGAAGAAGGTACTATTCCTTCGGTTTTTGTAGCAGATACGTTTTCTTACTACTTTTTCTTTAATAAAAATCATATTTTTGACAACAGACAAATAATGAGTTTTGATTCATCATCGATTTTATGGGGTTCCGATTTATTCGAATATTATAAATCAAATTCGATCCAAATTAAATCAAAAAATGATTTTGATAAATATAGGAATGGAAAAACGGAAAAAACATAAAAAACGAATAAACCTAAAAAAAACGAAAAACTATAAAAACTATATAATGAATTACCGTGCGGGTTAAGTCATATGGCTTTTGACAATCTTTCGCTTCGTTATAAATTAATCATTTTAATGACTGTTGCGGGGGTTTTTATTTTATCTGTCTTTTCATCCATACTAATATTTTTGGTTGGTGAACTGAAGATAACTCAAACTTTTTTAATTACTTTTCTAATTATTTTTTTTATTGCTTCTATATTTATTCTATTGATGTCTTATGCAATATCCAATTATATTTTTTCATCGATTAATCCGGTTGTTTCAGATATCGCTTCCGTTTCTAAAAACGTATCAGAGGGCAATTTGAGTGCTCGTGCAAATACTTCGGTTAATGTCGATTTAAAACCGATTCCTGCAGGTTTAAATGAAATAATCGATTCCGTAACAGTTCAGGTAAATGAAACAAAATATTTTGCCGAAAATCTTGAAGAAGGCGTGTTGAAAACACGCGTTTCAAACGATTTAAAGGGTGAATTCAAAGAAGCGGGCGATGCTCTTTCAAACTTTTCTTCCGTTTTGCAAGATATTGTATATGATTCCGTTCAAGTTCTTTTTTCTTTTCAAAACGATGATTTTACAAGAGAAGTAAAGTTTTACGGAAAAGGTGACTTTCAAAATTTAACTGAAGGAATTGAGCATACAAGGCTTAAATTGCTGAGAATTACTGAAGAACACAATGAATCGGAAAAGTCTCTTATAAAACATGCTCAAATTCTTCAGAGGTCTAAAGACAAAGCACAGTATATGGAGAAAATTATAAATAACAGTCCGGTTGTCGCTTTTTTAATAAGAATCGACAGAGGCTGGCCGCTTTTATATATCTCTGAAAATATAACTCAATGGGGCTACAGCTTAAAAGATTTTAAAACCGGAGTAGTTACTTATTTTGATTTTATTTACAGAAAAGACAGACTTCACTTGTTTGACAGGATTACCGAATATTTTTACAGCGGGAAACATTATTTGGTTGAAGAATATAGGATAATGACAAAAACGGGCGAAATTCGTTGGGTAGAAAGCAGAATGCAATTCATACGCGGTGAAGGGAAATTCGTAGATTTGCAAGGAATTAATATTGATATAACAGAACGTAAAATTGCTGAAGAGAAGTTGGCAAAAACAGACGAACTTAGAAAAAAAGAAATTCATCACAGGATTAAAAATAATTTGCAAGTAATCTCAACTATGCTTTATTTGGAATCTTCCAAATTTACCGACGAAGAAATTTTAAAAGCGTTTACTGACAGCCAAAACCGTGTAAAGTCGATGGCTTTGATCCATGAAGAATTATATAAATCGGAAAGTTCTGATTTGCAACATGTAAATTTCAAGAGTTATATAGAAAAACTTGTTGACAATTTATTCAAATCTTATAAAACGGGAAACAATACTATAAATATGAAAGTCAAAGCTATTCAAATTAATTTAGGAATTGACATTGCAACACCGCTTGGAACTATCATAAACGAATTAATTACAAATTCTTTAAAATACGCATTTCTGGAAGGGTGTGACGGAAACATTTGGATAGTTATGAACCGGATTTACGAAAACGGAAAAGAAATAATAGATATGGAAGTCGGAGACGACGGAATTTCAAATCCGGAAGATTTTGAAAAAGAAGACGGTCAAAGTTTGGGACTTCAACTCGTTTTTGCACTAGTTGAACAAATAAACGGAACAATTACGATGGATTTTAAAAGCGGAACTAAATACCATATATATTTCCCGATAGAATCGGAATCCGAGCACGAGCACGATAATGATTATGATGGGCCGGAATTGACATATGAATCGGGATATTTATCATAATTCAAAATCAAATGAACTTCAAATGAGCTTTCAAAATCAAATGAACTTCAAATGAGCTCGGAAAAAGCCAATTTTAAACAAAGTTAATATATTGAATCAACATAATATAGTTGTATATCGATTTAGAGGCTAATTATTATGTCAAAAAAAGTTTTAATCGTCGAAGACGAAAATATCGTTGCCTTAGGGATTAAAAAAATACTTCGTGATATGGGATATTTGGTTCCCGGGATTGCCGCAACCGGTCAAGATGCTATAGATCGGGTTGAAAAAACCTTTCCCGATCTTGTTTTAATGGATATTACATTAAAAGGTTCAATGACCGGAATCGAAACGGCTGATTATATTATGAAAAAATGGAATATTCCTGTTATATATATTACTGCATATTCCGACCAAAGTATTTTGGATGATGCGGAATTCAAAGAACCCGCAGGTTATATACGAAAACCTTTTACTGAAGCTGAATTAAAATCGGCCGTACTTAAAGTTTTTAATGAAGCAGAAGAATAATTTCCATTTTTTTCTATTTTCATATTTTTATTTTTCATATTTTTTTTCTATTTTCATAATTTTCTTATTTATCCATTTTTTCTCTTTTTCACCTTTTTTTATATATTTTGCCAAAAGGTTTAAAAGGGTTAAGTACTATTCTATCCGTGAATACAGGTAATTATATTTTCATTAAATAATTTATATAATTTTTATAAATTATAACTTTTATAAATTTTTAAAGATAATAATATT
>JAAYST010000091.1 GCA_012518265.1 Candidatus Methanofrustulum fimipullorum | reverse complement strand
TTTGACGATTAGTTTCATCATCTGTTTCGTTTTTGACGATTAGTTTCATCATCTGTTTCGTTTTTGACGATTAGTTTCATCATCTGTTTCGTTTTTGACGATTAGTTTCATCATCTGTTTCGTTTTTCGCTTTGCAAATTTTGCTACGCAAAATTTGCAAAGCGGGCAAAATCTGCCAAGTTTGCCGTTTGGCATTTTCAAACGTTTTGAAAAAGTCCGGCCCGGACTTTTTCAAAAATTGAAAAGATTGTAGATTATAGACGTTAGATGTAAACCGGAATTTATGTAAGCCCAAGTTTACGATCTCAGTTGATTTGTATTGACTCTTGTTCGATCGATAAGTTCCTGTTTTTTCCCGGCGTTCCATCCGCTTACAGACTGTAAATATCCGGTAATTCTTGACAGGTGGTCGATGTTTGTAGAATTACATTTGGGGCAACTGTCTTTAATTCCTGATGCAACGTATCCTTCGTCTAAACAAACAGTCATATCTCTTGTAAACGCAAAGTATCCCGTTTGTGTTTTTTGTGCAATGTACATCGCCATTTCCTGCAATCCGTCAGGGTCGGGATTACCTTCGCCGAGCCAAATGTGCAAAATATTTCCGCCGTCTACTATCGGGAAGAAGGTTTGTTCATAATTTATACGATCGATTATCGAAATGTCGGCCGAAACCGGAATGTGAGTTCCGTTTGTGTAATAAACGGGCAAGTCTTTTGTAGTGCCCAATTCTTTTTTAGTCGTCTCAACGTCTCCGTTCATATTATTTTCGGCTTTCGATGCATATTTTACATTAAGCAAATCGGAAACCGCAAATCTTTGAGCTGTCGTTTCTGCCGGAGTTCTGGCAAGAGCAATCGTAATTCCGTGTTTTTCGGAAAGCTTTTGAGCATAAAGTTTCATCTCATACATCATTTTGATTGCAAAACGATACGAGTCTTTGGATTCGTGAATTCCGTAACCTGTGTGATATTTGACCATTTCGTTAATTCCTACAACTCCGATAGTGTATACAAGACTGTCAAAATCAACCGCAATCATACCTTTTTCGTGCGTATTCGGATCGCGCGGAGTTTGAGATGCAAAAGGAATTCTGTTGCAATCCAAGAGATGTTGCATCCACTTTTTCTTGATGTGGAAAACTTCAACCGATTTGTTCATTAAATGTTTCAATTCGGCCAAAAGCAAATCGTCGTCGTATTCCGCTTTGTATGCGGCTCGCGGACAATTCAAAGACATAACCATCCACGAACCCATTGAAAAGTGTTTTCCGTCTCTGAAATACAATTTGTCGTCAAATTCCGAATCGTCTGTCGGATTTGCCGAGAATTGATAAGCACAGCATTGATAACAGCTGATTCCTTCGCCGGCACCGCGATATTCCGGGATTTGGTTGTCAAAATACGGAGTTCCGAATTTTGCCGCCAGCTCGAAAGTGAGGCGATAAAGTTCTTTGTAAGTAGGGACATCGGGATTGTTTAAATTGAACTCTTCATCTTCTTTCATGAAATCGGGTTCAATTGAAATTTCCGGTTTCGGGAAACTAAACGGTTTTCCCCACGCATCGCCTTTTAACATAACTGTCATCAAAGCTTTGAAACCCAAACGAACTTCTTTTTCAAGCTCACCGTACGTCCAAAGTTTTTCGTGCTGCGGCCCTTCTTTTCCGTCCCAGACTTTTCCTTTCGCAACGACAGGTTTGTCTTTCCAAAGTGTCGGAACTCCGGGAGACAATTGAACTGATGAAAATACCGTCTGTCCGCCCCTTGCGCACATCATTTGCATCATTTCGTATACGAACATCTGCATTAACTGTTCAAGTTCTTTTTCAGATTTTCCGACGAAGTAAGGTGCCAAGAATGTTAGAAAATTGTAAAAACCCTGACCGCCCGCAAAATTGGTTTGAGCCGAACCCATTACTTTTACGGCATGAAGAATTGCAACTTCGGCATTCATTGCAGGACCGGCAACGCTTGACTGAATACCGAGCCCGTCAGGCATTAGACCGTAATAGAAGAAATATCTCAAATCCCAATCTTGGCAAAACGGACGAGTTCCGAAATATTCAAGGTCGTGTATATGAAAATCGCCGTTTAAATGCATATCTGAAAGTTCTTTTGGCATCAAAAGCAAATTTTGTTCTTTTGACATTTTGTCGGCTTTCTTTTTGTGTGAAGTTTCGGCATTGTCGAGCTGATTTGCATTATCGTTTGCTTCAAAGCCAAGACCGCTGTCAATTTCACACGCGTCGTATACTGAAGTTCCGACTCTTGTCATTACGTTTCTCCATTCGCTGTGACCGCGTTCAAGCAAAATACAGTTCACGATTTCGCGAATTAAAGGACCTGATAAAAATTTGAGATTCATTTGACGAATGCGCGATTCAGCATCTTTTGCAATGTCGACCGCCTCTTCACGAGTAATTCCCGGAATTCCGTAAAATCGTTTGGAAAGCTGAGTTTCTTTGAGAAGCAAATTTACAATCTCATTTCTGTCCCAATCCAGAACATAACCGCTCGTCGTTCGAACTTGCGGCATTGTAGGCAAAAACGTACCGTCGAACGTCGACTGTTGTATACTTTTAATTTTATCCGTTTTTTCTATATTTGAAGACATGAATAATAACCCCGTCTATTTTTCTATTATACTAATTGTATATTGTATATTACTTTTTAGATTCCATTACTTGTAAGATTCTATTACTTGTTAGATTCAATGTAAGATTCTATTAAAGATTCGTTTACGTTCATTTCTTTAAATAATTTGTCCGATGTAAAAAAATCATCACCTATTTTAAGAACCGGAGCCGCGTTTGTAAAAATATTGTTCATTGCAAGTTCGGTTAAAGAATCTACAGAAGCCATATCTTCTTCTTTGTAGGATATATTTTTTGAATCAAAATATTTCTTAAGAATATTACATCGAGGACAAACTTCCGTTGTATATATTATAATAGTCAAAATATGCACCCTTATCGTTTTATTGTAGTTTTAGTTTTATTAATCGATAATAATTAAGAATTTATGATTTAAAAATCAAATCATTCAAGTATTGTATTAAAGAACACGACATATAATAAAGATTATCGATACCGGATTTGTTACCATATTCGACAGTATGCGATTTTGATTTTAAGAAAAGAAATGAAAGAGAATAAACACTACAGATAACATAATTTAATCATATTTGATAATTAAAGTGATTCTGATTTGAATATATAATTTTTTGATAAATAAATATATTGCGACAGATGAGTTTTTACATGAAAATAAGAAGAAAAATAAAAAATAAAATAAGAAGTAAAACAAAAAAGAAAAAAAGAAGATAAAAAAAGAAAAAATATTGAAACTTAAAAAACAATAAAAATATTGAAACTTTAAAAACGGTTAAACTGTTTTTTTACTTGCCATTTCATCTATTTCTTCTGCCAATTTAATTGTGCGCAATATCGCTTTTTCGGAATTTCCTCTGGATTTCATGATTTCAATTCTTCTTTGAAGGGTAATCTTTTCCGAACTTTTAAACAAATTATCGGCATGTGCCACTATTTTTTCTTCAATTGTCTCTGGGATATAATTATCCGGAGGAAGCCCGTTTATTTCAGCTTCTTCAGAGTCGAGTCCGGCTCCAATATGTTTTTTAACGATATTTACAAGACGAGTGTCAAATCCTGCCTCATAAACCAGGCGAGCGCCGATTATTGCGTGATCGATATCGTGTGAAATGCTTCGCCCGACATCGTGTAAGAGCGCACCGATTTCAACGAGTTCAACATCTACTGAAATTCCGTTTTCTTCTATTGCCTCGGCAATTAAAACTGCTTCTTTTGAAACACAAATGCAATGCTTGATTACATTTTCAGGACAATTTAATTCTTTTAAAAAATCGAGCGCTTCTTGTTTTGATATCATATTTATTTTTTCTCACTCTTTTTGTTGAAAGTTTTGATTAATATATTAATATTTTTTTGCGACATAAACGATTTTGTCTGTTGAATTTCCGCAAATCGGACAATTTCCTGTTGTAACATTGTCAATGTTTGGGATTCCTAAAATTCCGGCATCTATTCTGTCTTCCATTTCTTTTCCGCAGTCTTCGCTCCCGCACCAGTAAATTGTGGCAACACCTTTGCCGAGTTTTGAAGAAACTTCTTTTAAATCAGTACATGAAAATATTCGTTCATTCATTTCGATTTCGGCTTTTTCGTACAAGTCGTTACAGAAGTTTTCAAACATATTTGAAATAAATACAGTTACATCATCGAGCGGAACAAACGATTTTTCGCCCGTGTCGCGACGAACGACGACAGCGGTTTTGTTTTCGATATCTCTTGGACCGATTTCAATTCTTGCGCAAGCGCCTTTCATTTCCCACTTGTAATATTTTGCACCGGGTCTTAAATCGCTTGCATCCGTTTCAACTCTAATTCCTATAGATTTCAAATCGTCTGAAATTTTTTTACATGCATTTAATACTTCTTCAGAATTTTTCTTAAATAAAATCGGAATTATTACGACTTGAACAGGTGCAAATTCGGGCGGCAAAACTAGCCCTTTGTCGTCTCCGTGAACTGAAATTAAAGAGGCGATACAGCGCTCTGAAATTCCGTAGCATGTTTGATTTGCATATTGCTGGTTTCCGTCTACATCTTCATATTTAATATCGAATGTTTTGGCAAAGTTAATGCCCAAATGATGACACGTTCCGACTTGAAGAGTTTTTCCGTCAGGCATAATTACGTCAAGCGCAATCGTATAGTCCCCTCCTGGAAACTTATCCCAATCGGGCCGTTTTGAAATTAAAACGGGAACTCCCAATCTTTTAAAAAACTGAATATAGATATCTACCGCACGATCAACTTGTTTTTCCGCATCGTCCCAAGTTGCATGAACGGTATGCGCTTCTTTAAAAGAAGTTATTTCGCGAAGTCTTATTAAAGGTCTTGTTGCCTTCGTTTCATATCTGAAAGTATTTACAACCTGATATAAAAGAACCGGAAAATCTGTGTGAGATCTGATCCAAAGTTTGTACATAGGATAAATTGCTGTTTCACTTGTGGGTCTTAAAGCCAAGTTTATGTCAAGAGGTGAAAGTCCCCCTTTTGTAACCCAATAAACTTCGTCTTCAAAACCTTTTATATGCTCCGCTTCTTTCATAAATTCCGTTTCCGGAATTAAAAGCGGAAACATCACTTCTTCATGACCTGTATTGTCAAGCAATTCTCTTAAAACATTATAAACACGTTTTCTAATTCCGAAACCGAACGGATACCAGACATACAGTCCCTTAACAGGGTATCTGACATCCATTATTTTTCCGAGCTCTATAATTGAATTAAACCAATCCCCGAAAGAACTTTTAGGAGGAAGAGTCATTTCTTTTGAAGACTTATCACTTTCTGACATGATTTTATACACCGAAATTAATAATTATTAATAAACCGAATATACAAGGGTTTATTAGAATAAATACATAATGATTTTGTGATATTATATAAAGTTATAGAAATAAAGAAAAAAAAGAAGAATGAAGAAAGAAGAAATATGAATGAAGAAAGAAGAAATATGAATAAAAAAGATGAAAATTCGAATAAAACGAACATAAACGATTTGCGAACAAGCATAGAAAATATAGATTTTCAAATATTGGATCTCATTTTCGAAAGAATGCTTATTTCTGAAAAAATCGGATTAATTAAAAAAGAAACGAACCAACCGATTTTCAACCAAACGCAAAATGACATTGTAATAAAAAGAGCAGAAGAAATTGCCGATGAAAAGAATATGGATAAAATTATTATAAAAAATATATTTGAACAAATAATGAAAATGAGCATAAAAAAACAGGAAGAAGTTATTCAAGGGTTAAAAACGGAAGAAATTATTCAAAAGTTAAAAACAGAAGAAAAAGAATAAAAAGAATAAAAAGAATAGAAACGGTAAAATAATGTGAAACATATTTGCTACGATTTTTCTTTTTTGTGTTAACTATAAATAGTATTGAAACATAATAAAAACCGGAGTTTGTAATTTTACTGCAAATTCCAACAAAACTATTTAAAAACTGTTAAAAACTGTTTAAAAACTGTTTAAACACTTTTTAAAGAATATTAAAACAAAAGAATATAGGAAGGAAAAAAATGGCAACTAGTGAAAGTTTTGAAATTTTACCGCAACAAACCAGAAATATTTTAAAAGAAATAAAATATCCTGCAACGAACAAAGACATCATAAAATATGCAAAAGAAAAAAAAGTAATTCCGGGCGCTTTGCAAGAATTCGGAATGCTTACCGATAAAACCTATGAAAATAAAGAACAAGTGGCAAAAGAATTGGAAGAAATATATATAATCGGAAAACGTCTAAAGTGTTAAAAACAAAATAAATATATATTAGAAACGACTTTTCAGTTTAGCTGAAATTTAAATATAAATTAAATATAAAATTTAAAATTAAATTTAAAACTTCGTTTTAAATTTTAAATTTATTTTTTTATTTTTATTTTATTTTTTTATTAGATTTTTATTTGTTATTTTTTATATTTATTTGTTTATTACTTATTAAAAATGCTCCGGTAGTGTAGCTCGGCCAATCATTTAGGATTCTCACTCCTACGACCCGGGTTCAAATCCCGGCCGGAGCATATATAAATTTTCCTTTTTTTCAAAAATAAAAACAAATAATTGATTGCACAGACTTTTATGTATCATGTATTCTAAAAAACTTATGAAAAAAGAAAGTGCAATTATTATAATTCTCCTTTTTATGATTACGTCAACCGCAATTTTATTATGGCTTTCGTTTGAACCGTTTAAAAGTCACGATTTTCAAGAAGATGCAATAATTCCGGCAGAAGAAGATATAGGAAAACAGGCGTACGTTATGGGAGAAATTCTGTCGGTTCGAAAAACATTCAAAGGAGAACATGCAATAATTATTATGGAACTTGAAAATTCAAAACCTTCAAAACCGTTTCAAATATTCATTCCAAATAAAAACGGTGCGGCTGAAGTTTTGGAAAAATATAAAGAAGGAGATAAAATAGGAGTAAAAGGGAAAGTGGAACTGTATAACGAAAAACTCGAAATCATAGTTCAAAGTGAACAAAATATTCAAAAAATAAAATGAGATGAAAAGAATATAAAAAAATCGAGCGCTATGCGCTCGATTTTTTAATTTTCCGATGTCGGTTTCAATTTTCTTATATTGATTTCAACTTCCTTATATCGATTTCAATTTTCTTATTATATCGGTTTCAATTTCCTTATATTTATTTCAACTTCCTTATATAGATTTCAATTTTTTTATTATAT
>JAAYST010000090.1 GCA_012518265.1 Candidatus Methanofrustulum fimipullorum | reverse complement strand
TTATATTCGATGGATAGAATTATATATTATTCGTACATTTAATACCCTTGTAAGTTTACATTTTTTATTTTGTATTATTTAGTTATCATTTAATTATTATTTTGTATTAATTTTATATATTTTTTTTTAAAAAACATCTATTTTAAACATCTATTTTAAAACGAATTACGGATTTTATGTGATTAAAAATGGTACGCAATATAGTTGTTGAACGTTCGAATTCCGTTGCTATGGAAAAAAAGCAGATTGAAATTGTAGAAAGAAAAGGGGTAGGGCACCCTGACAGTATCGCAGACGGCATTGCCGAATCTGTAAGTCAGGCGCTTTGTGCCGAGTATATTAAACGCTATGACTGTGTTTTGCATCACAATACCGATGAGACTCAAATTGTGGCGGGGCGATCAAATCCGGCATTCGGAGGCGGCGAAGTTATCAAACCGATTTATATTTTGCTTGTCGGCCGTGCAACAAAAGAATTCAACGGAGACGAATTTCCGGCAGATGCGGTTGCTTTGAAAGCGGCTCGCAAATATCTGAAAAATACGGTCGAAAGCTTAAACATTGACTCCGATGTCATTATCGATTGTAAATTAGGCCAAGGTTCTTCCGATTTGTGTAATGTTTTTTCAAGAAATGAAAACGCAAACATTTTACCCCTTGCAAACGATACATCTTTCGGTGTCGGGCACGCTCCCTTCTCCGAACTTGAAACTCTAGTTTATGAAACGGAACGCCTTTTAATCGATGATTTGAAAAATAAAAAGAGAATAAAGGCAATCGGTGAAGATATTAAAGTAATGGGTGTCAGAAATAAAGACGAAATCGATTTGACAGTTTGCAGCGGTTTTGTCGGACGCTATGTTGACGACATCGATTCTTACGTTTCAATTTCTGAAGAGGTAAAAGACTATATCGAAGGCCTTGCAAACGATTTAACACAAAGAAAAACAAATGTCTATTTGAATGCTGCAGACGACATTTCAGCAGAATCCGTCTTTTTGACAGTTACCGGAACTTCTGCGGAAATGGGCGATGACGGATCGGTCGGTCGCGGAAACCGTTCAAACGGTTTAATTACTCCCGGGCGTCCTATGAGTATGGAAGCGACAAGCGGCAAAAATCCGATTAACCACATCGGAAAAATTTACAACCTTCTTTCACGCGAAATAGCAAAAAGAACGGCGGAAGAAATCGACGGAATAGATGATATATATATTAATATTCTTTCACAAATCGGAAAACCGATAGATAAACCGCTTGTCGCAAGCGCTCAAATCATTCCGGAATCGGGTGCAAACTTCAATAAGATTCAAAAAGAAGCGGAATCCGTTATCGATGAAGAATTGGCCGATATCGGTTCATTTATGAAAAGGTTAATAAACGGAGAATTTAAGACGTTTTGATATTATTTCATTTTATATTTTAAAATTTTAATATTTTATATTTTAAGATTTTAAGATAATTTTATATGAAAAAACAACATATTGCACTTATCAATTTATTTGTTACAAATAAATTTGTTACAAATAAATTTGTAACAAATAAATTTATATATAACAAAAAAGAGGTAAATTATGGATATTTTAAATATTATAATAATTCTTGCAATCGCAGTGCTTTTGGGTTATGTTTTGGTCAAAGTACTTAAAACAGTAAAAAACATAATTATAAATATCGCTCTCGGTTTTATTGTAATTATTGTCGCTTCGTTCTTTTTACCCTGGTTGCCTTCGGTTTCCGAATTAATACGTGACTGGATTACAATAATTCTATGTGCTTTTGGTGGTGTTTTCGGCGCAATTTTGTCGATAATTTTGTACTATTTTGGAGTACTTCCACTTTAATTTTTGAGCAATCACGCTTTGATTTTTGATGTTTTTAAAAAACATCTTTTCTTTTTCTTTTTTTAAAATTTATGAAAACCCGAATTTGGTTTTATTCTTTTTATAATTTTAACGGCCGCTTCGTTTTATTCTTTTCCGTTGCGGTTTTAGTGTCGGTGGCCTAATTTTGTTTTTCCGCTTTATTCTTTTTAAGAAAACCCCACCTTCCGCTTTATTCTTTTTATGAAAACTCCACCTTCCGTTTTTCCCTTTTTCTTGATACGCCCTTGCACCCATTTTTTTCGTTTCCGAACGGCGCATTTTAGATTTTTCCGAATCTCTGTTTTTTTAAAAATCTATGAAAACCCGAATTTGGTTTCATTCTTTTTATAATTTTAACGGCCGCTTCGTTTTATTCTTTTTATGAAAACCCCACCTTCCGTTTTTCCCTTTTTCTTGATACGCCCTTGCACCTATTTTTTCGTTTCAGGGCGGCGCATTTTAAGATTTTTCCGAATGTCCCGTTTTTTTAAAATTTGTGAAAACTCGAATTTGGTTTCATTCTTTTTATAATTTTAACGGCCGTTTCGTTTTATTCTTTTCCGTTACGGTTTTAGCGTCGGTGGCCTAATTTTGTTTTTTCGTTTTATTTTTTTCCTTTACGGTTTTGGTGTCGGTGGCCTAATTTTGTTGCTTTGTTTTATTCTTTTTCTGTTGCGGTTTTGGTGTCGGTGGCCTAATTTTGTTGCTTCGTTTTATTTTTTTTATGAAAAACCTATTTTCCGTTTTATTCTTTTAGGAAAAGCCGGAAACCGGCTTTTCCTTTTTTATGATTTTAACGGAAGTTTTATTTTTTCTTTTAATTATCTATTTTCGTTTTCTATTTTTTCAAAAGCAGCTGAAAGCTGTGGAACAAGTTGTTTTTTTCTTGAAATCAAACCGTTTGAATACATTCCTTGTTCGGGATTTTCATTGAAGGTGTATTCTATTAATTTTATTTCGTCGGTGTCATAAAAAATGTACGACCCTTCGTTTATTATATCGGTAATCACAAGCATTGTTACTTTGTACGGATTATTTTTTCGACATTCTTTTAAATAATCTTGAATTTGAGATTTTCGCATGAAAAGTTTTTCAACGTCAAGTGTAAACACTTGGCCGATTCCTGAAATTTGATTTCCGATTTTTATTTCTTTAAAGTCGGAATTGAATATTTCTTCAATGCTCAAATCTTCAAGAGACGTTCCGGCTTTAAACATGTCCATCGCATACTTTTCCATTTCTTTTTCGTTTATTTTTAAAATCTCACACAATTTTTTTGTAATTTCAATATCTTCTTTTGTAGTCGTTGGCGATTTAAATAAAAGTGTGTCTGATAAAATTCCGGTTAGAAGCGCTCCTGCTATTCTTTCAGGAATTTTTACATTTTGCTCTTTGTAAAGTTTGGCAACTATCGTACAAGTACTCCCAAGAGGCTCGTTTCTAAACGCAATAGGCATTGAGGTTGATATGTCACCAATTTTGTGGTGGTCGACTATTTCTATAACTTCCGAGTCTTCTATTCCGTCGGCGCTTTGGCTGTATTCGTTGTGGTCTACTAAAATTACAGATTTTTTGGCAGGATTTATTAAATGCCTTTTTCCGACAAAACCCAAAAAACGACCCTCCTCATCAGTTACAGGAAAGTTTCTGTACGCTTTTGAAACCACTTCGTCTCTTATGTCATCTATTGCTTCCATACGGTCGAATTTTATTATGTTTTCCGATTTCATAATCGATGAAATAAGATTGCATTGCGGCAAAAGTCTTGAGACTTCATAAGTTTTTCCGGGAGCTGAAATTAAAGGAACTCCCCTTTCGATTGCCATATTTACAATTTTTTCATCTATCGAATCGTTATTTTCTTCGCCTGTAATTATTATTAAACAAACGCCCGCTTCAATCGATTTTAATATAACTTCCGGTCTGTTTCCGACTAAGACGATATCCGTTTTTGACAATTCATGCAAAAACTTTTCAATGTCGAATGCGGCAATTTTTGGCATTCCGTAAATCTTTTTATTTCTAATTCCGTCAGTTTCGTACAAAAGTTTTCCCGAAAGTCCCAAACTTATATTTCCCAAAGTTGTATCAACTTCTCCTTTGCTTCTGATTAATCCCATCGCGATATCTTTCATCGTAACAATTCCTACAAGTTTTTTGTCGGAATCGATAATCGGAAGCGTTTGATGATTTTGACTTTCCATTTTTTCATAAACGGAAATAATAGTTTCACTTTTTGAAATTCCAGGAACTTTGTCGTATATAATGTCGCAAAGTCTTGCTTTTACATTCTCGATTTTTTCCGGAACTTCTATGTCGAAGTAATTTAACGCAAATTCGGTTTCTCTGTTAACAGGATCCGTAATTACAGGCTTTGTATAAAATCCCGTTTCATTTTTCAAATGAGAAAGCGCAATTGCCGACATGACGGAATCCGAGTCCGGATTTTTATGCCCGAATATTAAAATATGATTTTCGCTTTTTTTATTATCCACAATTTTCATCTCTTTCGTTTGTTTTATAATTTTTATTTCAACAGTTTTATATATGCTTTAAACGATTTTACACATTAATAAAACTTAAAGTTATAATAAAACATTAAAGTTACAATAAAACATATAAAATCGTAACAGTTCTATTTAAATATTTATATTCGGGGTGTTTTTTTGGCTTATCACGAGTACGACGATTCCGATGAGCAATTCAATGAAGCTTGTCGTTATATTTTGGATGCCGTATTAAACGGTAATGTTGAAACGGAAGCTGATTTGAATAAAATAAAAAAGGAATCGTGTAAAATTTACAAATTGAGTACACTTCCGAGTAACGGCGATATTTTTATTAGGGCATCTCCTGAAGAAATGGAAAAAACGAGATTTATTTTACAGAGAAAACCTGTTCGAACTATTTCGGGCGTTGCCGTAATTGCCGCAATGACTTCTCCTTCTCCTTGTCCTCACGGAAAATGTATTCCGTGTCCCGGAGGTCCTGATTCCGAGTTTAAATCGCCTCAAAGTTATATGGGGCGTGAGCCCGCCGCAATGCGTGCTTTCCAGTACAATTTTGATCCGTATGATCAGGTAAAATCAAGATTGGTTCAATTAAATACCATCGGTCATGACGTTTCAAAAGCCGAATTAATAATAATGGGCGGTACTTTTTCGGCAAGAACTTTAGATTATCAGGAGTGGTTTGTAAAACGTTGTCTTGAAGCGTTTAACGACCATTCTTTTTTTGAGAAGCCACCCGTTTGGAGAGATCGGGCAAAAACGATAAAAACACCTACAGGTACGTTTATTCCTTTAGAAGAAGTTCAAAAAGCAAATGAAACCGCCGAAGTTCGAAATACGGGAATAACATTTGAAACAAGACCCGATTGGGCACTCGATGAACACATCGATTTATTTTTGAAATTGGGCGGAACTAAAGTCGAATTGGGAGTTCAAAGCATATTTGACGACGTTTTGCTAAAAATGAATAGAGGGCATACTGTAGCCGACACGATTTCGGCCAATAAAAATCTTAGAAACAAATGTTTCAAAGTCGGATTTCATATGATGCCCGGCCTTTTCGAAACAGATGAGACCCGCGAAATCGAAGGTTTCACCGAACTTTTTTCAAACCCGAACTTTAAACCCGATTATATAAAATTATACCCGACTCTTGTTACAGAAGGAACCGAACTTGAAAAAATGTGGCGGCGCGGTGAATTTACGCCTTTGGACGATGAATCGGGACCAAAATTAATCTCAAAAATTAAAGAAATTCTCCCGAGATGGACTCGTCTTCAAAGAATTCAGCGTGACATCCCGGCGCAGCAGATTTTAGCAGGCGTTAAAAAAAGCAACATACGCCAAACGGCAGGAGAAATCCTAAAAAAGCAAGGGAAACGCTGCAACTGCATTCGTTGTCGTGAAGTCGGCCACAATATTCTTAGAGGAACCGAACCCGAATATTCAAATATAAAACTCAGCGTTGAAAAATATGAATGCTGTGAAGGACTTGAGCATTTTATTGAATTTTCCGACACCAAATGCGACATCTTAACCGGATTTTGTCGTTTGAGATTTCCGTATTTTGAACCGAAACACAAATAGGATGCGGCACTAATTCGTGAGCTTCATGTATACGGAACGATGCTTCCCGTAGGGGAGACAGAAGACTTTGCAAACAGAAGCCGCCAACACCAAGGCTACGGAAAAGAACTCTTGGAAAAAGCGGAACAAATTGCAGAAGAAGCAGGTTACAACAAAATATCGGTAATCAGCGGAATCGGTGTTCGCGAATATTATAGAAAATTCGGATACGAATTCGACGGAACATTCATGTCAAAAGAAATTCTTTAAAATGGAATTCTTAAAAAAGCATTTCTTTAAAAAGAAATTCTTAAAAAAGTATTTCTTTAAAAAGAAATTCTTAAAAAAGTATTTTTTTAAAAAGAAATTCTTAAAAAAGTTTTTTTTTTAAAAAGAAATTCTTAAAAAAAGTATTTCTTTAAAATGAAATTCTTAAAAAAGTATTTCTTTTAAAATGAAATTCTTAAAAAAGTATTTCTTTAAAATGAAATTCTTAAAAAAGTATTTTTTTTAAAAAGAAATTCTTAAAAAAGTATTTTTTTAAAAAGAAATTCTTAAAAAAAGTATTTT
>JAAYST010000089.1 GCA_012518265.1 Candidatus Methanofrustulum fimipullorum | reverse complement strand
TATTTTGGCTTTTGACGATCAACTTGAAAATTTGACCGGAAATAAACTCGATATAATTATTGAAACGCCGGGCGGATACGCCGAAGTTGTTGAAGATTTGGTGAAATTGATAAGAGACAAATTTGACGATGTTGCAATTATAATTCCGGGCTCGGCAAAGAGTGCGGGAACAATTTTTGCGATGTCCGGAAATGAAATTTTGATGGGAGCAACATCAGCGCTCGGACCAATTGACGCACAAATTCTCTCAAACGGGAAAAAACTTTCCGCCGGCGCATTTCTTCAAGATTTGGAAAAAATTAAGAAAGAGTCGGAAAAAGACGGAAAAATGAATCCAGCTTATGCGCCGATTATGCAACAGATTTCACTTGGAGAAATACAACAGTGTGAAAATGCACAAAATTTATCGAAAACGCTTGTTTCCGATTGGCTTTTCAAATATTTCCTAAATAATGAAAAAAATAAGCAAATGAGCGATGAGCAAAAGTACAAAAAAGCGTCCGAAATTGCAAAAACACTTTGCGACCATTCAAAGTGGCTTACTCATTCAAGGTCGATAAAAATCGGTGATTTGAAAGAAATGGGAATGGAAATTACAAATTATAACGAAAATCCGGAACTCGACGATGCAATTACAAGATATTACAATCTTCTCAGAATGAGTTTTGACGGGCCTGTATACAAAATATGTGAGACGAAAACGTCACAGATTTACAGAATTATGCCGCCAAGCCAAGGACAAAAAATTGAGAAGCAGGACAAAATCCCGAAAAACGCAATTATAGATTTTGATTGCCCGAATTGTAAAAACAAATTCAAAATTCAAGCGAATTTTGAAAGAGGACAAGTATATGAAAAAGGAAATCTCCCGTATCCAGTAAATGATAATATGTTTACTTGCCCCGCTTGCAGGAAAAAAACTAATTTACTTTCTATAAGAAAACAAATAGAACAACAAACAAAACGAGTTATAAAATAATTGTAAATATAAAAATCTATAAAAGTAATGAAAACGCTTTCGCGTTTTTATTACTTTTTTCTTTTTTTAGAGAATTTTCCCGGAGTATTTTTTTATATTTTTCCAAAAATATTTTTTTATATTTTTTTATATTTTTCAAAAAATATTTTTTATATTTTTTTATATTTTTCAGAAATACTTATCTGCCGATTTTATTGCCGCAACGAGTAAATTGATGCTTTCTTCCATATCTTTTAAATCTAAAACTTCAACGGGAGAATGGATATATCTTGTTGCGATACTTATTGTTCCTGTCGGAACTCCTGTTTTTGTTAAATGAATTGATGTTGCGTCTGTTGTTCCGCCTTCTCCGACTCCCAATTGTATCGGAATCTTTGATTTTTTGGCCGTTTCTTCAAGCCATTTTAATACTTGCGGACTTGCAATTAAGCCTCGGCCGGACGCATCGACTACGGTAATTACGGGTCCTTTTCCGATTTCCAAAGCCGAATCGTTTTTAGTAATTCCCGGGTGGTCGCCAGGAATTGTTGTATCTATTGCGATTGCAACGTCGGGGTCGCACAAATATGTTGAGGTTTTTGCACCTTTAAGGCCTACTTCTTCTTGAACCGTTCCAACAGCATAAACCGTTGATTTTAATTTTTTCCCGGACAATCGTTTAATCGCTTCGAGCATGATTACAACGCCTGCGCGGTTGTCGAAAGATTTTGAAGTTACGCGGTCGTTTGCAAGCTTTTTAAAGTCGCGATCGATGCTTATATAAGTTCCGGGGCGAATTCCAAGCTTTTCCGCATCTTCTTTATCTTTGGCGCCGACATCGATAAACATGTCTTTGTGTTTAATGGGTGATTTCGAGTCTTCGGGCGTCATTACGTGAGGAGGTTTTGAACCGATTACTCCGTAAATTGTTCCGTTTTGCGTGTGAACGATTACTCTTTGATTCAAAAGTGTTTGATCAAACCAGCCGCCTATTTTCACAAATTTTAAAAAACCGTTGTCATCTATGTGTTTTACCATTAAACCGATTTCATCCATGTGAGCCGCCAACATGATTTTTGGTCCGTTTTGATCACCTTCTTTAACAGCAATAAAATTGCCCATTGAATCGGTTTCAATCGAATCGACATAGTCTTTTAAGTCGTCTTTTAACATTTGAGAAATCTCTGTTTCATTTCCGGAAACACCGTACGCATTTGAATATTTTGCAAGGTAAAATTCAACAGAATCTTTTTTTGTACTTCCTTTTGTATTTTGTTTTGTATCACTCATAATTACACTAACCTTTGTTTTTAAATATCCTAAAACTGATATGTTAAATATAAAAATAACATATTAGTAATTAGAAAATTTATAATAGAGTATTTGAACATAAATAATATTTATTTGTTTGTATTAATAATTACAAAATTACAAACATATTATAATTAGTAACATAATTATAACATATTTATAACATAATTATATAGATTATATAGTT
>JAAYST010000088.1 GCA_012518265.1 Candidatus Methanofrustulum fimipullorum | reverse complement strand
TTTTTCAAATATTTTGTCTACGATTTTTTCAGACATTTGTTTTTTAAGCTTTGAGTATTCCGGTTTTGAGAGATTTAACTGTTTCAATGTTCCGTCTCTTATATAGCACGGTTTGCTTGCTTTACAGCACCATGCAAGCGAGCCGAAACACGTACTGTCTCCATATTCAAGTAATGTTCCTTTTACTGCGCTTGCTTTTATATTTATAAATTCTTCCGGGCTTAAGCCCACTTCTTCCAACTTATAAAGTAATCTGCAATTTTTTACAGGAGGGCAGCAAAAAGCAAGTCCTCTGTTATCTCCGCCTCTGCAAATGTGTGACGGTGAATTGTACCAACCGGTATCGATTTGTCTTTCCGTGATTCGATTTACAAGCGTTGTAATCAGATTTTTATCTTTTGTTCCTCTTGCAACAGAAACGATATCGGCTCCGTTTGTGAAGAATTCTTTTGCAACAGAAAATTCGGTTACGGAATTGTTTGCAATAATCAATTTTTTTGTCACGTTTCTAACAGACTTAATTGCATTTATATCCGGTCCGCCGCCATCGATCATTGCATCGATATGAATAATATCTGCCCCCAAACTGTCAAAAAACAAGGCTACAATTTCGGGCGGAGCAACAGTCGATCTGAATTTAACGGACAAAACAACGCCTGTTTTTTTAATTTCAGTAACAATTTCTTTTAATAAATCGATATTTCTTAAATGTCCTTGGCCCAATCCTCTTTCCGTAAACTCCGGCTGTCTGCAGTGAACGTCCAATTCCATTATGACATTTTTTTCCTTAAAAAAGTTTGCAGCTTCCACGAGTTTTTCAATTGAAAGTCCTCTGACACTTACGGCCAAAGCCGCATTTCCTTCTTCATTTTCCCTATATTTCTTTATTTCATTTCCTATTGCATCAAGCGGTTTTTCAAATATGAATTCTTTTCTGTTTCTCAAAACGGTTTCTTTTGCCGCTTCTATTGAAATTTCATCTAAATTATAAGACCCTAAAATTACAAGCCCTGCATTTTGCGCATTTTCAAGCGCATAATCTGCATCCGTAATCCCGGCCATCGGGGAAAGTGCAATCGGGTTTGGAATATCTATATCTCCCGCACGAATTTGAAATACGTCTTTCATGTTTTTATGAAAACTCCTTTATTAAAAATCAAAATAAGATTTATATAAAAAACGGGTCCGGCGAGTAAGCTCCCTTCTGTTATTGCTTAATCCGTTTTCTTTTAACGGACGTAACTCTTTAGTCACTGCAATCGATGGCATTCGGCTATGCGTATTTTTAACAGGCGGTGCTTTCAGAATCATACACCGTAATCCCAAACAACTTGCACCTGCGGGGATTCGCCGTTCCATCCTTCCGTCATGAGACCTCAACTTTTTCGTATCATTGCAATACATGACAAGGTTATCGTTTCTGTGCCATTGCCCCGGCTCTCGCCGCACACCCTTTACAGGTGTCCGCAGATTCGAAAGATGGTGGGGAGACTTTCCTCAGAACTTTTGTCCCGTAGCCATCCTGCCGCTCCCGTAAAACAATTAATTGTTTTTAATCTATATATTCTTTTCTTTTATTTTTTTGTATTTTAAATATTTTTTGTGCAATTTATATTAAGAAATCGGTTTTTATTCAATTTTATTCAAAAACTATTTATCCTTTGATGCAAATGTATATCCTATGACACTTAAGAATATCGTTATTGGAGCATTAGGCAGCTTTGCATTTGCCATAATTTTACTTGCATGGTTTATAATGAGTGATTCAATGGGTCTTGCAGGATATCCTTGGTTAACCTGTGCCGTTGGAGTAATCATGGCTTTCCTGGCTATGCTTGCATACCGCCCGGTTTATAATCAATGATTTGTAACTAACGGTTTATATTATAATTCGTTATTCATAATCAATTATTTATAAAACGACTCGATATATTGTAATTGTAGATATACTTTAATTGATTAATTAATTGATTAATCAATTGATTAATTAATTTAAATTATTTTTTTACAATTATTTTATATATCATTCATTTTCATTATCCTTAAAAATAGTGATAAAGGCTTACATGCTTTCTTTTTCACATTTTTTCATTTTATTTTTATATATAGTATATATAATATAACATCTATCGTTAATTTTTTATTCCTTTAATTCCTTTATTTGGCGTTTTATTATTTTATTTAGGTGATATTAATGGCAGTTGAAAAAGGCGACTTTATTAAAATTAATTATACCGGTCGATTTGAAGACGGCGGGGTTTTCGATACAACAGATGAACAGCTTGCAAAAGACGAAGGCGTTTTCGCAGAAAACGGTCTTTACGGCGGAGACATAATTATAGTCGGAGCCGGTCATACAATTCCCGGTCTTGACGAAGATTTTGTCGGAAAAGACGTTGGGAAAGAAATTGAAATTACTCTTGACGAATCAAAAGCATTCGGTCCCATAGATCCGCGCCTTGTTTCCGGAGTTTCCGTTTCAAAATTTAAAGACGGTCGAGCCGAGCCCGGAATGGTAATTGAGCAAGACGGTCGCAGAGGTGTCGTTACAAGAGTTATCGGTCGCCGTGCAACAATCGATTTTAACAATCCTCTTGCAGGGAAAACAGTAGTTTATAATTACACAATAGACGAAGTTTTATCAGACGACGTTGACAAAGTCAAAGGACTTTACTCTTTTTACACAGGAATAATAGACTCGGATGTAACAGTCGAAGACGGCATTGCAAAAATCGTAATTCCGCTCGGTCTTACATTCAATCAAAGATGGTTATTGTCCAAAGGAAAAATGGCAAACGATATCCTTGAAAATACGGATATAAAAGAAGTTCTGTTTATTGAAAAATACGACAAAAAAATAAATACGGAAGAAAATAACGAAGAAAAAGATATTGAAGAAGATGAAAACTAAAAAGTAATGTTTTAAATAATTACTTTTTTTCTTTTTCTTTTTTCTTTTATCATTTTTATTGTTTTTCTTTTATTGTTTTTCTTTTATTGTTTTTTATTTTATTGTTTTTTATTTTATTATTTTTATTCTATCATTTTTTTCTTTTTTATTTTTTAATATTTTTCATTTTTCTTTATTTTTTCTTTTTAATTTTTCTATAATTTCCTTATTGAAAATGATTTTCAATAATAAAGTTTATATTCCTAAAAATCCTATATGGATTATAATGTTGTAATAATTTAAATTAGGTTCAACAAAAATAAAGATTGTTATATTTTCTTTATATTTCAATTATCTATCAAAGGAGTTTTTAAAAATGGTAACTAAACTTTGTCTTACAAACATATGCGGTCACGTCAGCACCGTTACTGCAGAAGTCGGTGACGACGGTATGACTACGATCGTAAATATTGACACCACATGCGAGAAAATCAAAAAATGGGGTACTACTTTTACTTTTCCTATGGAAAATATGATGACACCCTGCAATACGACTTTTCAGGAAAATGAAAAAAACGGAAAACTCACACCAACATGTTTTATCCCGACCGTTATATTGAATGCCGTTTGGATAGAAAACGGAATGATGTCTAAAAACCTTGCACAAAAAGAAGGCGTTGCAAATATCGAATGTCTTGAATAATTCTTTTCCGGAATTTTCTGAGTTATTTTTTTTCTATATTTTTTCTTTAATATTTTTTTTTTAATATTTAATTTTTTTTCTTTTGTTTGTTTTTTAAACCCTATTCGTTTATTTTTTATATTTTTAACTGCTATTTTCTCTATATTCTTTATTTTGATTTTCGGCGGTATTTATTTGTCTGATTATTTTTATGTTGTGGATTCGGCAGTATTTATTATGGGCGGTGTAAACATCCCTTTCTCAAAAATGGTGACTGTTTCTTCCGTTTATGATGAAATGAAGAGTTTGGAATCTCGTCTCAGATTCGATGTTGCATTGTCCGAAGGGCTAAAAGTTGAATCGGTGTCCGATAAGTTTAGAAATGATGTAATTGAAGCAGCTTCCAAGACAAAAGATATAAACGAACTTTCAAAAACGGATATAGATGTTTTGGCTAAAGCATTAGAATATAAAAATATGGAAAGTTTAGATGAAAATAAAAAAAGTTGTGTTTTGATAACGGATGATTTTTCTGTACAAAATGTTGCATCTTTTCTTCAAATAGATATAAAACCGGTTGCACAGTCTGTTATAAATGATCAAATAATTTGGCAAAAACAGTGTATCGGATGTTTCAGACATTTTAAAGAAGGCGAGGATTGCCCGGTTTGCGGCTCAAAGTTAAGGAAAAAAATGAAAAAGAAAAAAAAATCGTTTGCAAAAAGAAACAACAATTTCGAAAAATCAAAAGGTTTCAAAGATTCCGAAGATTCTGATGATTCCGAAGATCCACAAAATGAAAATTTCAATGAAAATTTCAATACAAAATCTAATATAAATTCTAATACAAAATCTAATCAAAAAACAAACGTAAAGTCAGTTGACTCTTTATTTAAAAAATGATTTATTTTTTTTTATCTTTTTATTTTTATCTTTTTATTTTTATCTTTTTATTTTTATCTTTTTATTTTTTATCTTTTTTATTATGTTTTATTGTTATAGTATGCTATAACTTTATTTATATGAACGGTTATAGATAATCACATTATTAAATAATTATTAAATCTTACATCATTTGAGGCGATAATATGAATATGAGAATTGAAGATTTGTCAAAAAAGGCTGAAGAGCTTCAAAAAAGCGGGATGACTACGGGACAAATTGCGGACGAGTTAAATCTTTCATCTGAAACGATTGTATGGTTATTGACAAATAAAAATCCGGTTGCAAGCGATATTATGCCGAAGGATATTTCTATTGATTGGAGCAGTTTGGGTAAAAACGCAACTCGTTTAAGAAGTGCTGCTGTGGTTTTGTGTGATATGGCGCTTGAACTTGATGAGGAAATCGATGCCGTGGTCGGTGTTTCGACAAGCGGGGTTCCTGTAGCCGGTTTTATGGCAGATGAGCTCGGGTGCGATTTCTCGGTTTATTATTCTAAAAAAGGTAAGGTGGGAACGGGCGAGTCGAAAAATTTGAAGGGTACTTTTAGCAGAAATTTCGGCGAAGTTCGAGGGAAAAATTGTTTGATCGTAGACGATGTAATCACTACGGGAAATACTATTAAAGACGTTATTTCTCAACTAAAACTCTCCGGAGCAAAACCGGTAGTCGTTACCGTACTTGTAGATAAAATCGGTGTTGAAGAAATTGAAGCGGTCCCGATAAAATCGATGTTCAGAATAACACGCTTTGGTTAAATCTGATATAAACCTGATATGAATTTGATATGAATTTGATATAAATCCGATATGTGGAGGGACTTTTAATATGAATTTCGGGATAGAGCTGGTTCCTAACGAACCGGTTCTTAAAGTTTGTTATTATGCGAAAAAAGCGGAAGAAATTGGAGCGGATTTCGTCTGGATTACAGACCATTTCAACAATCGTGACGCTTATGTTACACTTACTTCCGTTTCCATGTCTACAAATAATATAAAAATCGGTGTCGGAGTTACGAATCCTTACACAAGACATATAACAAATACAGCGTCGGCTTTGTTAACGCTAAATGAAATTTCCGGCGGTCGTGCGGTTTTAGGAGTGGGTCCGGGGGATACCGTTACTTTTGAATCGGTAGGTCTTTCTCGCAACAAGCCGCTTTCTGCAGTAAGAGATACTGTTCATTCCGCTCGAATGCTTTTTTCCGGAAGACAAGTTTCATATTCAGGTTCTCATATCAATTTTTCAAATATAAGACTTCCTTACGGTCCGGGCGAAATTCCGATATATATCGGCGCACAAGGTCCTAAAATGCTTGAAATGGCGGGAGAAATCGGTGACGGAGTTTTAATAAACGGCTCACACCCGTTGGATTTCGATTTTGCGGTATCTCAAATAAAAAAAGGAACGGAAAACGCATCTCGTCAATTTGATGAAGTAGATATCGGTGCCTATACTTGTTTTTCGATTGATCCTGATTACGAAAAAGCGGCAAACGCTGCAATTCCCGTAGTCGCATTCATAGTTTCCGGAGCTCCCGATTCCGTTCTTGAAAAACATAATATATCTGCAAACGAGTCGGAAATTATATCAAACATGATAAAAGAAGGGCGATTCTCGGAATTAAAAGACGTTGTAACCGAAAAAATGATAGATCGATTTTCAATCACGGGTGACCCTGAGTCTTGCGAAAAACGAATTTACGATTTGATTGATTCAGGTGTTACTCAAATAGTCGCAGGGTCCCCGCTTGGCGCAAATAAAGAAAAATCTTTTAATTATATTCAAAGTATTATAAAGAATTTAAAGGATTAAAAGAATTTAAGGGATCAAAAGAATTTAAGGGTTCAAAAGAATTTAAAGGATTAAAGAATTCAAAGGATTAAAGTATTAAAGAATTCAAAGAATTTAAAGGATTAAAGAATTCAAAGAATTTACGCAATTGAAAGTTGGAACTGACAATAAATAATTTTTAAATTTGTTTAAGGGGGTATCGTATGATACGAGGTTTTTGCATCGGGCGTTTTCAGCCGTATCACAACGGCCATGACAAAATAATTCGTACAATTTCGAATGAAGTTGACGAGTTGGTTATAGGAATCGGAAGCGCTCAAAAAAGCCATTCCGTAAAAGATCCTTTTACGGCAGGCGAAAGAATTGAAATGATTCGCAAATCTTTGGAAGATATAGATTTGCTTTATTATATTATTCCGCTTCAGGATTTGGAATTTAATTCTCTTTGGGTTTCACACGTTCGTTCTCTGTCTCCCAAATTTCAAGTAGTTTACTCAAACAATCCGCTCGTAATTCAATTGTTCAAAGAAGCAGGAGCAGACGTTCGAAGCACACCGCTTCATGACAGAAAAAGACTTTCAGGAACCGAAATTAGAAAATTGATGGTGGAAGGCGATACAAAAGGTTGGAAAAAATTGGTGCCTTCCGCCGTTGCAGACGTAATAGAAGAAATAAACGGAATCGAACGAATAAAAGCAGTTGCGTCTACAGATAATAAATACAGTTTATAAAATAAACTGTATTTATTATTTTTTGTATTTTATCGTGTTTTTTTTTAATTCTTTTATTCTTTTGTATTGTTTTATATATTAGTTGTAACATAATAATACATTCATTTTATTTATTTCGTTTAGTTATTTTCTTTTATCTTTATTTTTATTCTTTTGTTTATTTTTGTTTATTTTTTATTTATTTTTGTTTACTTTCGTTTATTATTTTATTACATCTTATTTTAAGTTGGTATAGTCATGGATTATATTCAAGAACACAAAGACGGATGCTTAAGATGCAATTTATGCATTGATGTTTGTCCTCAGTATGACGATTTTTCTATCGTTGACGATTTATATGATTATTTATCGGGCGCAAGCTCTCTTCCTAAGGGAGATATCCGAAAGTGTTTTACTTGTAACGTTTGTACCGTTTCTTGTCCAGAAAATTTGGGAAGCAGGAAATTGATTTCTCTTGCGCGTGAAAAGAATACGACGGAGTCGGGTCCTTCCGAAGTTCAAGGACTTGCAGATCCGTTTGCAAAAAACAATATGTATATTAAAATCGGGGAAATGAAGGCTCCGCTTTTGTTTAAAAATGAAATGAAAAAGGCTGATGTCCTTTATTTTCCGGGCTGTGCCGCAACTTGTATGAATCAAGTAATCGGACGTGCAACGATTGCCGTTTTGGAGGCATCAGGTGTCGATTATTCCGTATTGAGCGGTGTTGAATACTGTTGCGGTTCCGTTGCAAACGGAAGCGGAAACACGGAACCTCTTTTAAAAATAGGTCCTAAAAATTTAAATGCAATCGAAGAAATCGGAGCAAAGCTTGTAATTACGACGTGTCCCGGCTGTTACAGAGCTTTTAAGAATATTTATCCGGAAGTGTTCGGGGAATTGCCGTTTGAAACTCTTCAGACGAGTGAATATTTCTTTAAATTAATCGAGGAGTCAAAGCTTAATTTTGATTCGGACGCTTTAAAAGAATACTTTTCTTTAGATGAAATTAAAGTTTATTATCAAGATCCGTGCCATTTAACAAGAGCGGTCGGAATATATGACACGCCCAGGAAAGCTTTATCCGCAATTCCGAACGTAAGTTTAGTAAATCCGTCGCCCGAAGGCTCAATATGTTGCGGTTTTGGAGGCGGTGTTAGGACGAATTTTCCTTCAATTTCTCTAAAGCAATCGGCAAATGTCCATGAAATTGCAAAATCAAAAGGAGCTGACGCAATCATTACAAACTGCGGCGGTTGTATGAAAAATATAATCGAAGGAAAAACGGACGAATCCGGATCCGAAATTCCGGGCTCGCTTAAAGTTTTCGATTTTGCGGAATTTTTAACAATTGCTTTAGGATCAAAACCGGTCGAACGAGACGACTATTTGCTTTTAACACTTTCAAACAGAGCACTCCTGGAATGCTTGGATTGTTATAAATACGACAGATACGGTTTTTATAAGGAAAAACCAAAAGAAGAAATGAAAGAAGAAATGAAAGAAGATTAAAAGAAGAAATAAAAGAAGAAATGAAAGTAAAACCAAAAGAAAAAACACAAGAGATATGAAAGAAAAGATATAATAGCTAAACACGGGTATAAACTAAAAGAGGCATATAAAATTATGGAATTCATGAAAGTCGGAAAAGTGTCGCCTGACGTTATGAAAAAAACAATTTTTGATAAATTAAATTCAAACGACTCTAAAATTTTGGTTTCTTCAGGAATTGGTGAAGATTCAAGCATTTTAAAACTTGGAGATTGTTTGTGTGCAATTTCTACAGACCCGATAACAGGTGCCACAAACGACATCGGTCGCCTTTCGGTTCACATTTCATGTAACGACGTTGCAGCTTGCGGCATTCGTCCTTTCGGTCTTTTAGTAACAATCTTGCTTCCAGAGTTTTCGACCGAAAACGACCTTGAAATTATTATGAACGACATATATGAAACGTGTGATGAAATCGGGGTTTTCGTACTTGGCGGTCACACGGAAGTTACAAATTCCGTAAATTCCGCAATAATTTCCACAACCGCAATCGGAATTTCAAAATACTCCGAAAAAAAAGTAATAAAAACATCTGGCGCTTTGCCGGGCGATTCTATCGTTGTTTCCAAAACTCTCGGACTCGAAGGTGCTGCAATTTTAGCCAAAGACAAATCCGACTTATTAATTCCCGCAATCGGAAAACAATATGTAGATGAAGCAAAAGATTTTTTATCACAAATAAGTGTTATTGATGAAGGTTTGATAGGAGCAAAATGCGGCGCAACTTCGATGCACGATGTAACCGAAGGCGGAATATTCGGAGCCGTTTGGGAAATTTCCGAAGCGTCAAAAACAGGATTTGAAATATATGAAGATAATATTCCCGTTTCCGTTCCGACTAAAAAAATCTGCAATTTTTTTAATATTTCACCATTCAAATTGATATCAAGCGGAAGCATGCTTATTACAACGCCAAATCCGGAAAAATTAATAAAAGCGCTAAATGATAAAAATATACAAGCAACAAAAGTAGGCAAAATAGTTGCCGACCAAAACAGAAGAGTCGTAATTAGAAAAGACGAAACGATTCAAATAAAACAACCGGAATCGGACGAATTGTATAAAGTCGTTTGATTGAGCCAGAAGTTTTTTTTTGTTAATTTTTTGTAAAGTGTTTCATCTGAAACACTTTACAAAAGAAAGTATTATATCTCCTTTTTTCGCCTTGCTTTTAGCATTTTTCAAAGCTTTTTTCATCGTTTTTTCAAAATTAACATTCGTTTTTTTATCTATTTTTTTGTCTATTTTTTTATCTATTCTTTTATCTGTTTCCTTGTTTTTTATATTTTCAAATCTTTTTCCGACATAAATTATATAATGATTTTTAAAAACAGATTTCGTTTTTTCAACAACTTCGGAAACGTTTTCAGGTGAAAATCCCTCACATACGTTTTCTTCTTCCTCTCCTATAATCAAAAAAACAGTTTTTTCGTAATCGATTTCGTTATTGTTATTGCGGTATTTATTGTTATTGTAGTATTTATCGCCATTGGAATATTTATCGTTATAGCGATATTCATTGCTATTGAAATATTTATCGTTATTGCAGTATTTATCGTTGTAGCGATATTTATTGCTTTTACAATATTTATCGTTATTGCAGTATTTATCGTTGTAGTGATATTTATTGCTTTTACAATATTTATCGTTATTACAATATTTGTTGCATATATATTCAATTCCGTACAAGCAAGATGTTTTATTCACACCTGATCCGGAATTGTCTAAAATGATTATTCCTTTTTCATTAATTTCTTTCATTCTTCCGGGAATTCCGCAAAACTTTTCAATCGATTTTATTATATGCTCTTTTCCGATTCCCGTTTCAAAAGCCGCTGTAATCGCTGCCGCAAATGCGATTTCGTACGATTTTAATGCAAAATCGTTTTGAAGATCTATCGAAAAAGAGTCATCGGGTAAATTCACAACTAAAATATTTCCGCTTCCGTTTTCTTTTTCGTTTCCTTTTTCATTTTCTTCACAATTGGATTTTAACGGAAAAATATTATAGCAGGATAAATCATTTAAATTGTTTTCTTTGCAATTGCTAATGATTTCTTTGCAATTGTCAGGAATTTCTTTGTAATTGTTGGGATTTTTGTCAAAAGTAACAATTCTGAACCGTTTTTTGTTTTGTTTTTTATTTTGTTTTTTATTTTGTTTTTCATCTTGTTTTGTATCTTGTATTTTTTGTTCAATATACTTTTTTTGTTCTTCATCCGCAATAATTGTAATTTCGTTTTTATTTTTATATCTTTTCTGTTCCGTTATTTCGTTTTTTATAAAATCTATAAATTTCAGCTTTGCATCTGTTGAGCCGAGAGTGTTTCCGGCAATTTTGTATTCGGGCAGAAGAGAAGTAATTATATTCAAATCGGCAAGTCCTGTAAGCCCAAGAGATATTTCAAAAACGAAAACGTCAGGGTCTAATCCCGATTTAAAGACTTTGTCTAAAACTTCCGGAATATGTGACGGCGAAATGCTTGTTTTTTTGGAAACAGTTTGAGGAAATCCGAATCTCCATATTTCAATTCCTCTTGTTGTATTTGTTAAAACTTCCATTTCGTAAGATGCGATTTGCGCATATAAAAAAACAGTACTCGTCTTTCCTAAAGTTCCTGTAACTTCAATTACTTTTTTGTTTTTTATTTTTTCTATTTTTTTTATATTTTCATCAGTTTCCAATATTTTTGCTACGGCTTCGTGATGCGTAATTATCTTCTTTTTATTTTCCGTTGCAATTTTTTTATATTTGTTTTCAGGCGACAAATGAATCGGTGAAATCACAATATCCGAATCATATACGACCGATTCATCGTCTGTTACTTTTATATTGTATTTTTTTGAAATGCTAATCTTCAGCTCTTCCGACGCTTTTCCGTAAACGGCAACGGCAACTGCATCATAGCCATTTTCTTTCAGTTTTTTTGAAATTATGTGCGCACCGTGGTTTATGTCCAAAACGGCAATTTTTTGTACATTTTTAAATAATTTCATATTAGTTTAACTTTATATTAATTTATTAATTTCATTCTTCATCGTCTTCTTCGTCGAAGTCTTTGTAACTGTCGGTTCCTGCCATTGCGGCCGAAATTGTATCGATTCCGTCAAGCCAGTTTACAGTTGGCAGTTCGAGTCTTTCATCGGGAATATTTGCCAATATATTTTCATCAAAATATGCACCGGCAATTACAGAAGCACCTATATAAGCAACAGTTTCAAACGCTTTGTCGTAATCTTCGGATTCGTCCGCTTCAAATGCTTCTTCTATCATCGATTCCATATCGACGTCAACGCTGTACTCGCCTGCAATATATAACTGAAATGCATAAAACGAGCAGCAGAGCGAATCTTGAACGGAATACAACATCATGTCTATATCTTCCGAAATACTCGGAATTTCCGCCATAACTATATCTTGAATCTTATCGATTTGTTCCGATGCTTCTTCCGCATTTAATGCTTCTTTGTCGAATCTGGCAATGACTTTCAAACATGCCAAAATAACATCGTCCGTCATGTTCACAAATATTGAAACATCGGTTTCCGATTCGTCTCCGAGTTCAAATTTACTTTCTTTTATTTGGTTAATCCAATTTTTCCATCTGTTTTCCGTATAATATTCATAAAAAGAATCTTTAGCCGCCATTACTTTTTCCCCTCTTTTATTAACATGTAAAATTCTTAATTAAAAACTCGTAATTAAAAAGTTGTTATTTAAATGTTGTAATTAAAAACGTAATTAAAAACTCGGCAACAACTCCGCCACTTTGTATATCTGTCCGTCTAAATTGACACTTTCTCCGATTTCAGATATCGTACATTTGTCTCCTTTGAAAAGCCCTTCCGGGTTTAACATCGATTCATATTCTTCATCGATTTGCACATTTCTCGGATTGTATCGTATCGGTTCAAATGTAAACTGTGCACCTTTTACTGCTTTTTTTGCATCGATTAATGCTGAAACGGTTGCCGGTTCTACAAAAATAGCAACAACGCCTTCATCATGAAGTCCGCAGTTTAAAAGTTTTTTTGAACGAATGTCTTTTACTTGATATTTTCTTCCTTCGTCAAGGTTTAAACACGTTCCGCGAACTTTGCACTTCTTGCATTCTTCCATTTCGCCCATAAAATAAAATTCGTTTCCCGCTTTTGCAAGTCTTTGACCAATAACTGTTATTTTTTGAACCATTTAAGCTACTTCCCTTGTTTTTAATAACCAAGTTTCCTTGAATTTAATAACCAAAAAACACATTTAACAAATATTAATATTTTCATCTAATTAAACTCTTTCTAAACTCTTTCCGTATTTTTTATTCTATAATTCCCGTAACTTTGGCAGCTTTTATTGCCGCCGATTCTGTAAGTCCTTTTCCAAGTATTGTATATCTCTCGGGTCTTATATGGGGCGCTTTTATAAGCGCCTCGATTATTTTATCGTCATCGATTCCTATTTCTTTTGCTGTCGTCGGGATTCCTATTTGAGTCATCGTGTCTCTATATTTCGTCCAATCTCTTCCGTGCAAATAAAGCATTACTATTGATCCAAGCGCACATTGAAACCCGTGGTGAGCCGGTTTTTCAAGAATTTTATCTAATACGTGGCTGAACATATGTTCCGCTCCCGATGCCGGTCTTGAAGTTCCTGCAAAACTCATCGCAATTCCGCTTGTAACGAGTGCCTGTATAACAAGCCTTGCCGAACTTTCGAGTCCCGGTCTTATGAATCCGGCAGATTTCCGAATCAATTCCGCACTCATAAGCGACATCGAAGCCGCAACGGTACTGAATGGTTCGTTGTGAAGTCTTGAAGCCAATTCCCAATCGAGAACCGACGTATAATTCGATATTACGTCACCGCAACCGGCCGCTAAAAGTTCGTACGGCGCGTTTGCAATAATTTCCGTATCAGCAACAACTGCAATCGGTGATTGCGCTTGTATCGACTTTGACTCTTTTTCGGAGTGAATCGACGCTCTTGCAGATATTATTCCGTCGTGAGATGCAGCGGTCGGAATGCTTAAAAACGGAATTTCGGCTTTCGTTGACGCAAGCTTTGCCAAGTCTATCGACTTTCCGCTTCCGATTCCCAAAAGACAGCACGTTTTTTCCGTATCAATTCTTTTTAAAATCTTTTCAATTTCTTCCATGGAAGCTTCATTTGCTCTATACACGCCGCAAGAAATATTATTCTTCTCTAAATTCTCGCATACACGTTTTCCGGCAATATCGTAAGTTTTGTTCCCCGTTATTATGTATACCGTTTTATCCAATTTCAATTTTTTTAAAATTTCGGGAACATAATCGATTGCATCTTTTCCCGTAATAACACGACTCGGAAGCAATATTTCTTGCACATTTTTAACCGATTCGCTTTCATTAAATGTAGGATCTTCACGAAAAGATTCATGAAAACCCTCACTTATATGTGTAAAATCCGCAAACATTTTAAAAACTTCCCCGTTTTACGTTTCCATAAGATATAATTGTAAAGAATTATAAAGAATTATAAAGAATTACAAATAATGTAAATAATTGCAAATAATTGTAAAGAATTACAAAATTGTAAAGAATTGCAAAGCAATTTATTATTAATATAAATTCTCTTTTTTCTATATATAATTTACATGAAATTTTAATGGGAATTAATGAAAAACTATTGGAAAACTAATGAAAAACTATTGGAAAATTAATGAAAAACTATTGGAAAACTATTGAAAATTTTAATAATCTCCAAGTTTGCAAAAATTTGCAAACTTGCAAAAAAAAGAAAAAGAAACGAAAAATTTTGAGGTCGAATCGACCTCAAAATTTAAAGTTTGCAATAAAAACCTTAGTTTTTCAAACCTTAGTTTTTCAAACCTTAGTTTTTCAAACCTTAGTTTTTCAAACCTTAGTTTTTACAAATCTTGTTTACAAACCTTTGTTTTTATTGTTTTTTGACGAGCGGTGTCGGTTTTATATTTACTTTTGCAACAGGCGCTTTTGCAAACGGCTGTTTCTTTTGTGAAAATATGTATCCGTTTTCCATGTCGGTTGGTTTGTATCTAAGTGTTTTGTTAATGCTTTTGCATGCGCAATTTATGTCTGCGGTATGTCCTTTAATCAGTTTTATTTCCGAGATGAATTCCGGACTGATTTCGATATAATCGTTTTCGTCTTTTCTGTTGTGCCACATAAACGGATTTAATTCGTATATGAATTTTGCATTTGTATCGGGCTCGTCTGCAGGGCAGCAAACTTCAAGTTTGTCTGATACTTTTTCAACATCATATTTCTTAATTGAAACTTCCGGGATTTTAAACTCGTCAACTTTTTCGATCCCGAATTCCGAAAGTATTTCCTCTTTTGTGTCTTCAAACGATTTTGCATTTCCTCCGACAGCTTTTATGATTTCGTTTATTTGATTGAAACCGGCTCTAATAGGATTGTCTAATGTCGAAGACATCGGAATTATTCTTCTTTCCGAATTTACCACGGTTCCTTCTTTTTTATAAAACGGTTCCGTTTCTATCAAAACGTCGGCAATTTCGCATATTGGTGTTATTGTTGAAGACATTACGATTAAAGTTTCAACCTTTTTCAAAACATTTTCCACTTCCGGATTGAGACACATATTTATAATATCCGTATCAAGGCAGAATAAAACACGAATTGTTCCGTCTTCGATTCCTTTTATTATATTTTGAATCGTTTTTTGTTTCGAATGTCTTGATAAATGTCCGGCACCTGTTGAATTTACAAAAGGCTTCATGAAAAGCAGTTTTGCTTCGGTTTTTTCCGGATTTGCAATTTCAACAATTTCGGAAATTCGTTTCGAATTCGTATACGGCGTAATATCCGATATAATTACGGTTTCCGAGTCCGGTTTGAATTCATCGACTTCATAAAGGCTTTCGCACGGTTTCGTTTTTACGTTTTTGCATGCAATCGGCAATTTTTTAAGACCGAAGTATACTATTTCGGCACCTTTTCTTTTTGCATGAACGAGTCTTCTCGTTAAAAGAGGGTAGCTCACATACGGATTTACGAAAAGATAAATCTTTTTCGCATTTTCAATCTCGCTATAAGAAACATTGCCTGAAGTGTAAACATGCAATTTTCCTATATCTTTGTAAACGTGATTTACACATGTATTTACCGGAGTGTTGAGCGTTTTTCCCAAATTGATAAACGCCATATGCTCTTCATTTGTCGTGTTTCCGGCAGACACAAGCGCAATTTCGGAACTTTTTACACCTTTTAGAGCATCTGCCGCTTTTTTAATCGCTTCCATGTGTTTTTCATTAAGTCCCGTTTCAAAAGAATCGGAATTGTATTCCGTTTGCTCGAAATATTCGGGAAGCTTTACGCCGAAACGGCATAATTTTCCTTCATTTACAGGAGACGGTTTTCTGTAATCAATATTTAGTATGTGATTTTCTCCTTCAGGCATCAATTCTCTTAAATAAACTCCGCATCCGAAACCGCAACCCGGACAAACCGTCGTATATACGTTTTCCGAAAATTTTATCGTTTTCGTCATTATTCCAACTCCTCAAGTTTTGTTAAAAAGAAAGGCGGTGTTCTGTCGTCCATTCCCGGCATATAATCCAATTCTTCCTGAACAGGGTTTGCAAAGCGTCTGTAAAGCCTTGTAAGCGGAATGTCGGCCGGACAAACGTCTGTACACTGCCCGCATCCTATACACGAATCCGAAAGGTGTAAAAACCTTATCAAATGATATAATGAAATGTCATAATCGTCGGTCGGATCGTAATATTTGTTACATTTCGCATCGACTCCGCATGCACAAACCGGACAAACTTCTTTACAAGCGCCGCAGTGAATACAGTTTTCAAGCTCTTTTCTCAAATCTTCAAGCTTGTCACCTTCGATCGGTTTAAAAACTTCTTTATGGGTGTTTGCGGCCATTTTAAGCATAACGCCGTTTACTTTTCCGCGTATTTCCGTTCCTTTTTCAGGCGCTTCAACGACTTCCGCAAACTTCATATCAATTGCATTTTGAAGGAATTCGGCACCTTTTTCAGTCATAACTTCAACATAAGTTCCGCGTCCCGAAAGTTCACCTATAACACCCCAGTTTCCGCACGCCAAATCGGAATTTGTTGCAATTTTTACTGTACAGTATCTGCAGTTTTCACGTCTTCCGTGGTCGTCTACTTCCAAATCATCTATGGAATGCGAATGATGTTCTCCGTCAAAAGTTTCAATAATCAGTTTTCCTTTTTCGATTTCTTCACCTTTTACCTGGTCCGGATCGACTTCGTAGACGCTTTCAACGACTTCTCTGATTTTGAAAGGAGCCATTGTACCTCCGCAATTCAAACCGACAGTAAATATTTTATCCGAATCTATTGTATTTCTTTTCTGTTGTTCACGAATTCCTCTCATATCGCACGGTTTTACAGCAAGCGCAATAGATGCTTCATTTTTAAACTGTTGCAAATATTTCGTCTGGTTTGAAATTAACATGTGCATTGAGCCTGCAGAATTAAATACATCCTCAACCGAGTCGGTAATTATAGGAACGGCTTCAAATTGATTTGCTTTTTCAAGTACCACTACATTATCGACCAAACCTTTTTCAAGAGCGGCTGCAAACACAGCTGTAACCAAACCGCCTGAACCACCATTTGATCTTACTTCTTCGTTAGTCGACCAACCGATTAATCTGTCTCCGACTTTAACTTTTGTCACTCAAATCACCTCCGGTTTTCTGAAAGGACTCGGCCCTAACTTTCTAATCTTTTCAGTCATTTCATTTACGAAAGCGGCATATTGTTGTCCTTCAGATGCGGAAATCCATTGCAATTGAAGTCTTTCGTCTTCTATTCCCATTTCATCGAGCATCGATTTTATAAACTTGTATTTAACTAGCGTTTTTTCGTTTCCGTTTACGTAGTGGCAGTCACCTAAGTGGCACCCGGTAATTAAAACCCCGTCCGCTCCTTCAAGAAACGCGGTATAAATGTGAACTGCGTCAACGCGGCTCGAACACATAACTCTTATGACTCGAACATTTGTTTCCTGCTGAAGGCGCGCAACACCTGCCCCGTCCGCTCCCGCATAAGAACACCAGTTGCAGCAGAACATTACGATTTTAGGCGTCCAACCTTCTCTTGAAACCGAAACTCTTTTATTTTGTTCACATTCAATTTCAGCTGTCATAATTTCAGTTCACCCCCTCTTGATAAGAAAACACACTTTTTATCTGAGACAAAAGTTCGTTGTTTTCAAAGTGACCTTGGTCGATAGCACCGGTCGGACAAGCCATTGCACAACATCCGCAACCTTTACACGCCGCCGGATTTATGTAAGATCTTAAAGCTTTGTAAGAAAGCCCTTCTTTTGTAACAAGCGTTGTTTCAAGCGTTATCGCATTGTACGGACAAACATTTTCACATGCGCCGCATCCGACACAAAGGTCTTGGTCAACTGAAGAAATTTCGGCAGGTGACAGCAAAAAATCTTTTGAAAGAATTGTGCATGCTCTTGATGCTGCTCCTTGTGCTTGAGATATCGTTTCCGGAATTAATTGCGGCGACTGAGCCATTCCGCATACGAAAACACCGTCTGTTCCGAAATCAAGCGGTCTTAATTTCGGATGTACTTCCATGAAGAATCCGGTCGGATTCAAAGGAACTTTCATCATCGGAGCAATCGATTTATTGTCTTCGTTCGGGATTGTCGCAGCACTTAAAACGACGCAATCCGCTTTAATATTAAACGGCATGTGAACTGTTTTGTCGTTTATGTTTACGAATCCGTCAGAAACTTCCGGCGGTTCTTTTTCATCAAACTGCATGAAGTGAATTCCTATTTCTCTTGCTTCTTTGTAGTCCGCTTCGTATTTTCCGTACGTTCTTATATCGCGGTACAAAACATACACATTTGCATCAGGATTTCCTTTTTTGTACTTAACGGCATTCTGAATTGCGCTTGTACAGCAAAGTCTCGAACAGTAGGGTCTTTCCTCGTTTCTGCTTCCCACACACTGTATAAATACAACATCGTTTGAACTGAAATCTTCCTTGTCGATTTTATGCTTCATATCGGTTAACGTAATTACTTCGGTTTCTTTGAAATTTTCACCAAAACCGTACAAATTTTCCGGTTTCAATTCATTTGCACCGGTTGCAATTACAATTACTCCGAAATCGATTGTATCAACAACTTTCCCGTTCGTTTCTATATTTCCTTTGAAATTGCCTACAGATCCCGACACGTCTTTCATTTCGGAATTAAAATGAATTTTAATCTTATCGCTTGAATTAACCAAATTTACAATATCGTTTAATGTTTTTTCGGTGCTTTTAAGCCCCTTTGCAGTTCCTCCAAGTTCACCGGTTTTTTCAATAAGATCTACATTGTATCCGTTTTCAGCAATTTCATATGCCGCGTAAAGACCGGCAAGTCCTCCACCGAGCACAACCGCATTGTGGTGAAGGGGTAGTTCTCTACTGTAAAGCGGTTTGTAGTGTATTACTTTTGCAACGGCCTGCCTTACAAGGTCTTGTGCTTTTACGGTTGCTTCTTCTTTTTTATCAGGGTGAACCCATGAACAATGCTCTCTTATATTTGCAAATTCGAAAAGCCACGGATTCATTCCCGCTTCTTCACAAGTCTGTTGGAACAAAGGCTCGTGAGTTCTCGGAGTACATGCGGCAACTACAAATCTGTTCAATTTGTGTTCCCGAATCATATCTTTAATTCTTTCCTGGGTATCGTCGGCGCAAGAATACATCTCCTCGTTTGCGATTATGACATTTGGAAGAGTTCTTGCATAATCGACTACACTCGGAACATCGACAACGTTTGCAATATTCGTTCCGCATCTGCATATAATAACTCCGACTCTCGGCTCACCGTCGGACGGAGATTCCGGTGTCTTTTCTATAATCGTTTCAAGAGTTTTTCTGGAACCGCTTAAAAGAGAACCGGCTTGTGCAGCCGCGCTGCTTGCTTGTGCAACCGTATCGGGGATATCTTTCGGCCCTTGAACTACTCCTGCCGTAAATATTCCGGGAACACTCGTTTGAGTCGGGCTTCCTTCTTCTGTTTTTATAAACCCGAATTCGTCAGTTTCGACATTTAATATTTTCGTCAATTCGTCAGTCGATTTCGTGGTTTCAAGACCAACCGACAAAACTACAAGGTCGAAGTTTTCTTGTAAAAGCTCGCCGTTTGTTCCTTCATATTTCAATTGCAATTGTCCGTCTTCAAGAACATCGACACCGGACGGCCTGGAATTTATAAATCTGACATTGTCTTCGTCTCTTGTTCTTGTTGCAAATTCTTCAAATCCTTTTCCGAAAGTTCTAAGGTCTATGTTGAAAATTGCAATATCGATTTCAGGATGATGATCTTTTGTAAGTCTTGCCTGTTTTACGGCGTAAGTACAGCAAACGGACGAGCAGTAATCTTTTTTAATCTGTGAGTTTCTGGATCCGATACATTGTATAAACGCAATTTTTTTAGGCATTTCTCCTTTTGACGTTTGAATATTTCCGTCAAACGGCCCTGACGCATTCGTATATCTTTCGTATTGCAATGCCGTAATTACATCCGGGTTTTCAAAGTGATACGACTCAAGAATTGTCGGGTCGAATGTTTTAAATCCGGTTGCAACAATGACCGCTCCTACGTTTATATCGACTTTTTCGTCTTTCATAGTATAGTCTATTGCACCCGGTTTACATGCTTTTGCACAATTTCCGCACCTGTCTTTTTGAATTTTCAAACAGTTTTCGGCATCAATCGTCACAACTTTTGGGATTGCCTGTGTAAATTGGAAATAAATTGCTTTTCTTTTTACGAGTCCTTCTTCAAATTCGTCATCCACTTTTTTCGGACATTTTGCAATACAATCTCCGCATCCGACACATTTGTCTACGTCTACGTATCTTGTTTTTTTGTTAATTGTTAATGTAAAGTTTCCCGCTTTTCCTGAAATTCCGCAAACGTCAGAATATGTCATAAGTTCCACATTCGGATGTCTTCCCGCTTCTACGAGTTTCGGCGACAGAATACAAGCCGAACAGTCCATAGTCGGAAATGTTTTATCGAGTTGCGCCATCACACCGCCAATAGACGGCTTTGTTTCTATGAGATAAACTTTATAACCGCTGTTTGCCAAGTCCAGTGCGGATTGAACTCCTGCAATTCCGCCTCCTATGACTGCTACAGCTCCTACAGTTTTTGACATTATTTTAACTCCGTCTTCATTTAATTAGTCTTTTTGGAAAGGTTTAATATTTTGTTGTCGAAATCACAATTCTTTGTGACGTTTAGCGTTATTCCGAGCTCTTCAGGCGTATATCCGAACGCAAGCCCCAAAAGTTGCATATAGTGCAAAACGGGAATATTGTATTCTTTTCCTTCTTTTGCAAGCGTTTTTTGTCCAACGTCGTATTGAAGATGACAGAACGGGCACGCATCAACAATACAGTCAAATCCTCCCGCTTTTAATATGTCCAATTTTTTCTCGGACATCTTTAGAGCAGTTTCCGGAAATACCGAGCGAACGCCGCCTCCTGCTCCGCAGCAGAGCATTTTTTCTTCATAGTCTACACTTTTTGCACCAGTTGCATCTACGAGCTCGTCAAAAAACCTTGGATTTTCAACACTGTCAAGGTCTTTTCCTTTTGAAGGTCTTATCATGTGGCATCCGTAGTGTACGGCGACTTTTATACCTTCGAGCGGAACTGTTACGTTTTCTTTAATTTTTTCCGGTGTAATTTCTTTATATAAATATTCGATAATATGTCGAACATTTGAAGTTCCTTTATATTCCATTCCGATTTCGGCCAGTTTTTCATTAACCTTCTTCTTCTTTTCCGGATCTTCTTTTAACTCATGATCTGCTTCAATCAGTGAACCGTAGCATCCGTTGCATATTGTTAACAGGTCGGTACCGCTGTCTTCGGACAAAACAATATTTCTGCTGGCCAAAGAAAGCCACGTCGTTTTGTCAAACGACTTAAAAACACCAGGAGCCGGGCAGCACGAAGCACCTTCTAAATCACGAATTCCGATATCCAATTTTTCCATAACCTTTAACGTTGCCAATTCTATTCCGGGATATCTGTTAGGGGCAACACACCCGAGGAAAAGCGAAAGATCCTTTTTGCTCCCGTTTTCCGTTGCATTTAAAGACATATTATATCTCCTTTAATAAACAAACAATAAATAATCTATAAATAAGCAATAAATTTATAAATAGAAATAAATAATTTATAAATAATAAATATACAATAAACCAAAAATAAATTATCAATATAAACAATTAATAAACAAAAATTTCAAATAAAATTTGACAAACGGAATTATTTGCTTACAAGTTCATCGAATCCTACCGATTTCAAGAGTTTTTTAACATCTTCGTATGCTTCCGGGAACGAATGAACAGTCGGCGGAATTTCTTTCAATCCCAATTTCTTTCTGTTTTCTTTGTTTTTGTCATTAATCGGAACCCCGTGTCCCGTTTCTATAACATTTGCCGCAACAGCTCGGTGGTCATCGTACATAATACCTTCAGCTACCGCCATAGTTCTGATTTTCAATAAAGTATCTACATTCAAAACCTCTTCCGGGCATCTTTCTTGGCATTTGTAGCAAGTAGTACAATACCAAATGTATTTGTCGTTTAAGAGCCGATCTTTCAATCCGAGTCCTGCCATTCGAATATATTTTTTTATATTGAAATTACTTTCAATTTCAGCCATCGGACAGCCCGTTGAGCAACCGCTGCAATTAAAACAAAGAAGAACTTTCTCCATACCCTTTTCTTCTTTCAGTTTTTCAAAAAACGTTTTATCAATCTCTGAAGAGTTTATTGGTTCTGTCATTTTATCATATCCGTTAAACAATTTCATTTTTGCATTTTGCATTTTGCATATTTATTATATTTATTAATCATTACTATACTTTATTTTCTTATTTATATTCTGTTATTTTTAAATGTATTTATCATGAAAATAAATTAACAATACTAGAAAATGTGAGATTATATATAAAACTATTTAATTCTCATATACTAAATATCAAATAAATTTATAAACAGTTCTATTTTAATATGAATTTAATATTTTTAATATAAATTTAATATTTCTATTTTTTCGGGGGAATTAAAATGCACGAATATTCATTAGCAGCGGATATGATGGAAGTCATACTGAACGTGGCGCATGAAAACAGCGCAAAGCAAGTAAATGAAGTAGTAATTTCGATTGGACTTTTGGCACACGCAAGTCCCGTTCAGTTGGAATTTTGTTTAAAATCTATTGGTGAAGGCACAATTGCCGAAAATGCGAAGTATGTTTTCAAAGAATCAAAATCAGATGTAAACTGTGCATGCGGCTATAAAAAAACAATAAGCGGAATCCCCGATTTTCCGGAAAATGATAATATAAAGTCATCATACGATGCCCTTTTATACTTGTCTACAATATCCTGTCCAAAATGCGGCGAACGCTTAGTTCTTGAAAACGCCGATACAATTCTTGTAGATTCAATAGACATTGATTAATATAAAAAAAGTAACACTAAAAAAGTAATACTAAAAAAGTAATACTAAAAAAGTAATACTAAAAAAGTAACACTAAAAAAACAATAGTAACACTTATATAACAATATAACAAGATTTATATTTGACAGTTTCTGATTTTTTATTTAGAAACTTACTATAAACTTTTTATAAACTTACTAGATATTTACTATAAACTTACTAATTTCACATAATTTTTTAAATCAGGATTTGAATGATTTCGAGGGTTAATATGATATTTCACATAATAGATTTAGGTCATGACATATTTAAGAAAAACGACAAATTGGCGGCTAAAAACCGTGAAAAATTTAAAAAACACAAAGTGTTCACTGTAAATGTAATGGGAGCCATCGGCTCAGGCAAAACGACATTAATCAGTCTTGCAATTGAAAAACTTAAAAAAGAATACAATGTTGCCGTAATTGCGGGCGATGTAATTGCTGACATGGACGCATCTCGCTTTTCACAACTTGGAATTCCGACAATTCCTGCAAACACAGGAAAAGAATGTCACCTTGACGCAAATATTGTAAATCAATCGTTAAACCGTGTAAATCTCGATGAAATCGACATTTTATTCATGGAAAACGTAGGAAACTTAATCTGTCCCGCCGATTTTGATTTGGGAGAAGATTTAAGAATCGTTGTCGTAAGCGTAAGTGAAGGAGACGACATTGTTTTAAAACACCCGGTCGTTTTCCAAAAAGCCGACATTGCAGTTATAAATAAAATAGATATTGCCGATGCGGTCGACGTTGACACCGAAAAAATGGTAAAAGACGTAGCTTATTTGCGCCCGGGAATCCCAATTCTTAAAACATCAAAGAAACAGGAAGAAACAATCGATTTATGGGTTTCCGAAATTATAAAAGCATATAATGCAAAATCTTTCTAAAGTAATCTTTCTAAAGTAATCTTTCTAAAGTATTAATCTTTCTAAAGTATTAA
>JAAYST010000087.1 GCA_012518265.1 Candidatus Methanofrustulum fimipullorum | reverse complement strand
TTATCAATAATCAATTGTTATCAATAATCAACAATTATCAATTGTTATCAATAATCAACAATTATCAATTGTTACCAATGATCAACAATTATCGATAATAACGGTATCATTATAAACTTGAGTTATAATCTGTTGTATACTCTTATATAATTGAATGTCTATTATTTTATAAATTATGCGAAGCATAATTTGCATAACTTACGTAATTTATAAGATTTACAAAAACAATAAAACAATATTTTGTGCATGAGTTGATTTTGAAAATTTTTGAAAATATTTCATAATTATTTATGCATAAAAACTATTAAAATTAATGTTTGTATTTGTCAGTTATTTTTGCAATATTGATTTTTTTATCATATATTGAATTTTTATTACAGTATCACTAAATGGAGATTTAATAAAATGGATTATTTTTCTGGTCTCAGTGGTCAATCCTTGTCATTTGCTCTTATGATGTCTATATGCGGGGTTGCCATTTTATTCATGCTCATAGGCTTTTATTGCGTTTTTAAAAAATGGAGCCGCGGTTCAGTAAAATATGGAGTTGAACCTGAGGAAAATCAAAGTATTTTAACATTTTTTAAAGTTTTTATAAATCAGTACAAAAGCAGTTCGGTTCATCATGGTCAGCCATTATGGAAAACTTTGATTTTTGACGTTTTACTTCAAAGAAGAGTTTACAAAGCAGACAAACTCAGATGGATCATGCACCTTATGATTTTTTACGGTTGGATGGGGCTTTTTTCACTTTCGGGATTGATGTTTGCGTTCGAAGCAGTATATTTGACCGGTTTGGTCGATTTTAATATCGAAGAAGTTCGCGGATTCTTGCAATTCCCTAACCAAATTCTCGGATACATTCTTTTAATCGGTGTTTTAATCGCAATATTTAGAAGACTTTTCATAAAGAAAGTCAGAGATTCTACAAACTCATACGATTCTATTCTTTTAATGACATTATTCGTTGTTGTCGCAACCGGTTTTATAGCTCACGCAGGTCGTTACATTGATTTAAGTCTTATTACCACACAGTGGGAAAATACGCTTTTAATAAGTACGAATCTTTACAAGTTCGACGTTGTATTGTGGACACTTGGCGGCCTTGACTTTTTCAAAACATACGTTCAGGAATTTGCGTTAATGCACAGCGTTATAGCAATTTTCATCGGTTTTGCTTATATTCCTTTCAGCAAATATTTACATGCGGTAGCAACACCTCTTTCTCTCATTGTTAACAAAGGCGGTGAAAACTAATGGCTAAGAAAGAACCTTCGCTTAAGATTACAAATTTAACCGCAGTTCAACTCATGGAAATTGATGCTTGTATGCGTTGCGGTGAATGTGAAAATTGGTGCCCTACGTACGAAGGATCCGACTTTTACCCCGGACTTTCTCCGCGTGATAAAATTTACAGATGGAAGACATTCATGGACAGATCTTACGGATTTATGTCAATGCTTTTCGGTCCGAAAAAAATTCCGGAAGAAGAGTTTGATGCATTCGTAGAAGATGTACACGGATGTACCACATGCGGAATTTGTGCAACGGTTTGTGAAGCCGGTATAAACACTGTAGAACTTTGGGAAGCAATGCGTGCAAACCTCGTTAAAAGAGGAAACGGTCCTTTCCAAGGTCCTGAAGGAAAACAAAGTAAAATTCCGGCGATTATTGGCAAGTCTAAAAACTCATACAACGAAGATCAAAGCAAAAGACTTTCGTGGATTCCGGACGATGTCGTAATTGAAGACAAAGCCGATATTTTGTACTTTGGAGGCTGTACTGCCGAATTAAGACAAATAAACCTCGGTATATCCACAGCAAGAGTTTTAAACAAACTCGGAATCAAATTCACCATGCTCGGTGAAGACGAATGCTGCTGCGGTTCAGTTTTAATTAGAACCGGTCAATATCACAAAGAAGAAGAAATTGCAAAAAGGCTTGCAAGAGCAAATGTTGACGCAATTAAAGCAAAAGGCGCAAAAATCGTACTTTACGCATGTTCGGGATGTTTCAGAGCATCTCTTGTCGACTGGCCCAGACTTTTGGGCGAAGAACTTCCGTTTAAAGTCATGCACATGGCTCAATTCCTTGCAGAATTAATCGATGAAGGAAAAGTAGAATGGGTTCAAAAACCGTACGGTGAAGATAAAATCGTCACCTACCACGATCCGTGTCACTTGGGTCGCCACGTAGGAGTTTACGACGAACCGAGAAAAGTTCTTCAAAGCATTCCCGGTCTCGAGTACAAAGAACTTGACAGAAGCAAATCGTACCAACGCTGCTGCGGAGCAGGCGGCGGTGTAAAAGCAGGTCTTCCCGACTTGGCACTTTCAATTGCAAAGCAAAGAGTGCAAGATGCGGAACCGATTCTTTACGAAGAAGGAAAAACAAACGTATTTGCACAAGCATGTCCGTTCTGTAAAAGAAACATTTCTGACGGCCAAGCAGCCTTAAAAGAAGAAGGCGACAAAAAAGCCGATATGATAATAGAAGACATAGTCGAAGTCGCTGCACGCGCACTTGGACTCGAAACAACGTGAAATTTCGAAGAAATTTCACAAAAGTAAAAAATAATAGTAAATAAAAATATTTACTATTATTTTTTCACTTTTTTATTTCCTTTTTTTAACTTTTTTATTTTTCTTTTTATTTTCTTTTT
>JAAYST010000086.1 GCA_012518265.1 Candidatus Methanofrustulum fimipullorum | reverse complement strand
TTTAAAAAGAAATTCTTAAAAAAGTATTTTTTTAAAAAGAAATTCTTAAAAAAAGTATTTTTTTAAAAAGAAATTCTTAAAAAAAGTATTTTTTTAAAAAGAAATTCTTAAAAAAAGTATTTTTTTAAAAAGAAATTCTTAAAAAAGAAATTCTTTAATATCTTTCATCTTTTCTGAACATTGACGGGTTTGCCGTTTGGAATTCTCCGATTCTTTTTTCGAGTAATTCTTTTATTATTTCATTTTCTTCATAAATCAAGTTGTCACCGCAAAGCGGGCACATGAATTCCATTTCGGTCGACTCGTCAAATGTGAGTCTTACGCAGTGGCTCGGACAAATATAAAACAGATTTTCTTTTTCGTATTCCTGTCTTCTAAGCAAATTTCTGTACAATTTTCTCTTTTCGCGCTCAAGTCTGTGCTCTATATCTACTAAATTTAGCTGCCATCTAAATGTAAGCCAACCGCTGTTTGTATCTCTTTCGCGTTTGCATATTGTAAAATTATTTTCGCTTAATATGAATAATATTTTTCTGATTTCATTTAGGCCGATTTCTTCTTCTTTTTCTTCCGCTTCTTCTTTTAATTCGTTTATTTCAATTTCGTTTCTTTGAATTTCTTCCTCTATTTCTTCTATAGTTTTTTCAGGAATTTCCGTCTCATCTGTTTCTTCATCGTCAGATGATTTCTTTTTTTCACGAGCTTTCAATTCGTCTTTTAGAAGTTTCGTTTGCACTTTCAAATCGGACGCTTTTTTTCTTATAGGATTTAACATCGCATACATTTCTTCATCTGTATGCTCGCCTTCCGGTATTGTTTTTAAAAGAGTTATTCCGTTTTCGCCTATAAGACGCTTAAAATATCCGTTTATAAGAGGATCGTTGTAATCAACCAAATAAAATCACTCCATTTTTCGTAACATGAAAAAGCATTTACTATATATTTATAACTATGTTTTAATTTTATTTAATTTTTAATTGAGCGCAACAATTCCGGATTCCGTTCTGAAAATTAATATTTCGCTTCCCGGTTTTTTGTCAAAAGCGATAGGCTTTGAAACTGTTACAGTTTCAAATGTTTTCGGATCCAGAATTAACAAAGCATCGTTTTCTATATCGACAAGAATTGCTTTTTCCACATCTTCATTTACATTTCCGATTTTTTTAACATTCTTTATTTCGTCGGTTTGAACTATAAAATCGGAACCCGTAATTAAGTTTCTTCCTACAGTTCTTTTTGAGCAGCTTCCGACTTCTATAATTTCATTATTAAATATTATCACATCGCCTTTTTTAAACTCGGCAAGCCTCGTTAAAAAAGTCGTTCTGTAAACTTCTTTTCCTTCTTTCATTCCGGCAAGTGTAAAAGATTCGGTTACAGTTCCGCCCAATTCATCTGCAACTTTTTTTGATGCGTGGTTTGCCGCATTTGAAGATCCCACATAAAAATCGGCGCCTTCTTTTAACTCGATAAATTCCGTTATAAACGAGAGTTTGTCACCTCTTCTGTTATCGGTTTCTATCGAGTCGTAAATTATTCTCTTTCCCTTTTTTATTTCTTCATCGCCAATCTGTCTGTTCGATGCTCTCAATTGAATCACGGCTTCAAAATATCCGCCGGCACGCCTGCTGCACATATCGCACGCTTCTCTTTTAATCCTCACTTCCGTTTTTGAATCTTTATACAATTCAAGTTCGCCTACGCTTGCGCTCATGTCCACATATGCCATATACATGTGAGGTGTCAATTGATTTATATGAACTCCAATTGAGACGTTTTCCGCCTTATCGTAAACGTTCAGGCTTTCAACAAGTTGATTTTCTATAATTTCTTCCAGGTCTTTCCCGTCTACCCATCTGTTTTTTTGCTTATGTGCACCACAAGTCGGACAAACTCTGACATGCATTACAAGCGGCGCTCGATACAAATCGACAGACTCTAAAAAGCAATCGGAACATAGAGAATCTGTTAAACAATCCGTGCTTTTCCCGCATGCAGGACAAATATTTTTCGTATTCATAATATTCATAATTCATCGATTTTTGATATAATTTTAATATAATTTTAATATAATTTTAATATAATTTTCGGGTAATTTTTGAGATAAAATTATATTATTTGAGCATACCTTATATATAATACTCGCCATTACTTATTATTTGTCATTTAATTTATTATTTATTCTTTATTTTTTATAATATATCTGTTTTCAATCAGGTGCATTCGATGTCGTCATACAAAAAATCGATTAACAGTTCCGGGTCAGTTCCGTCCGACGAAATATTGTTGAAGCTGTGTCGAAAAATAGCAAATTCTGTTAAAGAATCGATACATCCCGTTTTGGGAAAAGACAGTGCCGACGATTTTATGTTTATTGGAGCCGACGGAACTGATACTAAAAGAATCGATTTGATTGCTGAAAACGAGGCGCTTCGTTTACTTAAAGAATTCAATTATCCGATGAAAGTTATTAGCGAAGAAGCGGGTGAAGTCGTTTTCGGAACCAATCCTAATTTTTCCGTAATACTCGACCCGTTGGACGGAACTAATAATGCGGTTTTAAATATTCCGTTTTATTCTATTTCAATCGCATTTGCAAAACCCGATTTGACAGGCGTTTTTTTCGGATACATAAAAAGTCTTGCAAATAACGATGAATTTTATGCATTTGCGGGAAAAGGTGCATATATGAACGGCAAAAAAATAGAATCGTCATCGGTTTCCGCAATTAAAGAGCTTACCGTCAGTGCATACGGTTTTAGACAAAACAAAGACCGTGCAACCGAAGTTTGCTCACGCGTTCGAAAAATGCGAGTTTTGGGAAGCGTTGCACTCGAACTCGGCTATGTTGCGGCAGGAAAAATTGATGCGTTTATCGATGTCAGAAGTGCGCTCAGACTCGTGGACGTGGCTGCCGGTCAATTGATTATAAAAGAAGCGGGGGGAATTGTATCCGACGGATACGGAAATCCTTTAAGCCTTCCAGACAATCTTGTAAAACCTGTAAATTTGGTCGCATCAAACGGAGTCGTTCACAAAGACATTTTAAATATGATTTCGTATTCGGAAATTACTTGTCGCGGCGATAAAGTTTATTATAAAGGACTTGTAAAGAAAATCGCAATCGTCTCAAGATGTGACAGTTCCGATGCACTTAATATGGTAAAAGAAATTGTAGAAGAATTTTCAGACGATGTTGAAATTTTCTTATCTTCTTCTCCCGCTCGCCTTTTAGACATGCCGGAACGGGGAATTTCCGTCAAAAAAATGGAAGAAGAAGGAATCGATTTGGTTTTATCGGTCGGTGGTGACGGAACTATATTAAGAAACATGTCTAAAATGAATGACCCGATTCCGATGTTGGGAATTCACATGGGAACTTTAGGATTTTTGGTCGACGTTTTGCCTGAAAACGCAATTGAGACAATAAGAAATATTATAAAATCCGGATTTTATTATGACGAAAGGCCGAGAATTGACGTTTTCGTAAACGGGAAATTTGTAGGAAGTTCTATAAACGAATTGGTTACAACTTCCGCGCATCCGGCAAAAATAGTTACTTATGAAATATTCGTAGACGACTCGCTCCTTTCTGAAATAAGAGCTGACGGAATCGTTTTTGCAACACCCACCGGTTCCACGGCTTACGCAATGAGTGCAGGCGGTCCGATTTTGTCCCCCGAAGTCGATGCAATCGTAATCGTTCCGATTGCGCCTTTCAAACTTTCTTCAAGACCTTGGGTCGTTTCATTTGACAGCGAAATTCAAATACGCATAAAAGTCCCCGACAAAGAAGCGGTTTTGGTAATCGACGGAAAAGAAACGACGCTTGACGATTCTCTTCCGGAGTCGGAACAAACATTATTAAAAGTATCCGAATCCGACACTATCAGAATTAAAAGAGCACGCTACCCCGGAAGATTTATACAAGTGACAGACGCCTGTTTCTACGAAAAAGTAAGAAATAAATTGTCATATTGAAAATAGTCATATTCAATTTGTAAATCGATTTTCATATGAATTTTTTCATATGAATTTTTCATATGAAAATTTTCATGATGAAAATTTTTAATTGATTTTTTTCAAATAATTTAGTTAACGTTCATTTTGTTTCTGTATTTGTTCTTGCTTTTTCAATTTTTTAATTTCAACTATTCTTCTGTATGCTATTTCCGTAATAAAAATAACAAGTGCCGTAAGGCACAAAATCACGCTGTAATTAAACAGCGTTTTTGTTTTTGTTGTTGTCGTTTCTTTTATATTTTCTATATATTTGCTCTGTGCATCGGCTACGGAATATATTTGGCCGCCGCTTTTTTCTATCGTTTTCTTCAATTCTTTGTTAATTCCTACATCTCTGTATTCTATAGGATAATTTACATAAACGGGGTATCCTGAAATATTGAATTGTCCGGTTCTGTTAAACGTGATTTCTGATTCGTATTTATCTTTTTCAATCATTATCAGTTCCGCTTTTTTCCCGTCAACCGTTACTATCGGAATTTCTTTTTCGTAATTTGTAAGTTTCATTTTAACAGGCGTTCCGACAAATGCGTCAGGACATTCTATCACGACTCCCGTCTTGGGTTCCGGGTCAGCTATCGCCCAATTGATTGCGGCGGAAATTAACTTTGATCCCGGATTTGTATAAAGCTGAGACGCCCAACCGCCCGCTTCAGTTCCGTCTCCGTTGTCGGTTGTAATTGATGCTACACGTCCGAGTCCGTATCTCCAAACGGTTACCACCGGATTTCCGGTTTCAGTAATTACCAAGCGTTCCGCTCCGCCTTTTTGAGTAACGTCGTTGAATCCGTAAATCTTAGTATCCGATATATTCAAATCTGACGTGATGAAGTGTTTCGAATTTAATATTTTTAAATTGTACGAATCTTTCTTTTCGTCATCTTCATCCTCTTTTTTCTCAATCGGACCGATAATTGTTTCAAAATCGGGATTCAGTACGCCACCGTTTGAAGACGTTATATAAACGCCGTTTTTGTACGAATCCATCAAAAGTTTTCCGTAACTTTGTTTAGTTTTAGGGTCTGCAAATTGATCGGCTCTCCTTGAAAATTTAGAATTTATACTTATAAACAAAACAGATACGTCTTTTTTATCAAGCTTTGTCAAAGCGCTCGATATTTTTTCATATTGCCCCTTTTCCTGTATAATATTTCCGTCAGTAAGTACGATTAAAAGCGGTTCTCCCACTCTGTTTTCAATAATTGAAGATGATTTTAAAAGTCCGCTTTCAAGATCAGTTGATACTGCAATTGATGTTGATGATGGGTTCAATCTTCTTATTTCATCGACCAATTCTCTTTTTTCAGAAGGATTTCCCATGTAATAAAAATCGTCTTTTACGGCTTCTCCTACATTCCCAAAAATCGCCAAAGCAATATTTGAGTCGTTGAAATATTTGTTATTTACGATGTTTGTAGCGGTTTTTTTAATATTTTCTATAAGCAAGCTTCTGCTGTCATCGGCGTAACTTTCGGAACTGAGTGAAACGTCGATTAATAAAATAACGTCACGATCTCCTTTCCAATCCGAAGGAACCGAAATAACAGGTAACATTTTTTCAAATGAAGAATTCAAATAAGTTTTTCCGGAAGGTCTGTCATACGAACTCATTCCGCCGACTGTTACAAGTCCTCCGCCGTCTGATACATATTTTTTCAAAGCTTTAGTTTCATTTTCCGTAATATTTCCGATATACATATTGTCCAATATTACCGTTTTTTTGCGGCTTAGAGTATCGTTTAAGTTTTTAATTTCTGAAATTTTTGAAACGACTGTTACATTATATAAATTTCCGGCAATTTGCGCCAAAGGCGCATTTTTATTTTCTGTAACGATTATTACTTCCGGTTTTTCTATTACATAAACAGTTTTCGTGTATACGTTGTTTTGAGGATTTTTGTCTTGAGAACTGCTGATTTCGGCTCTTAAAGTGTGAGTTCCCAAAGTTTCAAATTTATGCGTAAACGAAATTTCACTTTCTCTAAATTCCGTATCCAAATCGTTAAATCTTTGAGTTCCCGACTTTATGAGTTTTCCGTCTGCATAGATTCTATATACAAAGGAATTTTCTTTTGACCCGACAGCCGCTCTGACTAAAACATTATAAGAAATTTCGTTTCCGGTAATTACCGTTTTTTCGCCTTTGATTTCTACGCTCATATCGTTTGAAATTAAATCGGGAATCGCAACCGATACAACACTTCCTATTTCCTTTGAAACTTCAACGGCTCTTTCCAGCGTTTCTCCGTAATTGTCATTTCCGTCGGAGATTAACAAAATTTGATTTTTACCGTCAGCCGCCCCAATAATCGAATCTCCGATTCTCGTTTCTTTTCCGGAAAGCGTAACCATTCGGGCGTTTGTGTCTTTACTCAATTTTTTCATAAGTTCGTTTGTTCCCGACATATTAAACAAATTCATACTGTCGGTCGTATCGACGATTAATGCAATATCGGGGTTTTTGTTACTTTCGGTAGTTTCAACATATGAAAAAGGGTTTGCAAGCGCGATAATTAAAAGAGCAAATATTAACAATCTTGAGTAAACCAATACTTTTCGATTCGTTTTTTTAAATAAATATAAGCCTGCAGGAATTAATAAAATAAGCAATAAAAGCATAAACGGATACTCAAACGTAATCATAATTCCCCTCTTTTGTTTAAAATGTACAGCTCGATTATAATAAATAAAATTGCAATAATTATCAAATACGGTACCAAAATTTTCTTTACTTCATATTGTTCCTGAAGCAACGTATTCGATTTCGAATCGCTTACAATGTTTTCACCGCTTAAATAAACATTAGACTCTTTATCGTTGTATAAATTAACGGCTATTTTCTTTCCGTTTACGGTGTAAAATCCGGCAGTATCGTACGTTAACGAATCCGTAGTTATGTTTCCTTCCGGAGTTTCAATTACGGTCTTTACTCCAAGCGGTCTTGTTCCGCCCGCTTTTAAGTTTATGTCCTGAAGCGTTCCAATATCGCCTGCTAAAGATGCAAGCCTTGTCCAAAAAATCGGGAAGTATGGAGTTGTTGCAAAATTATTCCATTCATCTTCATTTTCCAAATCGTTTAAATCGTTTAAACCGATATAAATTGCGGTTCCGTCTTTATAATTAAAATATGCAACTATTGGGTTTCCGTCTCTTGTTTGAACTAAATAATCCCCCTGAATCGTTCTTTTTTCCGCTTTAATGAAAGTTCTGAGATATATTTCGGAAAAATTCAAGCCCTCTGTCAACGTTGTTTTTCCGTAATCGTAAACGTTTACACCCTTTTCTTCCGTAACTTTTTCCGTAAATCTAAGCGGAATCATTTTAGATATATTCAAATCTCTGTTTTCCGAAACCAAATAGTCGCCCGCAATAAATATGGCGTTTCCGCCGTTTCTTGTATAATTTTCAATATATCCTGTTTCTTCGCCTGTCAAATCTCTTTTCGGGTTTATTACAATAAATTTGTAAGAACTCATGTCGGCCGGAACTGTCGATTCTTTTTTCAAATTCAATTCGGAAATTAAAGAAAGTGCAATCATAGACGGCGGACTTTGAGCGGAATCCGTAATGTAAAGAGCATTTGCCGCAAACTTTTCCGGAACGGAAACATATGCAAAATTGTCCATTTCTACGGAATCTTTCCCTTCCAATACTATTGTTGTAATTCCTCTTGGAATGTCTTCAAATACGAATTGCTCGGTTGAGTTTGCAGGTAAATTTAACCTAATCGATGCCGATTCCGTATTTTTCCCTTCAAAACTCGTTTGAGCTTTTGCGCTAACCGTTTTTGCCGGACCGTAGTTTCTTACGACAAATTTATAATTATATTTCCCGTTTGAATATTCAGGGTATCCGTTTACGATTCCTACATTATTTCCCGGAAAATTAGTTTGTCCGACAAATTGTATATTAATTCCGGACTCCAGCATCTTTTTAGTTTCAAGGGGTGACGCTCCTTCCCATGACGAAAAATCGGAAAACACTATCATATTTCCGCCTTTTTCGGACAATATTCCGGATGCCGCATACATGGCCGATGAAATATCGGCGGTAATCGCTTTTGCCTCAATTTCCTGTAAAACTTTTTTTGCTTCGCCCGCATTGACTTTTTCAGCTGCAATCAACGGTTTTTCCGAAGCCAAAATAACAGAATTTGTGCGACTCAGATAGTTTTCGGCATCTTTAATTGCTTTATCCAATCTTCCCGGAGCTTGCATACTTGCCGAGACATCTATTACGATTACAGTATCTTTGTCACTTAACGAATCCCACGTTAAAATGTAAGGTGCCGCAGCAGCAAGTGCCAATAAAATTAAAACAAAAAGCTGTATGAAAAATAAAGGATCTTTTATAATTTTTGTAATTGAAGCGTATACTTTTTTCTTTGACTCTTCAACTTTTTTAATAAACATGGTAGATGGGATTTCCACTTTAAAAGGCTTCGGCAAAAGCATATAAAGTATAATTAACGGAATAACGGACAAAAGTCCCAAAAGAGCCCACGGGTACAAAAAAGGTAAAAACAATTCCGCCATTTCTCACATATCCCTCTTTTCCAAAATCAGTTTTTTAATCTGTTTTTCGATAATTCTTATTTCTTTTCTATTACGGAAAGTAACGATTCAAAAACGGGCGCATCCGTTACAAAGCTGTAAAATTCGGCACCGTATCTGTAACATATTCTTTCAATATTTTTTTTATGCAATTCTATTTCTTTTATATAATTTTTTCTAAACGTGTTACTGACATATGTTTTATATTCTTCTCCCGTTTCCATATCAAAAAATCTCGCATCGCCTGAAATATCTAAATTCGCTTCAATCGGATCTTCAATTTGAATCAATATTAAATCGTTTTCAGAAAATCGTCTAACTGCATTTTCAATTCTGTCCGCACTTTCCAAAAAGTCGGAAATAATTACTACAAGAGATCTCGACTTTATCATTTTCACATATTCGTACGTTACAGCATCAATATCCGTTTTTCCTTCCGGTTTTATATTTGACAAATAATCAATCGATTTTAAAATCCCCGAACTTCCTCTCCTAACCGGCGTTATATTCAATTTCTCGTCAAATGTTGAGATTGCATATTTGTCGTTATTTCTCGATATTATATAGCTTATTCCGACAGTAATCATTCCTGCATACTCGAGTTTTGAAACATTTCCCGTTTTAAAATCCATACTTTTGCTGATATCAACCAAAACATGCGCAGTAAGCGTTTTTTCTTCTTCAAATTGCCTTACATACATCTTTTCGGTGCGGCTGTACGCTTTCCAATCGATATCTCTTATGTCGTCTCCCGGATAGTATTCTCTATATCCTATTGTATCGATTCCTCTTCCTGCACGCGTTGAACGTCTGTTTCCGGCATAAACGGTTGACACTCTTTTCTTTATGTGAATTATAAATTTGTCAAGCTGCCGTAAATAATCCGTATTCAACCTAACTTCGGGTTCTTTTGAACTCGAGAATTTGTTTTGATTTTTTTCGGACTTTAATGCAGTTTTCATAAATTCACATATCCGCAACAAGCATCTTTATTACATCATCAGGTTTTAATCCGTTTCTTTCGGATTCAAAGCTCAGCATAATTCTGTGCCTTAAAACAGGAAACGCCATGCTTTTTATGTCATCGATTGAAACATAATTTACTCCTCGCATCAAAGCTTTCGCTTTTCCGGCCAAAATCAAAGCAATAGACGCTCTTGGCGATGCTCCGTATTCTATATCCTGGTGATTTCTTGTCCTCGTTATCAAATTTATTGTCTTTGAAATGAGTTCGTCTGAAATCGGAACGTCTCGAGTTAATTTTTGCAAATCTTGAAGAGTTGTCTTAGTAATTCCTCTGCTTGTTTGCGGTTTTTCCTGTCCCGTATATCTTTTGACAATTTCGATTTCCTCATTCATATCGGGATAGTCGAGTAAAATTTTTAAAATAAATCTGTCGAGCTGAGCTTCGGGAAGCGGATAAGTTCCTTCCTGTTCAATCGGGTTTTGAGTTGCCAAAACAAAAAACGGTTCGTCTATTTTATAAGTGTTTCCGGAAACGGTCACCTGCTTTTCCTGCATTGCTTCTAAAAGCGCCGACTGCGTTTTAGGCGATGCCCTGTTTATTTCGTCGGCCAAAAGTATATTCGTAAAAACAGGTCCGGGTTCAAACCTAAACTCCTTTCTTCCGTTTTTTTCTTCCAAAATAGTAGTTCCCGTAATATCAGACGGCATCAAGTCGGGAGTACACTGAACTCTTGAAAATTTTAAATCGATTACCTTTGCAACAGTTGAAATCGTAAGAGTTTTTCCAAGACCGGGATTACTTTCCAAAAGCGCATGCCCGTTACAAAGCATGGCGATTAAAATTTGTTCCACTACCTCTTCCTGCCCTACGATTACTTTTCCGATTTCTTCAAAAAGAGTCGTAAAAATGACACTCGAATTTCTGTATGTCTGCTGCATTCGCTCGTAATCTGTGCTGTAATACGAATCCACTCTTCCACCTTTACAATTTATATACTTTGTAGTTTATAGCTTTACAGTTTATGACTTTATAATTTGTAGATTTTTTCAATTTATTTCCGCATTTTTTTCAAAATATTCTTTTATAATTTCTTCATATCCTTCCGGTAAATTTTCATTATACGACTCTGACGCCAATGAATTTGCTGGATATTTCTTTGATGCCGTAAATTCTTTACTTTCCGCATCCGATTGTAAATCTCCGTGGTCGATTCCGTGTCCGGGTGGAAGTGTTACATTTACCTGTTTTCCCGGCTGTCTTGAAATAGTTGGAGGTTTATTTTCTGCCGTAAACTTTACATCTTCTTTATTTTCTTTTTCCGGGTGAATTACTTCACTTATTTTACCGTTGTCGTTGTTCGTAAATGTTTCCATGAAATGTTCCGGAGTTACAGGCGACTGAATTCCCGTAAATAAAACCGCAATTAAAAGAATTGAAACAAAGACCGATAAAACGACTTTGCTCAAACTTCTCTTTTTATGAAAAGTCTTCTGTAGCGACACGAAATCTATATCTTTTGAAACTTTTTCTATCAAATCGGCCTGAATTATATTATATCTTTTATTATTGTTATTATAATTATTATTATTATTATTATTGTTATATTCTTCATTATGTTTTTCATTATGTTTTTTTTCAAGAGAAACAACATCAAATGCCGTCTTTAACCTTTCTTTAAGTTCCGGATATTTTTTTTCAATTAAATCGATAGCCCTTTCGTCTCTAGTTCCTTTATTTCTCAACTTGAATATAATTTTTATAAAAAGAACAAGAAAAACGGAAACAACAAAAGAGCATAAAATAACTAAAATATTTTCGTACTTTATATACGGGAAAAATTCCGGATAATTTCCCACGTAAGGGCTTAGCGGTTCGATAAACAGCATAATTGAGCCCATATTAAAAACAACGCCGATAAACGCAATCGTCAAAAAAATAAGGATAAAACTTAAAAGCGCATATATAGCGGAATATATTTTGTGCACTTTTGTTGCACGTTTTACGAATTTAATTATATCCATTCAAATGCTCCTCGGAAAATTTTGGATTTTTTTTGGGAAATTAAAAAATATTCTAAAAAAATTAAAAATATTCAAAAAAACTTAAAAGTATTCAAAAATATTCAAATTTATTCAAATATTTTTTTAATTTTGTGGCGATATATCATTTTAAAATTAAGATGTAATAATAAGTTTTCTTCATTTATAAATCCTGTTGTATTTTCATAATTTTATTTCATTTTTTTATTTCAATTTTTATTTCAAATATTTTTTTTGTGCTATGCTATAGTTCAGCATACTTTTTTATATGTACGATGCATAAAAATGATCAGAATATCCTAATCCTAATATCGTTTATTTGTTAAAAAAAGCCGGCGAAGCCGGCTTTTTTAGATTTGAAAACCGCAACAGCCGTTAAAATTCTAAAAAGAATAAAACGAAGCGTCCGTTAAAATCTTAAAAAGAATGAAACGTAGCAGCCGTTAAAATTCTAAAAATAATAAAACGGAACGACCGTTAAAATTCTAAAAATAATAAAAGAAGCGTCCGTTAAAATCTTAAAAAAGGGTGAAACGAACCACAGAAAAATCTCGAAAGGCGCCGCACCGCAAAAAAACGGGACGACCGTTAAAATCTTAAAAAGAATGAAACGAACAACAAAAAAATCTCGAAAGGCGCCGCGTCACAAAAAAAACGGAACACCGTTTTTTTATAAAAAAGAATAAAACGGAACGACTGTTAAAATTCTAAAAAGAATAAACCGTAGCAGCCGTTAAAATTCTAAAAAGAATGAAACGAATCACAGAAAAATCTCGAAAGACGCCGCACCGCAAAAAAAAACGGAGCGCCGTTTTTTATAAAAAAAGAATGAAACGAGGCGTCCGTTAAAATTCTAAAAAGAATAAACTAAAGTGACCGTTAAATCTTAAAAAGAATGAAACGAACCACAGAAAAATCTTGAAAGGCGCCGCCCCGCAAAAAAAACGGAATGCCGTTTTTTTATAAAAAAGAATAAACCGAAGTGACCGTTAAAATTCTAAAAAGAATAAACCGAAGCGTCCGTTAAAATTCTAAAAAAAATAAAACGGAACGACCGTTAAAACTCTAAAAATGGAAACTGAAAATATAGAATATCGGAGTATTTGAAATGTTATTTGAGCAAGCCCAAAGTGAACTTGAACTAATAATTCGTCACATTGAAATATTAACCGAAGTTGCAAATTCCGGCCCCGTCGGAATATTAAAACTCTCGGAACTGACCGGAATGCAGCCTCACAAAGTACGCTACTCGTTAAGAATTTTAGAACAAAACAATCTTATAGAGCCTACAAGACAAGGAGCAATTTTAGGAGATAATGTTTCAAAATTCATCGAGTCGTCTGATTTGGAATATGAAAAATTGGCGGAGCTGATTCAATATATTAAAAAATCGGAAAAAAAGATGATTGAAGCATTCAAACAAAATTCGGACGAGTCCGAATTTTAAATGTAAAAAATGCAGAAATAAAAAATAATAATTTAATTATCAATAAAACAGACCGGCCCGAAGGGCCGGTCTTAAAAAAAGGCTAAATTCCAAATATCGTTTAAATGTTGTTTAAATTCCGTTTTTTTAAGTTACAACTATTTTAAGTATACTCGGGCTCGATCCGAATGGTGAAAGTTCTCCTTCCGTTTTCGTTTTGTCGTAGCTGTAAAGCTCAATTGTATATGTTCCCGGGTCGTTGAATTTTATATACATCGAATAGTTCGGATTTAATTGATAGTCGTTAAAGCAGCCGTCCGGGCTGTGTAACAACATTTTGGAATTAAGTCTTGTGTCGACGTTTCTTATGTGAATTCCTTCTCCTTTATTTACGTCAACTTTTGCAACTTGGAAATTTCTCAAGTGGTTTAATTGAAGGAATTTTGATATCGTGATACCTTCCGAATTAGTACTCGCAATTGTTACCGAATCTTTGTCAAGTTTTTTGGCCGGCTCTTCAGAGGGCTTTGAAGTTTCGGTCGATTTTTCAGTAGGTGTATCGGTCGGCTCTATCGTTTCAGTCGGCTTTGGATCTTCAGTTTTGTCAGTTGTATTGTTTTCCGATACGTTGTTTTCGTCTCCCCCGATACATCCTGAAAATGCAACAGCGGAAAATAAAAACAAAACAGTCGCTAAAATTATAATTTTCTTTTTTGACACGTTTATTCTCCTTTAGTTTTTAAGTTTTGGTTTTTAAATTTTAATTATTAATTCCAAGTGCTTTATTTGTTTTCTCGATTGACTTTTTGTTGTCTTTTTCAAGTTTCAGCATTGCTCTTATACAGTCGATATTTTCCGGAACGACGTCTGATTCTTGGTGTATTGCCTGAAACATGTAAAGTTCCCCGTCTTCAACCGCAATCGAATCTTCAAAAACGCAATTTTCCCACATGTCGTTTCTAGATCTTCCGATATCTCTTGCACATTCGATTATTTCGGCAGTCGACTTTATGCCGTCTTTAATCATTCTAATTCTCGGTCTGTTTTTCAAAATCTCAATAACGTCTTCCGAATTACAATCTTTTTCAAATTCCGCATTTATTATATGCAAGTGCATAAATGTAGTCGGAGCTTTTATTGCACAAGACGTAATATTGATTTCGGGCATTATAGTATTTAAGTCAGGTCCGTGATGCGACGGCAATTTTACCGGGTCCAAAACGAGTGCGTCAATCGGTCCGCTTTTTATATCGCCCGGATCTCCTCCGCGTCTTATAAGCGTTGCTCTTACTTTTTTTATTCCAATTTTTTTATCGAGCGGATATACGACCCTGCAAAGTCCTGTAGTATTGCATGATACAACACGAACTCTGTCGGCACCGTACGCTTTTTCATAATTTGCTTCGGAGTTAAATGAAATCGGCGCAATGTCGGACCCTTCTCCGCCTTGCCATATCGCTTTTATTCCTATTTTGTCGTACATTTCTTTATTTGAAATTCCGACTTTTCCCGGAGTACAGTCGATTACGATGTCCGCAATTTTAAGCATGTCTTCGACAGTACCCGAAACTTTCAAACCGGCTTTTTCAAAGCTTTCGACACTTTCAGGAAGAGTGTACAAATCGTAGCCTTTTTCCACTGCAATTTTTGCTTCGAAATTCGGACGAGTTTTTGAAACACCGACAACCTCCATATCTTCCTGAAGCGAAACCGCATCAGCAACTCTTTTACCGATTGTCCCGTATCCGTTAATTACAACTTTTGCTTTTGTCATTTAACCACCTTTTAGCTTTTATATATGTTTGTTATGTTGTTTTAAACAATAGTTTGTTTTTAAACAATAGTTTGTTTTTTTTAAACAATAGTTTGTTATGTTATTTTTAAACAACAATTTTTGTTAACAATAAAAAAATAAAAATATATAATCATTTACCCCAAAACGGTCTGTTTTTTCTTCTGATAGCCAAATACATTTCAAGCGTTTCCTGCTCATCGGGTTTGAGTTTGTCAAACATTTCAAACTCCAATATTTTTGCATCTCTTTCGTAGACGTTTGAGTATAATATATCTTCTTCTTTTATTTGTCTTCCGACAGTTGCTCCGTCTATCGCCATCGCAATTTCCATACCCTTTGTTGCTTTTGCGATTTTTTTCCCGTTTGATTCCAGACCTTTTACAACGCCTACGACAGTTCCGTCGGCCGTTATGACTTCCGTGTTGTTTTTTATATAACCGCCGAGTATTCTTACACCTACAACGGCCGGTTTGCTTTGTCTGAATATGCATCCGGGAAGGATTTTAAATCTGCAGACCATAGTTACGTTTTCGGCAAAATCCCTTTCGGCCGCATCTTCTAACGATTTTACATAATCTTGATAATCGTCAACTATTCTGTAAATTACATCGTTTGTAAATATATTAACATTTGGATTTTTTTCCACAAATTCCTTGGCATCAGCATTTACTTTGACATTGAATGCCAAAATAACCGAATAAAGCGGATTGTCGATAGACGAAATTTCAACGACGTCACGCCTTGATACGTCTCCTACTTCCGTTTTTCTGATATTTACATTAATTTTCTTAAATTCGTGAACCATCGCTTCTAAAGAACCGATCGTGTCGGCTTTTATCATAACACCTTCAGAGTCAGTTTCTATTTGTACTTCTTCGACTTCTTTTTTAATTTTCTCTTTAATTTCTTCAATATTTTCATCATTTGCTTTAATCAAAGTTGCACCCGAAAGTGCATTTTCAATTCCGGGAGCTGTAATTTTAATACCTGCAGCGGCGGATACTTTTGAAACTTGTTTAAATTTGTTTTCGTATCTGATTTCCGCCAATTCTTGCGGTTTTAAAAGGGCTCTGATTTTCGTTTCAATCGGCTCTCCAAGAGTTCCTATAACTACGGTATCGCCTTTTCTTAACGTTCCGTCGTATAATATGACATCCATTGTAGTTCCGAGCCCTTTTTCTTCTTTAACTTCAAGAACGGTTCCGAGCCCGGGTCCGTCAATGTCGTACTCCAAATTGCTTTCTAAAAACCTTTGTGCCAATCCCAAAAGAATCATTAAAACGTCCGGGACCCCTTCTCCCGTAAGTCCGCTTATCGGCACAACCCCTACCGTTTTTTGGAAATCTTTTATTCTGTCGTATCTTTCCGAAACAAAACCCTGTTCGTAAAGCTTTCCTATTATTTCATAAAACCTTTTTTCAAACACTTCTTTTGTATCATCGGTTTGCTTTGAATAGGTTTTTAAAAAAGGAGACCATTTATTTGATTTCCATCCGCCGATTCTATCAATTTTATTCGTAACGACAATAAACGGCGTTTTAAATCGTCTTAAAATATGTAAGCTTTCAATAGTCTGAGGCTTAAAACCTTCATTTATATCTACGACGACTACGGCCAAATCGGCCAAAGCGCCGCCCCTACTTCTTAAAGTTGTAAACGCATGATGCCCCGGCGTATCAATAAACAAAAGGCCGGGAACATAGAATTTGTCTTTAAGACTCGGATCCAAACACTTTTCAATAATAACATCAATCGGAACTTCAGTTGCACCTATATGCTGCGTAATAGATCCCGCTTCTCCCGTTGCAATAGTCGTTCCCCGGATTCTGTCCAAAAGTGTCGTTTTTCCGTGGTCGACATGACCCATAATACAAACAATAGGTGTTCTGAGATTTTTCTTATTGCTCATTTCAAACCACCTCTAAAAATCTTACGTATATATTATTACTTTTCTATTTAATAATTACCTATAAAAGCAACGCTATATCTTAAAAATACGTAAAAAAAATCAAAAAAAAAGAAAACCAAAAATAAAAAAAATGAAAAATAAAAAAAATGAAAAATAAAAAAAATGGAAAATAAAAAAATGAAAAATAAAAAAAATGGAAAAAGTTAAAAAATGGAAAAAGTTTTAAAAAAAGGAAAAAAAATCAAAAAAAAAGAAAAAAGAAGCAAAAAAGGAAAAAGTCACAAAAAATTTAAAAATTTAAACAAATTTTTAAATCAATTTTTAAAAATTAAAATAAATATATTAAAAAGTATTTCATACTTTTTAACATATTTTTAATCAATTTTTTAATCAAAATTTTAA
>JAAYST010000014.1 GCA_012518265.1 Candidatus Methanofrustulum fimipullorum | reverse complement strand
CAGATTCGGACATTTCTACTGTAATTCCGTCTGCGACTGTTTTTCCGGATTTTCGGCTCAGGTTTTCATTAATTATTTTACCTAGTGATGATATACATTTTTCGGATGAATAGATGTCGAAATCCAACAAAAAACCGAAAGAGGATAAACTTATTTGGTCTCTTAAATCTGTTTGAGATTTTGCGCCGGTCATAAATATTATAGGGACATCGTATTTGTTAAGTGACGGCAACATTAATCGGATGCATTCGATGTATTTTACGCGTTTGTAGCCTCGAAGTTTGAGTAACGGAAGCATTTCAAATGCGAATGCGATGCTGTTGTCGCGTGCGGCTTTTGCAACGACTTGATTAATGAGTCCGGGACGGTCGAAAACGGTTGGAATAATAAAATCGTTTCGTTCGTTTTCAACTGCGGCACGAATCGATTTTTCTTTGTTTGAACGAACGCACAATAAATCATAACTGCTTCTGTGCTTTCTAAGTAAATTGTGAATTTCTTGAGGATTTTCCGAAACAATTTCAAAACATCTGTGAATTTCCGGGATTTTTATTTCGGTTTCGTTTTTTTTTAATTGTTCATAAGAATCGATTAACTTATTTGTCGAATCGTTTGTCAATAAAACGACATCTGAATATCCGAAATCGTTTAGAGTTTTAGGAACGTTTTTAAAAAAGTCGCCAAAAAGCGCTGACGGATAGATGCAATCGACCGTTTTTTTTACGTATTCAGCCAAACAATTCCTCCACGATCAAACCTGCATTTTCCCACGATTTTGGGTAAGTTTCGATTTTAATTTTAACGAACACGGCATCATCGCCGTCTGTTAATTTTAAACGCCCGGCAAACGCTTCCTGTTTGTCAAATCTCATGTAAAAATTCAAATCATCGTCTAAGCGATCAGGCATTTCAGACCTTAAGATTTGTCTGTCTTCGTCGGATATATTTTCATTAAAAAAGTTTACAAAGCGACTGCTGTTTCCTTTATTTTCAATTTTTGCCGAGATTAGGGAAATAGGATTTCCGAAATGCCCGTTTGCGGAAACGATATTATGCAACTTCAAGATTTCATTTTCGTCCGGAATTCTAAGACACGGATATAAAAAAAAATCCAGAGCTTTTAAAACTCCGGATAAATCTTCTGTTGCATGTGCTGTCGCTTTGAATTGAATATAATGAATCAAAGGATATTCACTTTCCTCTGTTTAAGTGCGCACCGAGACTCGGTCTGCTCTTTTCAAATCCTTTTCCGCGATTTTGAAGTCCTCTTCCTTTTCTGCCCGCACTTGTAAGTCCGCGAGCTGCGCGTCCGCGGTTTGAAGCTCCGCAAACCCAGTTTAAGTTTTTATCGCTTTTAATTACAGGGTGTTCCGGGTCAATTAAGATTACTTCATACCATTTGTAGCGTCCGTCTTGGGCTACCCAATAGGAATTTAAAACAACCATGTTCGGGTATTTTCTTGCCGCTCTTTCTTCAGAAATTCTTTGGATACTCTTTCCGGCCGTTATTTTATTCTTACCCATATTGTGAGTTCTTCTTCCTCTTATGTATCTAGATTTATGAAGACCGCCGCGGCGAACTTTCGTTCTGACAACGATAATTCCCTGTTTTGCTTTGTATCCCAAAGAACGTGCTCTGTCAATTCTGGTCGGCCTTTCGATTCTTGTTACCGCACCGTCTTTTCTCCATTCCTGAAGTCTTTCCCATCTAAGTTCGTGAACATAGCTTTCTTTCGGTTTTTTCCAAGCCTCACGAACATAACTGTAATATGATCTTGCCATTTGTTTCACCTAAAAATTAAATATTTTGTTTCACGGTTCGGCGACCAAATAATAAAATAAAAAACATATAAAAAAATAAAAAATAAAAATAAATAAAAATAAAGATTTATAAAGATTTAAATTTAAATTCTATTTTAAATTTTATTTTAAATTCTATTTTAAATTCTATTTTAAATTCTATTTTAAATTTTAAAATGTCGCTACATTCCAACGGGACTGATCCCGAGTGAAACGAATAAGAAACGTTTTGATAATATATAAATATTCCCGTCAAAAAACAAAGATATAACGATTTAAATGTAAAAACAAAAAAAGAGGAAACTAATGAAAAAAAAAAAAATAAAAAAATAGAAAAAGAAAACGGCTCTTAAAAGAGCCGTAAAAAAATCGGGCTTAAAAGCCCGATTTTTTTTTGGATTCCGATTTTGCTTAAGAATCGGATGAGGATTTGATTTAATTTATTTTTATTTTTTGCGAATTTAGTTTTTTCTTATCTTATATTGATTTCAGATAGAATATTACATCTGAAATATCGATTTCGCCGTTGTTGTTGAAGTCTACACCTTTCATAACCATTTCAGCGGTTGTGAGATCTGCAAGAGGTCCAACTCCGCTTACGTATTGTAAAAGGATGATTACATCAACGATATTGGCGGAATCATCGTCAGTCAAAGTCGGTAATGCAGTAAATTCTGCTTTAAGTGTTACCGCTTCGTTTATTACAAAGTCTTCGTCGACCAATTCACCGTTTAAAGACCAGCCGGCAAACATGTATCCGCGTTTGTATACGAATTCGTCAGGAGCAACGAATGTGGATCCTTTTTCGTAATCATATCTTGCGAATACTTCGCCGTCGTTCATCAAAGTTACAATGAATTTGACAGGGACTTCAGGTTCTCCGGGTTCACCGGGTTCACCGGGTTCTCCAGGTACTTCAGGTTCATCGACTGAAGACCATATGGCTACCAATTCCGTTGTGTCACCGAAACCGGCTTGATATCTGTCTCCGGGTAAATAGATTTTTCCGGACAAGGGCATACCTTTCCATCCGAGGAATTCAAGGTCTCCGTTTGTACAATCTGCAGGAATGTCTTTTACATTAAACACTGAATAGAGTTCTTCGTAGTCAGGATTCATTTGACCGGATCCGCCGTTTAAGTTGTAAACAACTTTTGTATCGAATCTTGCGTATACGTTTAAGTCACGAGTGACTGTAGCGTTGGCAGTGTAATCACCGGTTGATTTTGCATCGTTCCAGCTTCCGATTGTATATGCGTTGTTCGAATTCGGTGTAACTGTAAACGTAACTTCCGTTCCGTACTCTACTTGTTCACCTGATTGAATTTCTTCTCCGTCTACCGTTGCCTTTATTGTTCCGATATCGTCCCAGTAATCTTGGGTTACATCTGTAGAAAGTTTAAAGTTTACGGTATGATAAGCGGGTCCGTATTTGGCATTAAGTATAACATTACCTGCTACTTCAGCAAGATATGATTCATTCAATGTGAATTCCAATTCATTCGGTTTAGTTTCATCAGGAGCAATATATTCCAAAGGAACAGTACTGCACGTACCATACCAGATGTCCCACTCGACGAATTCATACCCTACTGCAGGAGTTGCTATGACTTTTACAAGTTTTCCGATTTCAACCATAGAGCCGCTCTCAATTGGTTCTCCATCAACTGTTACATCTATAGAACCTCCTTCTGAAGGATTATTGTTATAAGAAAGTTCGTAAAGCGAAGAGATCCATTTTGCTGTTAAAGTAACATCGGCAGCTCCCATTGTGTACGTGGAACCTGCTGCATAGTCTGCTGTTCCGTCATTCCAACCGGCAAATACGAATCCGGCTTTAGTTCCGGTATAATCTGCAACTGTGAATGTTGCACCTTCAGCTAAAGCTTCTTGTGTCGGAGCTGTACCGTCTCCACCGTCCAATTCATATGTTACGGTATAAGTAGTGGGAGTTG
>JAAYST010000107.1 GCA_012518265.1 Candidatus Methanofrustulum fimipullorum | reverse complement strand
GGGCTCAAAGGCGCTGAGAATCCCCGTGACCGATGGTGAAATATAACGAATGCTTTGCAAAAACATCGTGTATGAAAGCATTGTCCCACCGACGATGATGTAGATAACCAGCCACCAATCACCACTGGACAGGTGCGGCCACGGAATGGTGAACAGTGATGGGATGAGGAGGATTCCGCTGACGAGCATTGCCAATCCACAGACTGCCAGGGCATCGTATCTTTTCAACAGTGACTGTGGCAGTAGGGTGTAGAGAGCAGCAGCCACCGCACACCAGAGTCCCCAGAAGAGCGCAACCGGGGTAAGGGTCAGGGTGTTCAGGCGCCCGCCCGTCACCAGGTAAAATGTTCCGATCAAGGCGATTACGATCGAAATGCAGTCAATCCGACGGGGCCATTGCCGCTGAGCAAATGCCAGCCAGACGATGATGATTACCGGTTGCAAGTACTGAATCACCGTTGCCGTCGGGGCATTACTGTACTTGACAGCCAGAAAGTAACTCAGCTGGGAGTTCATCATCCCGAGCACGGCGAATGCCAGTAAGTAGCCCACGTTACGTCGTTGATGGGTCAGGGCTCGAACCTGTTGCGGTGCATGGGCAAGTGAGATGGCGGTCAGTAGTATTCCCGCAGTAATCAAGCGGACCGCCACTAGCCAGGTTGTCGAGATATCGGTGGTTGAAAAGAGGTACTGGGCGGCCGCACCGGAGCCACCCCAGAGGGAAGCTCCACCGGCTGCGAGCAGTACACCCTTGGTTTGTCGATTCATAAACACTCCTCCTTAGTCGATTAGTCTAAGTTACCATAGATCTGGAAAGGCGGCCAGCCGGAAGCGGATATGCCTAGTAAAATTAAGGGAAAACGCTTAAAATTATTAGTGATGTTAAGTTTACGGATAAGGAGGAAAAACATTATGAGGAGTGTGCAAATCGATGGTAGCAATTGGCGGGCCTCAAACGTGGCGCTGGGGATCATGAGGATGGGGACATTGCCGGTGCCCAAGGCGGTCGTGGCCTTGCAGGCGGCTCACGATGCCGGAATTAATTTTATCGACTCGGCAGATATCTACGGTAATGACCCGCAGCTAGGACGGGGGTCATCGGAGATTCACTTTGGCCAGGCCTTTAAGCAAAGTGGCCTCCATCGGGATGATTTCTACATTCAGTCTAAGGGTGGCCTGTATGCGAACGCAGATAACAAGATTACCCGTTATGATTCCTCCAAGAAACAGTTGATCAGTGCTGTAGACGGGATCCTCAAGCGGATGGGTATTGATTACCTGGATTCCTTCCTGATTCATCGGCCGGATCCTTTAATGGAACCTGAAGAGATCGCGTCGGCCTTTGATGAGCTCCAGGTAGCCGGTAAAGTGCGGCACTTCGGCGTTTCCAACTTCAACCCCCAGCAGATCGCCATGCTCCAGGAGGCACTGGATCAGAAGCTGTTGGTCGACCAGGTTCAATTCAGCCTGGCCCACACCGGGATGATCGACTTTGGCCTCCACACCAACATGACTGACGAACGGGCCAATAATCATGATGGCGGCCTGATTGAGTACACACGGCGCAAAAAGATGACAATTCAGACCTGGTCGCCGTTCCAGTACGGGACCTTTGCGGGCACCTTCATCAACAGCGATCGTTTTCCTGAGTTAAACGCAGAGTTGGCCAAGCTGGCAGATAAGTACGAGGTCAGCAAGAATGCCATTGCGGTCGCCTGGATTCTTCGCCATCCGGCTCACATGCAGGTTC
>JAAYST010000085.1 GCA_012518265.1 Candidatus Methanofrustulum fimipullorum | reverse complement strand
TTGGTTTTTAGTTGTTTTTAAGTTGGTTTCAATACTTTATTCCGAAAGAGATTGCTTCTTTTGGGCATTGTTTGACGCATTCGCAGCATTGTATGCATTCGGAATCTCCGACTTTTTTAATATCAAATGAACATATTCTTATACATTTATTGCAGTTGTTACATTTGTCTGTATCTATTTTTACTCCTAAAAACGACCATTTTGCAAATAATGCGTAAATTGCACCGAGAGGACATATGTAACGACAAAACGGCCTTATGTGAATTATTGAGGCTAAAATTACGATTATAAGAATTGAAAGTTTAATTACAAAATACGAACCCAAAAGTTCTGCAAGATAAGGATTTGTGGGCAACAGGAAAAAGGTTCCTTCGAGTATTCCGACAGGACATAAATAAATACAAAAGGCGGAAGACATTCTTCTAAGAAATATAGGAAGAAGTATTACAAATACTGCCAAGATTACATATTTCAAATACGAAAGAGCTCTTGTGTATTTGCTTTTCTTTATTTTTGGAGAAGGAATTTTATATAAAATTTCTTGAATTAAACCGAACGGACATAAAAATCCGCAAACGACGCGCCCAAATACGATTCCGAAAAGCGTTAGAGTTCCTATTACGTAAAACGGAATTCTGAAGCGCAAAAAAGAAAGGCCGTCCTGAAGACTTCCTATCGGACACGAACCTAAAGCGCCCGGACACGAATAACAGTTAAGACCGGGAACACAAACTCCTTTTAAAGGGCCGTTGTAGATTTTGCCGTTTACGAATCCGGGGAGCCAGACGTTATATAAAATTGCAGTAAAAAACTGAATCAGTTTTCGCCTGAAGGCCGTTATTTCGAAATTAACCAATTCCGATACACCTCATGCAAATGTGACTTGCTTTTCTTAATACTAAATAATAATCACCGTTATATAAACCAATAATTATAAAACAAATTGCGATAAAAAGAATCAAATAAGGAATTAAACGTATCAGCGGATACATTTGTTTGGAAAAAGTAAATCCGGAACCCGAGTCGTTTGACATTTTAATTGCCGCCTGAATAATTAACTGTATTTTACTTATATTAACTTGATTGTATTAATTTTTAAATGGATTGTATTAACTGTTAACTGTATTTATATTTATTTGTTTAAAATTTCATAGATTTCAAGTCCGGTATTTGCAAGGCGCAGCCAAGTGTTTGTTGCTGCTCTAAGTGATGTCGTATCGCGGCTGTTAATGCTTATAATAAGTGTTTCGGGTTCTTTGAATTCCAAAGAAATATCGGAGCGATCTGACATGGAATCACAGCCTTCTTCCTCCAACAAAAGACATTTGTAAAGTTCTTTTGCACCAACGGCTTTTATAGTATAAACGGCATCTGCTTTCATAAAAGATCGAAACGAAAGGATTTTTCGTAAATTGTATAATTAATAATTGTATAATTAATAATATAAACAACGGAATAAAATAAATAATTAATTAAATAATTTAATAATTAATAAATAATTAATAAATAATTAATAATAATTAATAAATAATTAATAAATAATTAATAATAATTAATTTAAAAAAGCAGGTTGATGTATTAATTAGTTTTCATTCCTTTAACATAAAGTTTTAAAAAACATATGTTATTGTTTAAGAATTCTATTTTATCGGGCGTAACTCTTAAAACTCTTCCTTCTATGTTTTCCGATTTTTCAACCGGGGGCAGGTTTAAAAGTAAATTGGACAAAATATTTGCGGCTTCTCCAAATCCTTCAATATCCAATAAGCCCGTTCGTATTTGTTTATCGGAAATATTGTTGGGATAAGTGGATGAAATTAAAAATGAGATTTTTACATTTCCAAATTCATCATAAAATGTTAAACTTCCCGGATTTCCGTGATATTCGCCTACGATTAAAATTACGTCGCCTAAACCGCTTTGAATAATATCTTCAATGCTTGATTTTCCTCGTGCAATATACTTACAGTCAAAAAAAAGTGCAAGTTTTTTACACAATTGTTTAGTGCCCGACGACGGTTTTCTGGAAGATGTGATTAACATTAAAACCACAAAATTATTCGGCTTTAATTCGTTTAATTGTTTGAGGACGCTTCTTTACAAGCAAACGATAGCCGCAGTAAGAACAACGAACACCGGGCTGTTCATAGTTTATGTCCATTTCACGTTTACAACGAATACAATAATACGTCATTTAAATCTACCAAGTGCTTAAAGTGATTATTTATTAAAAAATAAATTAAAAAAAATAAAAAATAAAAAGTGAAAAAGATTTGGATCAGATTTCACTCTTCATCGAAATCGTCTTCATCTTCTTCATTAAGAAAATCATATGTATATTGTTCGGAGCGGTCTTTAAGTGCATTTCTCATAGCGTTTTTAAATGCTTTTCCGACGCTTGTTTCCGGAAGGAAAGCACCGCCTGCGAATTTGTTGCCGCATTTTGAACATTCCCAAATACCGGTTCCAACTCTTCCGACATAGGGCTGGTCACAAAATGCACATACGTGTGCGCTGTTTGTTCTCTTTTCGAGATCTGCAACTAATTTTCTGTCACGGCGTCCGTAACGAGCACCGAATCTACCAGAAGATCGGGATACTCTTCCCTTTCTTGTTTTTTTTCTAGCCATATCAATTCACCACAAAAATATTATTAAAACCAAATGTAAATGTGTAAATTATTGTATAAATTATTATACAAATTTATAAAACATACGGGCACGTATCATATGCCCGCTTAAGAGAGCAGATTCAATCTAATAGTGCAATATCTCTTATAAATGTTTCCCTCAAATAGTTGCATTTTTCTACTGCAAGTTCATACATATCGTAAATTTCATCGAAAGTGAAAGGTTCGGAACCGCCTTTTTGCATTCCTGAAATTTCACCGTTTTCATTTACAATAATCGAAACCCTCGACTGACAGACGAGTTCTTCGTCAAGTGTCGGGTCGACTATAATATTTCCTCCGACATCAACGAGCGTAACGCCTACGGGCAAATCCTGAATCGGCATCGGTATTGATTTAAAACCGGTTTCTTCGTCGTCCGGGATTACGGTTGTTTTTAAAGCGGCAATTGCGGCAAGGCATGATGCGTCCAATATGTTTCCGGCATCGTTTAAAATGCTTATGTCAATGAAAATCATCCAGACGAGTTCGCCTTCCTTTATGCACAACTTTTCAAGGTCAATTGCTTTTGATTCACGAATTCCTCTATCAACTATACGGCTCATTTCAATTGCATTTTCACGCGGAGGTCCTGCTTCAAAAGAAGGAGATGCTATCGGATTTAATTCCATTCCCGTCATTATAATTCCCAAACCGGGAGAATCCGAAAACGGTTCCGCTTTTTGAAGTTTTATTCCGACAATTACTTTCGTGTCTCCGAATTCAACATAAGCCGATCCTTCCGCCTTTTGTATTACATTTGTTTTTAAGGTAATAGATCTAAATTCATCAAATGCCCTTCCGTCGGAACGCTTCCCTTCGATTGCCAAATTGTGAATGCGATCTCTCTTTAATATTGATATTACTTCATCACTCATACAAATCACTCATAATAAATCTCTAAATCTCCAAATCCCTAAATTAACAACCATTCACCTTTCTTAATCAGATCCGTTTTGAGATCTATTATTTTTTGAATTCTTTGTCCTGCGTTTTGACGCGCCCCGTTTAGTTTTTACATTTGATAATTTTGAATCTGCGGATTTGTTAGATTTTGAAGATTCGTCTGTGTCTTCAGCTTCGCCGTCGTCTTCATCATCGTCATCGAAATCATCGGACGCTCCGTCTTCATCTTCGTCATCGAAATCGTCGGACATTTCATCTTCATTTTCGCCGTCGTCTTCGTCGTCGAAATCGGACGCTTCGTCTTCTTCATCTTCGTCGAAATCATCGGACATTTCGTCTTCTTCTTCGTTGGCGGATTCATCTGAAATTCCGAATTTTTCCATGAGCGCTTTTTTCTGTATTTTATGAACTGTGCGGCAGCCTGTTTCGACTAATTTTAAGGCTTCTTTAAATTCATCTGCCGTTAAATTCCCGTCCATTTGAATTAATGTAACATCGCCGTCTTGAGTCATTGCAACGGGTAAATCGGCTTCACCGAAATTATCTTCGATTTTATTTAAATCAAGAACTATTTTTCCGCCTACTTTTCCGACAGCGCATGACGAAACAATGCTTTTCATGGGAATTCCTGCATCGACCAATGCAACCGATGCGGCGTTGATTGCTGCCGTTCTTGTTCCGGCGTCTGCTTGTAAAACTTCAACAAATATATCGATTACAGATCCGGGATACAATTCCGTTAAAATTACGGACTCGAAAGCTTCTCGACTAACTTTTGAAATTTCCACACTTCTTCTGCTGGTTCCCGGTCTTGCTCTGTCTTCGACCGAAAATGATTGCATATTATATCTGTAGCGAACTATTGCGCGGTCGGCTTTTTGAAGCCTTCTTGGGTGAACTTCGCGCGGTCCGTAAACTGCCGCCAATATTTTATTAGCGCCCCACTCCAAATAGCAGGAACCGTCCGCTCTTGAAAGAACACCTATTTTAATACTCATCGGTCTGATTTCATCAAATTTTCTACCGTCGGTCCTCAGACCGTTTTTATCAAAAAACTCAACTCTTTCTTGTGTTGAACTCATAAATTATTCTCCGTTTATGGCGTGGATTTTTATTTATTTTCGTCTTTAGTCTTTAATCTTTTCGTCTTTAGTCCTTTCAGATTCAGAAATAGAAGTTGGAGAAACAATTACAACTGCTTTTACCGGATCCGTTTTCGCTTTCAAATGACGTATTTTCTTCTTCCTCTTCTTCAGATTTTACGGATTCCGGAAAATCGTGTTCAAATTCTGTTGCGTCCGCATTTTCACTTTCCAAAACAGAACGGTCGCTTGAAGATTTTAAACGATATGAACGCGGCTTTTTTGATGTAGAGCCGACTCTTTTGGGCTGTGTTTTCATATTATCGTCCGAAATGTCTTTTTCTTTTCCAACTTTTTCTTTTTCAACTTTATCTTTTCCGTCTTTTTCTTTAAACAAAGCCGAATATTTATCGTCTATGAATTTTCCGACCATATCTGTTAAGCCGGATACGTGTGCATTTTTATCGATATACAAAAGTGCGCTTTCAAGAATATTCATATTTTCGGCGGAGCCGTCTATCCATACTCTGCCGTTGTGGCCTACGAAAATGTTACAATCGGTTTTAGACTCAAGCATTGAAATCATGGAACCTGCACGACCGATTACGCGGGATACTTTCCAAGGAGAAATTTCGACTATATTTCCCGTTGTCAACTTTTTTAAAGCAGGGTCTTCTTTGAATGTAAGCTCTACGGTTCCGTCCGATTTGACTTCTTTTACTTTTAAAATTGCAACATCGCCTTCAGAGAAGTGATGAGACATTTTTTCGGCAGGAACTCTAAACGGAAATTCGGTCGCATGCAAATAAGCTTCATTTGGAGCGCCAATGTCGAATATCCAATTGGACGGAGTTGAAGTTGTTAAATAAGATATTACCATGTTGTTTTCTAACGGTATGTACGGACCTGAAAACGGAATTATCGATATTTTTTGTTTTCTGACAACGAGTCCGCAAAGTGCGGAATAAACGTTTCCGTCTTTTATATAAGTACCGTAACCTGCCTGTTTTATATTATCGGATAATTTAATGCCCGGAAGTACGAATTCTTTTTCCATCCACTGCTCTCCTGTTATTGAAAGAAATTATTTAAAAAAAAATATTTTTCCATTTTTCATTTAGACCTGTCGGCCCGATTAATTATCTTTTCTCAAAAGTTTGGTCTCCGCTTCGCCTTTAGTTAAATGATTGAGTAGTGAATAAAAATCTGTTTGCATACCGGCCGGGATTTTTACGACAGCGATTAAAGAACCGTCGTTTTGCCACTCGCTTTTCAACATTTTGCCGAAATTCATAACATCTCCGTAAGCACGAGGAGCGTAAACGGCCGGGATTTTTACGGCAACATCAACTTCTTCAAAACGAATAGGAATAAGAGGTCGTATCGCTTTCATCGTGATATTTACGAGCTCGTCAAGGCTTTTGGACGGATCGATATGAACTTTTGCCTCATCCATCGCAATTTCAATTCTCTGTGGCGGATGGGGAGTCATAGTTTGAGGATTGATTCCGTTTTGTGAAATAAAAGTAACAACAGCACGCCTTTTTTCTTCAATTATGCGTTTTCTCTGTTCTTTCGTAAGACTTATGTCGCCTTCTTTTAAAATAATGCTTGAAACTTCCAATACGTTTGTCGTTTTAAACGCACTCATCAAATCAGAATCGGAAGCCCTGTCCCCTGCAGACGCATTCTCAAAAACTTCTTCTGCCGCCAATATTTTGGAAACGTCGGTTAATTCCCCGCGCTTGTATAAATATGCGGTGTCCGGGTCGACCAGAATTTCAAAGTCTTTTCCGCCTTTTCTGATTCTTGCAATAACAGCATCATCAAGAGAAACCATAGATTAATCACACTAACTAATAAAACATATTATAGCAGTTTTTGTTTAAAAAGATATCTATAAACAAATAATGAAATAAAACAAAATATGACAAAACAAAATAAACAAATAAATAAACAAATAAATAAACAAATAAATAAACAAATAAATAAACAAATAAATAAACAAAACAAAATAAAAATATATAAAGATAAAGTTTTATGAAAAATCATAAAACTTTATGTTAATATTTTTAATGTTTTTAAATTTTGGAACTTTTGAAACTAAATTGATTTAAGCATTTGTGCTTTATACATCCGTAATTTCAGAATCGGGTTCATCTTCGTCTTCGTTTTCGGACTGTTCGTTTTCGGAATTCTTTTGTGATTCGATTACGTTTGATGCATACTTTTCGACTTCGTCTGAAGACAATTTACTGAAGTGTTTATCTGAAATTGTTACGATTCCGATTTCAATTGTATCCGGTTTTAATTTTCCTTCGGATGCTTTATACAATGCCTTAAGTCCTAAATTTATCGATTCGTCAAGCGACATGTCTTCTTGGTATTCCGCTTCAAAAACATCGATTACGGCAGGTCTTCCCGCACCTATTGCGGTTGCTCTGTATTCCAAAAGAGCGCCGCTCGGGTCTGTTTCATAGAGTCTTGGGGATTCGTCTTCGATTCCTCCGATTAAAAGTGCTGTTCCATAAGGTCTTGCGCCTCCGTATTGAGTAAAAGTTTGCTTGTGGTCGCATATTTTTTTTGCCAAAACTTCAACTCCGATAGGCTCACCGTATGATACACGATTTATTTGAGCTTCAACGCGTGCTTTGTCGATTAAAGCTCTTGCATCGGCTACAAGCCCCGATGTTGCGGCTCCGATGTGGTCGTCTATTTTAAAAATTTTTTCTATGGAATCGGCTTCAATTAAACGGCTGCTAATTCTTTTGTCAACGAGCAATACGATTCCGTCTTTAAATTTAATACCTGCAGCAGTAGTTCCTCTTTTGACTGCTTCTCTTGCATATTCTACTTGATATAAACGACCGTCGGGACTGAAAACAGTACTTGCGCGATCATACATTTGTGGTTGCATATGTTGCATATTTTTGTTCTCCTAAATTTATGAAATAAAGATTGAATCAATATAAATAAATATTATGGTTTTAAAGAGTGTAAATAAAAATTATAAATAAAAATTATAAATAAAAATTATAAATAA
>JAAYST010000084.1 GCA_012518265.1 Candidatus Methanofrustulum fimipullorum | reverse complement strand
ATCAAACACCGATAGCAGTAACCTCCGGCAGGATCAACCGGAATTAATTTATAGAAAAATTACAGTCAATCTTTCTCTGCACACTGTTATTGTATCGTTTAGGAAAATTAAAGTCAAAAGAATTGTTATTTTGCGGAAGAATAAACACCAACGTAACAGATAGAACTAAGTTAATTTATACCGTTTTAAAATTTAATTTAAAATTGAGTAAAATTAAAGACGCTACTGAATTGTTGAAGTTTGCTTCACTTGACACTTTTGATTGCTATTTCCGTTAAAATCGAAACGATAAGATCATTTTTCATGTTTTATGAAAATTATGAAAATATCGCCGAAATTAACCGAAACATCAGAACACATATCAGTTTCGGAAAAAACTCAGAAACCTCACTAAAATGGTGGATATACAATAAGAATCATCTGTATAGACGATTACATATTTGTAATTTTGTAATTTCCGCTTTTTGTTTTTGTGCGGAATATATACAAAGTGATAAAACATATATAAATGTTTTGATCTAGTATGGTTTTAAAAATTTCATGAATAAAGTGAAAAAGTTATAAACTTAACTACATATTTGAATAAATTTCGAGAACATAACATAACAGTTATCTGATATTTAAACTTTTTTAGACTATGAATAAAAAAAATAAAAAATAAAAAAATAAAAAAAAATATAAAGAGAAACTTAAAGTAAAAATAAAAAGTGAAAATATCAAAATTCAATAATATCAGCAATAAAATTTCAAATAATATTATAATGAAATATAATTATTGCTAATGGATAAATTGCATAATCTATAAATATATAAAAAGTGTAATAATTATATTTAGAAAAAAAAAACGCCGACTGTGTAATTATATGAATATAGTAATAACTATATTGTTTATTATAATCAGATAAAATGCACAACGCGTCTGTTTAATAAAATCAGATACTTAAGAAAAGTATAACTTAAGAAAAGTATAACAATAACAATATAAAAAATTAAATTAAAGAGGGATTAATACTGGCAGAAAAGAATACACAACCGCAACCGGAAGTAGTGACAAGAGCAAGAATACCAAGAAAAGAAGACCGAGAGATTTTAGCAGTTGTTGAAAGTTTACTCGGTGCAAACAGACTAAAATTGAGATGTATGGACGGAGTCGTAAGAATGGGAAGAATTCCGGGTTCTATGAAGAAGAGAATATGGATCCATGAAGGTGATGTAGTAATTACCGTTCCATGGGAATTCCAAGACGAAAAGTCCGACATTATTTGGAAATATACAAAACCTCAAGTAGAATGGCTCGATAAAAAAGGCTATTTGAGAATGTAAAAAAATAAACACAAATAAAAACGAGAATAAATGAGGAGAAAATAGAGGAGAAAATGGAATCAAAAAGAATTGAAAAAAAAATGAGAAAAATTGAAAGCAAAAGAGAGAAGGATAGAGTTTTTAAAAAAGATTCTTCGTTTTTAAAAGTAGAGGAGAACGTATTTGACATACCGACACTTCATCTGCTATACAATTTTGCAAAAAAAGGATATATAAAAGAGCTGGGCGGATCGGTAAGCACAGGAAAAGAAGCAAATATATTTCACGCTGCCGGAAACGATGATAATGAGTATGCTGTAAAAATATACAGAATTTCAGCAAGCACATTTAAATTAATGGATCCGTACATCATAAAAGACAGGCGTTTCGAATCGATAGGAAACGATCGGAAAAAAATGATATTTGCGTGGGCAAGAAAAGAGTTTCAAAACTTAAAAAGAATAAATAGAATAGGAATACCTTCACCTGAGCCGATTGCTGTTGACAGAAACATTTTGATTATGTCTTTTTTAGGAAAAGACGGTGTTCGATATCCGCAGCTAAGAGATTACGACATGACAAGAGAAGAGGTAAATAATACTTTTGAAACTATTCTTCAATATATGAATTTAATGTACAATGAAGCAGATTTAATTCATTCCGATTTAAGCGAATACAATATACTTATGAATCCGGATAAAGGAATACCGTATATAATAGATGTAGGACAGGCAGTAACAACAGACCATCCGAATGCATATGAATTTTTATACAGAGATGCGCAAAATATGATTCGCTTTTTTAGCAAATATGATATTGAATTATCTCCGAAAGATATTATAGAAAGAACCGTCGGTAAAAAAGAGGACAATACATGACACAATATATGAAAGTCCCCGTTGAAAGAATTGCTGTAATAATAGGACCGGGGGGCAAAACTAAAAGAGATATTGAAAAGAGAATAAAAACGGAATTTACCGTAGACAGTTCAAACGGCAATATAGAATTTCCCGAAGGGGGAGACCCCATACAAAAAATGAGAACTGTGGACGTGTTAAAAGCAATCGGACGTGGATTTAGTCCCGAAAAAGCAATTACATTGTTTGACGACGAAATGCTTATGCTTGATATAATTGATTTATCGGAGTCGACGAGCACTCAAAAAGAACAAAAAAGGATTAAGGGAAGAATAATAGGAAGAGGCGGGAAAACAAGAGAAATCATGGAAAAACTTATCGGTGTACATATATCGGTATATGGAAAAACCGTCTCGTTTATAGGAACGCCCGAACAAAACCAAATTGTAAGAACTGCAATAGATATGCTTATAAACGGAGTAAATCACGGAACCGTTTATAATTATCTTGAAAAGAAACACCAAGATATTATGAAAAGACAAATTCAAGATACATATAGAAATATTGAATTCGTTGACGATGAGAAAGAAGATGAAGATACACAAGATGATGACGGCGTCCAAGAAGATGTCAATGATACGCAAGAATCTATTGATGATATGCAAGAAGATATTGACAATTGAATAGAGAATTTGATTACAACTATCGGAATTTGATTATAACTCGTACTGTCTTCTTATTAAAAGAGCATGAGAATAAATATCTACAACTTCCCAATCGTTTTCTACAAATTTATTGATTTTTTGTAATAAATTTTCAGAATCTATATTCTCAATATCATATTCATATTGTAAAAGGCTGTCGGAGTTTAAATTTTGAGAGTTTAAATCAAAAACGATGTTTTCAATATTGTCTTCATCAAAATTTAAATTGTTTTTAAAAAAAATAGCCAAATCACTCATAATTATTACCCCCTAAAATTGAAATTTTATAAATATTCTGTAATATAATTAAAGGTTTAAGTTGATTATTAAAGATTTTAATTTATTGTAATTTATTTTAATTGGTTTGCAATAATATTAATAGTAAGAGTAATTATATAAACATTAAAAAAGCATAGTGAAAGTATTGAATTAAACTAAGCACGCATAAAAAAAACACATGCAAACACATACAAAAAATATATATAAAAATACATAAAAACCGAAATTTGATAAAATACTAATACTATAAGTGGAAGATATAAAATGGAATTTTATTTGAGATCCTGTTTAAAGACGAGTGCAGATCCTAAAGATGCAAAGCAAGAAATTGAACAATTGCTTACCGATGCCGAAAAAACGATACTGACAAAAGGAGCGCCTGAAGGGGAAGGGGCTAAAATAACGGAATGGAATTTGTCGGACAGCGGCATTTTTATAACTATAGTCTCCGGCCGATATGTAAGATCGCATGATGCAATAGCAAGGCTTAAAAAACCTCTTGCCGATTTGCTTGGAAAAAAATACAGGATTGGAATAAGAGGAATTGAAGCTGAAGAATTTAAAATTCGTTTGCCTGCAGACAAAGGCCTTAAAAATAAAAACATTCCGTATGTCAAATCGGTTACATTTGAAAATAATATGTTGGAGTTGGAACTCGAGATGGGCGAGTCTGAAATGAGAAACAGAGTTCCTGACAGAATATTAAGTCTCATAGAAGATAAATTAAAACAAGATGACTACGGTGCAAAAGCGGAACACTGGAATTTACTTTGGGAAAGTGAAGATAAAGAATTTGAATATTTCAAAGACCCGACAGAAGATATGTTGGAAAATGGCTGGCTAAAAAGAGGTGTCGGCAGAGGACAATGGGTACACGGTCCAAAAATTACAAAACTATTTAGAACTTTTGAACAAATTGTAATTGATGAGTTGGTAAAGCCGCTCGGATTTGAAGAAATGATTTTCCCGAAGCTTGTTATGTGGGATATTTGGAAGCAATCCGGACATGCAAAAGGAATTTATCCGGAAATTTATTATGTCTGTGCACCGAAAACAAGGGACCCTGAATACTGGGAAGATGTAATGGACTACTACAAAGTAACGCATGAAGTCCCGACACACCTTTTAAAAGATAAAATTACCGAGCCGATTGGCGGAATGTGCTATGCGCAATGTCCGCCTGCGTGGACATATTTCCAAGGAACTACAATCGCAAACGAAAGCGTTCCTATAAAGATTTTTGACAGATCTGGTACGTCTCACCGATATGAAAGCGGCGGGATACACGGAATAGAACGTGTTGACGAGTTTCATAGAATTGAACTTGTATGGATAGGAAAGCCGGAACAAACTGTTGATGTTGCCGATAAGCTTCATGAACAATATATGAAAATATTTAACGACATTCTTCAACTGAAATGGAGAAAAGCATGGGTTACACCCTGGTTTATGGCACAGGAAGGACTTGTAGGACTCTCAAATGAAAAAAGAGTTGGAACAACCGATTACGAGGCTCCGCTTCCGTACAAAGGAGAAAACGGAGAATGGCTCGAGTTTCAAAATCTCAGCATAAACGGAGACAAATATCCGAGCGGATTTAATGTGAAACTTCAAAGCGGAGATGAACTTTGGAGCGGATGTTCGGGCGTCGGTCTTGAACGCTGGGCAGCCGTATTTTTAGCACAGCACGGTTTGGATGAAACAAAATGGCCCGAGACGTTTAGAAACAGATTTGGCGATATGCCGAAAGATATAATATTCTACTGAAAGTATATTATTTAAATAAAAATATAAAAATAATAGATAAAAATAAAAAAATTATGAATAAAATATTATTATAAAAAAATATAAATGATAAACAATATGTGACAAAAATGGATCAAACGGAACAAATAGAACTTTTAAGAAAAATTATAAACGAATCGGACAACATTGTGTTTTTCGGAGGAGCGGGTGTTTCGACAGAAAGCAATATTCCGGACTTTAGAGGTAGCGGCGGGCTTTATAACGAAAAAAGAAAAGACAATATTCCGGTTGAAAGAATCATCAGCCACACCTGTTTTGTTACCGAACCTGAAATTTTTTATGAATTTTACACTAAAAAAATGATATTTCCGAATGCCGAGCCGAACGAGTCACATAAAGCTTTGACGAAACTTGAAAAAAGCGGAAAACTTAAAGCCGTTATCACTCAAAATATAGACGGGCTTCATCAAAAAGCGGGAACGAAAAACGTACTTGAACTTCACGGAACCGTTCATTCGAACTATTGCATGAAATGCAATAAATTTTTTGATTTGGAATACATTTTAAAAAATGAAAATCTGCCTTTATGCGACGAATGCGGCGGTATGGTAAAACCGGACGTCGTTCTTTATGAAGAAAGCCTTGATAACGAAGTTATGACAAGAGCGATTGAATATATAATGAATGCAAAAACGCTCATTATTGGAGGAACTTCGCTTACAGTTCATCCCGCAGCAGGACTCATAAGATTCTATAAAGGAAATGAGTTAATAATAATTAACATGAGCACGACCCCGTATGATTACCAAGCCGACATCGTTATAAACGAATCGATAGGAAAAGTAATGAAATACGTAACAAAAGATTTAAAAATTTAAATTGTTTGAAGATTGAAGGCCATAAGCCGATAAACATTTTTTTTATAATTTTTGAGCTTTATAACAAAAAGTGAGAAAAGCTCATATTTAAAATGCCGGACATCGTCCGGCATTTTAAATAAAAAATATTGCATTTTTTAATTGCATCATTAAGTGCATTTTTTAATTGCATCATTATATAATTACATTATTTAATTGCATGATTAGATATCATAATAAACATTTTTATAAAAATAGCGTGAGGAGGGTTTTTGTTTTTATGGGCAGGAAAGGGAGTAATGCGGAAAGTGAAGATAAAATTTATGAAAAAAAGTTTGAGGAAACTAAGGGTGTACGTGAGCTTTTAGGAAATCAGAAAAAAGCTCTTATAAAATTATCAATTCCTGTAATACTTACTCTACTGTTTCAATCTTCATATAATATTGTAAATACGTTTTGGGTTGCAGGGCTTGGAGATGAAGCTCTTGCGGCGGTAGGCGTTGCTTTTCCAATTTATATGATAGTTGTAGGAATAGCAATGGGTATAGGAACCGGTGCAAGTGCAGGGATTTCAAGAGCAATCGGAGAAAGAAACAGAACGAAAGCAAACCAAATTGCAACTCACGGTATTGTATTGGCAGTTCTCTTAAGCTTTGTTTCATTTGTATATATGCCGTTTACAGGAAAAGTTTTTGAGCTTATGGGAACTGATCCGTCCTTAACTTCGGTTGCTACAAGCTATACAAATATAACATTGGCCGCATCTATTTTCATTTTTGTATCATCTGTCGGAAATTCAATAATGAGAGGAGAAGGAGATACAAAGCGTCCGATGTATGCGATTGCGTTCGGTGCGATTTTAAATGTAATACTTGATCCGTTTTTCATTTACGATTTCGGATTGGGTTTGGGAGTTGACGGAGCGGCATATGCGGGTGCTTTGTCGATGGCAATTTCCTGTATAGCATTTATTTATTGGCTTTTAATTAAAAAAGACACATTTGTTCAAATTGATTTGAGAAATTTCAAATTTAAAAAAGACATATTAAAAGAAATATTGGTAGTCGGTGTTCCGGCATCGTTTACACAGTTTACAATGTCAATTTCCTCGATTTTATTAAACGCAACTGTACTTTTAATAGGAGGAACTGTCGGTGCTTCTATTTTCACAACGGGTTGGAAAATAGTTTCAATAGGAATTATACCGACACAAGGTCTTGCAATAGCAATGATTACTTTAGCAGGAGTTTCATACGGGGAGAAGAATATTCCGAAACTAAGAGACTTATACAAATATTCTATAAAATTAGGAATCGGTATAGAGTTTATAATCGGCCTTATATTTTTTGTATTTGCAGGACAAATTTCATACATATTTACAGCAATAAACGGATCTGTTGAATTACATGACGGATTGACAATGTTTTTAAAAATCATGGTATTTTTCTACGTAATGATTCCGGTAAATGTAATTACATCATCAATATTCCAAGGTGTAAGATTGGGAAATCTTTCACTGTTTACAACGATTATAAGAAGTATTCTTGAAGTGCCTTTCGCTTTTGTATTAGGATATGTACTCGGTTACGGACTTATAGGAGTTTGGATAGGTATGCTTATCGGCGACCTGATTGTAGTTACAGTGAGCTATACACTGGGAACTTATGTAATAAATTCATTGGAAAGAGTATATAAAAACCCGAATATTTAAAAAATCAACAAAATAAAAAATAAAAGAATTTAAAAGGTATAATATAAATTTAAAAAGCATCTTATTTTATACTTTAAATACAATTCTTAGAATTATTATTTTAATTAAAAAAGGAGATCATTTTATGACTGCTATCGACAAAGCTTATGAAAACTTACTTAATCGCGCAATAGAACAACTTCCTGAAGAAGATATTGAATCTGAACGTTTTACAATTCCTGAAGCTAAAATATTTCCGGAAGGAAAAACTACGGTTTTTGAAAACTTTTCGTCTGTTGCCGACACACTTAGAAGAGACCACGACCATTTTATGAAATTCTTGACAAGAGAACTCGGAACTGCCGGGAAAATTGAAGGATTAAGATCAATCTTTCAAGGCAGATTTACTCGAGAGCAAATTGATTCAAACATAAGAGCATACGTTGACGAATATGTTATGTGTTCCGAATGTAACAGACCGGATACATCTCTTGAAAAAGTCGACCGCGTTTTAGTATTGAAATGTGCCGCATGCGGTGCACACAGACCTGTTAAGAAAAGACAAGTAGAACACAGACAAGAAATCGCCCTTAATGAAGGAGAAACATACGACGTTACTATCGAAGCCGTAGGATCAAAAGGCGACGGAATTGCAAAGTACGATAAATTTACGATATTTGTTCCGGACGCCGCAAAAGGTGAAAATCTGAAAATTAAAATTAAAAAGATTACAGGATATTTGGCATTTGCTGAAAAAGTTTGAAAAAATATAAAATAAAAAAAGCAAAAAAACAAACAAACAATAAAAATAAAAAAAAACAAAAATAAAACAAAACAATAAAAATAAAAAAAAACAAAAATAAAACAAAACAATAAAAACAAATCAAAAACAAAAAGTATATATACAACAAACCCCTTTTTAAAATAATACGACGACGGAATACTTTTTTATTCTCATATTTTTATTTAAAATATTTTTTTACAGCCGACACGTTATTTAAATTCTATTAATCGATCTGTCAATCGAATTCGGTTATTGAATTTATTCTTAATTTTAGATTGTTGGTTATTTATTTTTTATCACGATTTATAAATTGAAATAACTGTTGTTTTGGCTTTATAGATATTTAATTTTTTATATTTTTTTATATTTTATTTCATTAAATTTTTTAATGCTTTATTTTATATTTAAAGGTGGAAAAAATGTCAATTAAGTTATCACTCGGAAATCCCGAGACAGGAAAAACATACAAAATGGAATTAAACGACGAACAAACCGCATCGTTGAGAGGAAAAACAATCGGATCAACTTTTGACGGTGAATCTATAGGTCTTCCCGGCTATAAAATTACAATAACGGGCGGATCCAGCAAAACGGGCTTTGTTATGAAAAAAGATTTGCAAGGGCCTGCCAAAAGAAGAATCTTGGCCGCAACCGGAATCGGTTTTAAACCGAAAATCAAAGGTCAAAGAAGAAGAAAATTCATATACGGAAATGAAATTTCAGTTGACACAATCCAAGTAAACGCAAAAATTGCGGAATACGGACCCAAATCTGTTGAAAAACTCTTGGGACTCGAACCCGAAGAAGAAGAAGCTGAAGAAGAAACCGAAGCAACAGAAGAAGCGGAAGAATAAGTCTCCCCCAAAAAAAATCGGCGTTAGAGAGCCGATTTTTTTATTTTTTTCTTGGTCTGTTTTTTAATTGGCCCTTCGCTTTGCGAAGGGCCTTTAGTTAGACCTGTCCTTCGGACAGGTCTTACGTGCCGTCGGTTACGATTCTTTGTTGCTTTGTTTTATTCTTTTTAAATTTTTTAACGGTTGCTTTGTTTTATTCTTTTTAAATTTTTTAACGGTTGCTTTGTTTCATTCTTTTTAAATTTTTTAAAGGTTGCTTCGTTTTATTCTTTTTTAATTTTTTAACGGTTGCTTCATTTTATTCTTTTTAAATTTTTTAACGGTTGTTCCATTTTATTCTTTTTAAATTTTTTAACGGTTGTTCCATTTTATTCTTTTTAAAATTTTTAACAGTTGCTTCATTTTATTCTTTTTAAAATTTTAACGGTTGATTCGTTTTATTCTCTTTTAGGAAATATTTTAATCTGATTTTTAATTTTAATTGAAACCCGGAGCATCCTGTTTTCTTTTGGAAGTGTGCTCATTTTAAGATTTTTCGTCTTCCCGTTTTTAAATATTTATGAAAAAACCCGGATTTCGTTTTATTGTTTTAAAGATTTCAAAAGATGTTGCGGCGTATCATTGAAACTAAGAATTTAAAAGATGCAACGGCGTATCATTGAAACTAAGAATTTAAAAGATGCAACGGCGTATCAGTGACACTAAGAATTTAAAAGATGCAACGGCGTACCATTGACACTAAGAATTCAAAAGATGCAACGGCGTACCATTGACACTAAGAATTCAAAGGCTGTAACGGCGTATCAGTGACACTAAGAATTCAAAAGATGCAACGGCGTATCATTGACACTAAGATTTTAACGGTTGCTGTGTTTCACTTTTTTTTAAAAAAAACTTTCTGTCGGTTTTTATTTTCGAATGAAAATAAACCGAAACACGTTTTATGTTATGGTGCGGCACTTTTTAGATTTTTCAGGGAGATTTGTTTTTTTATTTCCGATGAAAAACCATGCAATTTAAAAAAAAAGAATAAAAATGAAAAATCGGCTCGCCGATTTTTCATTTAGAAAATGGACTTAATAAAATCTTTTGGCATCGGTTTTGTCATAAGGCTTACTGCGATTGCAACAATTATCGAAAGAGGTGTTGCAATTAAAATCGGATCAACCAAAGCCCAAGTGCCGGAAAGAAGTGTCGGGCTCCCGGTCAAGAATTCACAAATTCCGAGAGGAACTGCTTCTGAAGCGTGTACGAAAACATACCAAAATATGCTTGTGACAAATCCGACAATTATACTTGCGTAAGCGCCTTCTTTTGTCATTTTCTTCCAGAACAATCCGCCGACATATGCGGGAAGGAAAGCCGATGTACACATTCCCATAAACATTGAAGTTGAACGGGCAATTATATTTCCGGGCAAAATGTATGCAAGAACTAATGCAATTAAAATGGTAATTATAATTCCGATTCTTGTAAAAACTATTGCAGATTTTTTACTTCTGCCTTTAAACATACCGTTTTGAATAACGTCGTACCCAAAAGAAGTACCCATCGTATGAAATTGTGAACCTGCTGTTGACATTGCGGCAGATATTAATGCCAATGTAAATATCAATATAAACGATTCAGGCATAAATTCATTTATAAATTGAGGAATTATTAAATCAACGTCTTTTCCGACATAATCAAAAGCGGTCATGTTGTATTCTGTAATGAAATAATTGTTTGACAATGATCCGACAATGTATGCGACTCCCGCCATCATGAAAATGAAGGGGCCGCCTGCTAAAACCGATCTTTTAAGCGTTTTATTGTCTTTTACCATCATAAACCGGACTGCAAGTTGCGGTTGTGCAATAATTCCGATTCCTACTCCCAAAATCAATGATGAAACTATCATCCACCAAATCTCGGAATTAAAAGCGGGCATTGCGGTCCAACCCAAATGGCCTGCATCAACAAGATCTTGGGGAACGTAGTATGCAAAATTTGTAAGCGTTGTGTGTGCTTCAATTACTCCTCCCATTTTCGAATATGTAAACACAAGCAGTAAAGCCATACCGGCAAACATGATTACAGCTTGAAACGCATCTGTATACATAACTGAAAGTATGCCTCCAACTATTACATAAATTGCAACGATTGCCGCAAAAATCAACAATGCCGTTGTGTAAGGAATTCCGAAAATTGTTTGGATGTAATTTGCGGATGCAATTAAAACACTTGCTGCATAAAGAGGCATTGTAAAAGTTAACATCAAGCCGACCAGAGATTGCATTTTTGACGATTTGAATCTGTTTCCTAAAAATTCGGGAAAAGTTGATGCATGAAGTTTTTTACCCATTGCACGCATTTTAGGGCCCAATACGAGAAACGCAATAATAATTCCTACAAGTATATTTAAAAATGCAAGCCATAAAAGCCCCATTCCGGTTTTGGCAGCCATTCCTCCAAATCCGATAATTGCTGATGTGCTTATAAATGTTGCACCGTATGAAAGCGCCATTACGACCGCACTTGCATTTCTCCCCGCCAACATATAATCGGCATCGGTTTTCGTCTTTTTGTAGCCGTACCATCCCAATCCGAAAGTAATTAAAAGGTAAACAGTCGTTATTGCTATAAGTAATTTTAAATCAACAGTCATAATAATCACTAAAAATCACTAAAATTCAATCGTCATCATTCCAATGTTTAAGGCCGTAAAATACACACCATAAAGCCGAACCGACACACAATATGTAAGCAAGCCAAATTTGCGGATCTTCTATTCCAAGTACCGTTACCATAAAAATCACCATAATCATTTACATTCCAACATGCTAACAAATGCCATGATAGAATATAGCATGTCAATAATGAACACATCTAAGAGGGATAACAAATATATAAATCTAACGACATCTAACCGAAATAAAAAACGAAATAAAAAATAAAAACGTAATAATCAATTAATTAATTCGAAAAATAAATGCAGATGTGAAATCCATGTTTTTAATTGAATTTGATATTTTTCAATCAGTAACTTTAGCCGTTTTTCTTCTTTTAATCGGCAAATATTTAGTTGGAAAAATAAGCGTTTTGGAAAAATATTCTATTCCTGCGCCGATTGTAGGCGGTTTTCTCTTTTCGATTTTTGCACTTGTACTCAAACATTACGAAATCGCTATGTTTGAATTTGACAATACTCTTCAAAATGTAGCAATGGTCGTATTTTTTACAACGATAGGATTTAAAGCAAGTTTCGAAGTCATAAAAAAAGATTCAAAAGCGATTTTTTTGTTCTTTTTGTGCGCAGCAGGACTTGTTATACTTCAAAATATAATCGGTGTCGGACTTTGCGAATTAATGGGGATTGATCATATTATAGGGATTTTAACGGGGTCGACTGCAATGACAGGAGGACACGGAACGGCTGCGGCGATTGGGATGGATGCGGAGAATGCAGGAGTTATCGGAGCAAAGGAAATAGGACTTGCGGCTGCAACTTTCGGCCTTGTTGCCGGATCCGTAATTGGCGGTCCTCTTGGAACAAGAAGAATAAAAAAGCACGGATTAAAACCGTCTGAAAAAGAATTGATAGAACGTTTTGAAGTTGAAGAAAAATTATCGAGATTCGATGTTTTTTATAAAAACGTATTCAATGCGGCATATATGATAATTATTGCAATCGGTATCGGAATTCTTGTAAATCCGGTTTTGGAACTTACCGGCCTTAAATTTCCGATATACATAGGGCCGATGATAGTTGCCGTTATTTTGAGAAATATAACAGATAACGGAAAAGGAATCATTCCGAAAGTTGCAATGGACGAAGTAAATCTTTTGGGCGATTTCGGACTTGAAATATTTTTATCCATGGCTCTTATGAATTTGAAACTTTGGGAAATTGCCGATTTGGCAACACCGATGATTATTTTGATAATTGCACAAACGATTCTCATGATTTTATATGCGTATTTCATTACGTTTAACGTAATGGGAAGAGATTACGATGCTGCAATTTTAATGGCGGGACATTGCGGTTTTGGAATGGGAGCAACACCGAATGCGATGGCAAATATGACGAGCTTAACCGAAAAATACGGACCGTCACAAAAAGCGTTTTTCGTACTGCCAACGGTAAGTGCGCTTTTTATTGATATAATTAATATATTTATAATCGGAATATTTTTCAATATTTTTATATGATTTTTAAAATAATATAAAAATATTGAATAAATAAAAAATAAAAAATAAAAAATAGAAAAAAATAATAAAAAAGGAATAATAAAAAAAGAATAATTAAAAAAAATAATAAAAAAGGAAAGTAAAAATTACCATCCTCTTGTATATTCTTCGTTGCACGGGATGCACACGTATTTCCCGTTATTTACACGTGTTCTTGATTCTGCGACCATTTCGCCGCATTTGTCACATTTATATGAATTGAAAAGTCTTGCTTTTTCGGGAATTTCGATATCTACAAAAGTTATATTAAAAATATCTTCAACGGGAAGTTCTCTCATTTTATCCGATATTTTCATTTTTAACTCTCTTGCCTTTTTTATATCATCAGGCGTTGCCGTTTTGTTTATTATTTTTTCGTTTACGGCAGGAAATTCCGGCACAAGCTTTCCGGAATCGAAATCGGCTCTCAAAGCGAGTCTGACCGCTTTTCCGGATTCACGGCAAACGAATGTAAAAGCTTGTTTTGCATAGTCTTTAAAAATTAAATTTCCTTTACCGAGCGTGCAGCCTGTTAAAACTTGGATTGCGTCAACACCGCAAGCATCGTTTTCAACAATCACTAAAATTTGCTCATCGACATCTCTTAAAGATTCTATTTTTTCAAGACCTGCTTTTCCGGCAATATAACCGATTGTAAGACCGGGGCATACATGCCCGTGAAAACGGGCAACATCATCAAATGTAATATTTTCGTAATCTGTTTTGGTCATAGTTTTCACCGAAACTAGAAAGGTTATCATAAATATAAACTTTTTTGTATGAATTAATAATAAATAAAAATTATATTTATGTGAAAATACGAAATTGAAAATTTAAAGAAAATTTAAATCGAAAGTTATATATTGTTACGAACATATTATATAACTAGTATATTACTCTTATAACAGTAATATACCGGAAAACACGTATAAGCTGATTTAAAAAACGTGAAAACACAAAAGCATATGCACATTTAAAAATGTGCATATGCTTTTTTTTATTTGGCGAAAAATTACCTCATTTCCGTTTTTTATTCCGCTGCGGCGCCTTTCAAGATTTTCTGTGGTTCGATTTTTTAAATATTTATGAAAAACCCGAATTTCGGTTTATTCTCTTTTTAAGATTTTTACTGATGCTTCCGTTTACTCTTTTTAAGATTTTTACTGACGCTTCGGTTTATTCTATATTTAATGATACGACCCTGCGACCGCTTCTTATTCCGTTGCAGCGCCTTTCAAGATTTTCTGAGGTTCGATTTTTTAAATATTTATGAAAAAACGGATTTTGTTTTATTCTTTTCCTTTACGGTTTTTGTTGTCGGTGGCCCAGTTTTGTTGCAACGTTTTATTCTTTTTAAGGAAAAGCCGCGATGCGGCTTTTCCTTTTTGCGGATACACCCTTGTACCCGTTTTTGTCTACGTGCGGCGCATTTCGAAATTTTCCGAAAGTCGGCTTTTTTATTTTCATGAAAAACCGAGGCTCAATTTATTCTTTTTGTTATTGTATTTTATATTGTATTTTATATTGTATTTTGCATTGTATTTTGTATTGTATTTTGTATTGTATTTTGTATTGTATTTTCCGTTTTTGGGAAAAAGTCTTATATTAGACAATATTATATTACATGTTTATAATGAATGTTCATTTTAAAACAGAGTTTAATTTTTTTATAATTTTTATAATTTTATAATTTTTATAATTTTTATTTTTTATAATTATTAGAATTATTATAATTGTTTTTATAAATTTCAACTCTGTTAAAAATGAATTTTATGTGATAGCTATGTCAACAAATGTTAAAAAGAAATCACCGTATCCGGTAATTCATGAACAGGAATGCAAAGGTTGCAGTCGTTGTATAATCGACTGTCCGAGGGGTGTTTTGGTAATGGGAACTGCTTTAAACGACAGAGGATATACTTATGTGACATATACGGGGGAAGGCTGCACAGGCTGTGCAAATTGTTATTATACATGCCCCGAACCGTCCGCTATTGAAGTGTATATCCCGAGAAGAGAAAAAGAGGAGGAATAAAAAATGTCGGTTCAATTAATTAAAGGAAATACGGCAGTAATTGTAGGAGCGCTTTATGCGGGATGCGACTGCTATTTCGGATATCCGATTACTCCCGCAAGCGAAATATTGCACGAAGCTTCAAAATATTTCCCGATGGCAAACAGAAAGTTCGTACAAGCGGAATCGGAAGAAGCCGCCATAAATATGGTATACGGAGCAGCTGCCGCAGGACACAGAGTTTTAACGGCGTCGTCGGGACCTGGTATCAGTTTGAAACAAGAAGGATTTTCATACATGGCCGGAGCACAGCTTCCGTGCGTTATTGCAAATATTCAAAGAGCGGGGCCGGGTCTTGGAAATATAGGACCTGAACAGGCCGATTACAATCAAGTCGTAAAAGGCGGAGGACACGGAAATTATAAAAATATAGTTTTGGCTCCGAATTCTGTTCAAGAAATGTGTGATTTGACGATTAAAGCTTTCGATTTGGCATTTAAGTACAGAAATCCTGCCGTTTTGCTTTCTGACGGTGTTTTGGGACAAATGATGGAACCTTTGAAATTCCCGGAAAAAGCAATTGAACATAAAGTTGACACCTCTTGGGCGGTTGCAGGAAATGCGGAAACGAAAAAAAACCTTGTAACATCTATATTTTTAAATTTCGAACAGCAAGAATTATTCAACGTAAAACTGTTGGAAAAGTATGAGAAAATTTGCGAAAACGAAGTAATATATGAAGAATATTTAACGGAAGATGCCGACATTATATTGGTCTCATACGGAATCAGCAGCAGAATTTCAAAATCGGCCGTTGAAGCTGCAAGAGAAAAAGGATACAAAGTAGGGCTTTTCAGATTAATTACGCTTTACCCGTTCCCGAAAAAAGAGCTTTTGAAACTTGCAACGGAGAAAAACAGAGTGTTCGTTGCCGTTGAAATGAGCGCGGGACAAATGAGAGACGATTTAGCACTTGCAATCGAATGTAAAAGACCGGTTGAGCTTGTAGCAAGATACGGCGGAAACATTATAGAAATGGATGCAATACTCAAAAAAATCGAAGAGATATACGAAAAGGTCGATTTTTAAATATAAATTAAAATGTTAAATGAGTACAAATTAAGCGAGGAGTTTTATGGTACAAGAAATTGAGAACATGAGAGTATACAAAAGACCTGAAAGTATGCACGAAGTTTTTGAAAGAAAAGGAGGTGCAGCACCGACCGCAACGCACTATTGTCCCGGATGCGGACACGGCGTTTTGCACAAGTTGATAGGAGAAGCGGTCGATGAATTGGGAATTCAGGACAGATGCGTTTTAATAAGCCCTGTCGGTTGCGCCGTTTTTGCATATTACTATTTTGATTTCGGAAATGTGCAAGTAGCACACGGTCGAGCGCCCGCTTGCGCTACAGGAATTTCAAGAGCAAGAGACGATGCGATAGTTATTTCATACCAAGGTGACGGTGATTTGGCTTCTATCGGTTTGAACGAAACGCTTCAGGCCGCAAACAGAGGAGAAAAAATAGCCGTGTTTTTCGTAAACAATACCGTATACGGAATGACCGGCGGTCAAATGGCTCCTACAACTTTGATTGGAGAAAAAACGATAACTTGTATAAACGGAAGAACTGCGGAACAGGCAGGCTATCCGCTTCATATGTGTGAAATAATAAATACGTTAAAAGCCCCCGTATTCATTGAAAGAATTTCGCTTTCAGACAGCAGACATATAAAACAGGCAAGAAAAGCCGTTAAAAAAGCGCTTGAAATTCAAAGGGATAAAAAAGGTTATGCTTTTATTGAGGTTTTGGCTGCATGCCCGAACAATTTAAAACAGGATGCACAAGGTGCCGCCGATTATATTAATGAAAAAATGGCAAAAGAATATCCGGTTAAAAATTTCAGAGATGAAAGCGAAAACGCAATTTCCGTAACTCGCCCAAAAAGTGATATGTCGGTTGAAAAATTAAACGAAATATTCAACACGTCTGACGGAACCTCCGAAGCCGTTATTGATAAAGATTACAAGGAATTGCAAATAAAAATTGCCGGATTCGGAGGGCAAGGAGTTTTGTCTCTCGGAATTATGATTGCAAAATCAGGATCGGCTGCCGGCAGATTTACATCTTGGTATCCGTCTTACGGGCCTGAACAAAGAGGAGGAACGGCAAACTGCTCAGTTATAGTTTCAGGAGATAAAATCGGATCTCCGATTGCATACAATCCCGACATATTGGTTTGTCTTAACAAACCGTCACTTGAAAAATTCGCAAAAGACGTAAAAGAAGGAGGAGTAATTCTTTACGATTCGACAATAGGAGATGTTAATTTGCCGAAAAATGTCAAAGCATACAGTATCCCTGCAGTCGAAATTGCAATAGAAGGCGGAACACAAAAAGCGGCAAACACTGCAATGCTCGGTGTTATTATGAAACTCGGAATTACCAGACTTTCTGAAAAAGATTTCGAGGACGGAATTGAATCCGGATTTGCAGGAAAACAAAAGTTAATCGATATAAACAAAAAGATATTGAAAATGGGAGCCGATTGGGCTGAAAAGAATTTGCTTTGAAATTAGATAAATAAAAAATAAAAATAGTACAAAAAAAACGAATAAAAATAAATAAATAAAATAATAAATAAACAAAACAATAAAAAACAAACAACGAAAACGATAAAACAATAAAATACTGCAAAGGTATTTTTTCTTACCTTGGGCAATTAAATATATAATATCTGTAACCCATTTCTCATTAATCTTTTTTGCTTCAAAGTTTCTGTTCAACACATTCGGTCTGATATTTTCTTTAGATACAATTTGTCTTGTTTTCTTCTTAAAAACTCTCATATATTTTACTACTAATCCGTATTTTCTCATAATCCTTCTAATTTTCTTATGATTCATACAAATATTATATTTAATCTCCAACGCTTTTTTTATTCTCAATGCTTCATAAGTTTTTTTGCCTTCCATGAACGTCATATATCTTTTCAAATGCCTCATCCCTATATACATTATTATCTTTGTATTTGTAGTATGTATTTTTACTGATTTTTAAATGTTACATCATCAGTATTTTAGTATACTTTCCTACATTTCCATTAATAAAGGAGACTTTTTCATTTAACGATGATTCAGGAAGACTTGTATTTTTTTTTATTTTGATTTCCAATTCTAATTCTTTTATTCGATCTTTATCCGTTTTTGTTTTAATAGGTCTCTCTTTTTTGTCTTAAAGTTTCCTATTTCTCTATATTTTTTACCCGACCGGCAAGAATTCCTGTCGGAACTCCTGCCTCATCACTTACTTCTTTGACTTCTTTGTATGATTTTTCACCTTCCGGGATTAGTTGAGTATACTTCACTTTCTTCTTCCGTATACTTATTAAATTTTTGATTCTTGCTTGCCATAGTATTTAAACCTTTTAATTAGTATACAGTATTTTTATTTTTTTATACTACCGTTTTTGGGTTTTAAGGCCATTACAGAAGTAATTATAATATAAATAATACTAGTAATATAATAATATAATTATTAAAATGATTAAATAATAGTAACAAGAATAATAAAATATTGGGTAATTATTAAGAATAAATTATCCAGAAGTAATGAACAATAAAATATATTCATTATATTTGAATGAATATTAGTATATCAGGAGACAAATTAATGAAATTAAAACGAATAAATAAAGTTGGAATAATTTTTTTAATTTTATTAATAATATCAGTTCCGGCATATTCAAAAGAATTAGGAAACGAAGAAACTAGCGAAATAAAAAACATATATCAAAATAATCCAAACCTTAAAGACATTAATGTATCAGATGATGCATTATTTCTTTACTCAACAATGCATTCAATACTCATAGATGAAAATTCTGAAATAAATCGAGAAATTTTTGATGTTGAAAAAGACAAATACTATTATTATGACGAAGATATTTCAATTTTAATTCCTCATATAAAAACATTTGTCTTGGAACCTGGTGAAGAAGATACAGTTTATTCTTTAATTGAAATAAATCCGAATGAAAAAGAAAAAATCAAACAAGAAGAATATTTGAAAGACTTCAGAAAAAAATATCCGACAAAATATGTAACTGTCGGAATTGTAACGTTTATCTCTGTTGAAAATAAAGAAGAACTACTCGAAAATTTTACAGAGTCGGATGCAAAAATGTTTGAATCAATATATGATTTAAATAAACTTAACAGTCCGTTATATAAGAGAAAACAAGTCGCAGATGAACTTAAAGAAAAATATTACAATAAAGAAATTCTCGGAGATGTTTATGTAACTGATGAAAACTTAGATATCATATCAGAATATCATGCGTGGTTACTTGAAAATGATGAATTTTATGTCGATGAGATGGTATACACATTCTATGACGATGATCTGAAAAGTTTAGGAATAGAATACCAATACATTGTACCGTACCCCGAAGATAATATCGACCGTGCAATGAATACAATAAATTTGAATAAAAATGAAACGGAAAAAAAGATACAAAAAGAATATATTATAAAACTACGAGAAAAATATCCTGCAAAGTTTGTAAGATCAGGAATTAATAATTTTGTCACAATAGAAAATAAACAACAATTTTTAAAAGAGTTTTCAAGCAGTGATAAAGAAATATTCACATCAATATCTAAAATTGAAAATGAATTAATTGAAAAGAAACAAAAAGAAAAAATAAGACAAGAAAATAGCACCCCGGGATTATTGTGGTTAGCAAATGCACATTATGATATGGCAAGAAATGCAGCAATATATAATAATTTTACGGAGTCACAACAAAATGTAGTTGCAATTCATGCACCTGTACCGGATACATGGCTTGGACCAATAATTAGAAATATCTACCATTATTGTGGTCCAATAAATATAACAATACCTATTATAGGCACTATAACTAAAGATTGTGATTGTGCTGCAACAGAAGTAGTGGAATATTCGGATAGAACGAAACAAAAGGAAAAAACTTTTGAAAGCCTTGGTTATTGTTCTCATTTTATATCAGATATCTCAAATTCATTACATACAGATTATGCAATAGCACAAGTAATTAATGCTATTGATGAGGCATCTATATAGGAATTATTTGATATATTGTGTGTATGAAACTTATGTCTCAAATAATTGGGTTACAGGTCATAACTTTTCTAAACATGTTAAAAGGGTAAAAACAGAAAAAGAAATTACAAACCCATATAATGACATGCATGATCTCGCAAATTATTCCAGAGCTTATTCGGAAAAGATTTGGATTTGCATGGATAATGATAATTATTCGGACCCGTTACTTACAGGATATGTAGGCTTTACAATGATAAAGGGTCAAGAATATATGAACGGAATGTTTAATTATTCAAAACCGGAATACAGTATAGCGGATGTAATAATGTTATTGCAGTACACGGAAGGAACAGGACCATTTAGTGACAAAACGGATCAAGACATGATAATATTAGGATTTGATTTTGATAATAATGGAGAAATAGATATAATTGATGTACAAATGTTTTTGCAATCAATTTAAATAAAAATCGGAACAAGTAATGTAATAAAAATAATAAAAAAATAAAAATAAATGTATATAAATATAATTAGAACAATAGTGGTTTTATGCTATCATATTTAAACAATTTAAAATCAAAATTCAAATCATTATCATTAGATGAAAAGGTTTCGATTATTGAATTTTCAATTCTTATCTTATGTATAATTTTGTTTTTATATTTACCTATATTTCTGTCAGCATTTAAATTGCCTGAAGAATTAAATTTGGACGGTTTTAATGCTTCTTTGTTAATAATAGCAATTTTATTATTAATAGGTATAATAAGTGTAATTTCCCTATACTTCATCGTATTGTTTTCAATAGTTTATATGTTTTTCAAAATTTTTAAAGATAACAATACAAAAATTTCCGTTCTATTTCACGGATTTTTATTCATAATAAATTACATGATTTTGAGTATAGTATTTAACTTCGACATGGATAAATTAAATCCGTTTTGGATACCCAAATCCGCTTTTAATTGGGCGATCGGGGTAATAGTCATAGTTTCTTTAACATGTTTTTTATATTACGCAATAATAAACGGATCCGTTTTCTTAAAAAGCATAAAAACCGAAAAGATTAATAAAAGAGCGGGAATAATTTGTTTAGTGCTGATTTCAACCATAGCTTTAACATTTATGTTATTAAAGCAGCCGGGATTATTTATTGGAAACGAATATTATAAAGGAGGGCCTGAATACATATATCATATGTTTTATAATACGCTTTTTGGGTTTATTTTGGCAGGATTTCCTTTTTATTTATTTTATAAATTGTTTTTCAGAAAAGCAGTTTCATCAAGGGCCTTGATTTATTCTTTCCCGTTTTTGATAATTTCACCGTTTGCGGCAATATTTTTAAGTAATCCGGCAAATCGTTCGTTAAAAGATAACAGTTCACTCTATTATGAAATGGGAAGAAAAATTGACGAATTAATAGAACACAACATTATGAACATACCTAATTTACCTCCGTCTCCGTTTGATTATATTATAGTTCCTTATTTAATAATGTTTATTATTGCCGCAATAGTTGTTGGAATAATATATATAATATATCGGTTGATTGAATATTTAATTAAAAATAGAGATTTGATAAAACAATCGGTAAAAAAGATTTTATAAAAATAAAATTTACCTGAAGGTAAATTTAATTTTTATTTATTAATTTACAAAAAAAATATAGATCAAATATCAAATCAATCAGCTTTTATCAAAAGCCATTAATTCACAAATAATCGCTTCTTTTTCTTTGAAAAATAAATGAATTGTTTTTTTGCCTGAAAGGCCTTCTTCGAGTCTGTTTCTGAAAGTCCAATAATCTTTCGGATCAATCGAACCTCTTAAAACTACTTTTCCTGCATCTATTTTTTGCAAATATTCCGAAAGATCCGTGATTTCCTCATCATTTCCAATAGGCATCGTCCTTAAAACGATGAAATTGTTTTTAATTAGCGGGTGAAACATTAAAAGTTCCGATGTGAGAAGCGTTCTTTTATTGTCGGGTTTAAAAACTTTAAAATAGCCTCCGGTTCCCATAAACATATCGAGTGCCAATTCGGGTAGAAGATCGGCTGAAACGACTGCAGGGTCCGGTTCAAACGCATTGTATGAAACGGTATCGGTCATAATTAACGGTGGAACTTTTGTGCTGTCGGGGTTTGAAACGATTGCGTTTCCGGACGGAAGCGAAACTGCAATTCTGTCATATTTTTTCAAATCTCCGAAGTAAAGTGTCAATCTGTTTAATTTTCCGTTTAAAGATATGTATTCTTTTTCACAGTTGAAATTTATTCTGTCAGGCGGCATTTGAGGAGGTGCTTCGAATGCAAATGAACCTGTTTTTTCTTTGTAGGCATTCATTACTTCCGGAATTCCCGGGTTTAACGAATCCATTTTTCGTACGTCTTCTTCAGCCGGTCTTGCAGGGTCGGAAAAAACGACATCTACTTTTGGAATTTGAGAAAGAACTTCAGGGCTTAAAGCGTCACCGCAAATAAATGTTACATTTGAAACACCGTGTTTTCTGCAATTCTTTTTTGCATGTTTTATTTTCACAGGATCAATTTCGACTGCAAAAACGTGCTCGCACGTTTTTGCAAAATAAATCGTCTGACCTCCGATTCCGCAACTGATATCGGCAATCGTTTTGCATTTGAGCCTTGATGCTCTGTGTTTTGCAATCGGCTCAGGCGTTGCAAAGCGAATTCCGTCTTTGTCTGACGACATTTTCTTTTCAAAAGTTTTATCAAGCGCCATGTGAGATAAAAAGGAATAATTAACATATAATTTTAATGCTTTCATAAAAAAATAATAAAAACGAGAAATTATGACAATATAAAAAAAATATAAGAAGTTATATATATAAGCTACAATATATGAAAAACCATACGATGATGTCGTAAAAATATATGAAATGTGTAAAGAGTGCGAATAATAATTAAATTATTATATATTTTATTAGTTTCGATTCAGTATTCTTAATTTTAATGCTTTTAAGGAAAACTTATAAACGTAATAAAACTATTCTAATTCTGAAATTACGGAAGTTTTGTAATTTTGGTGTTTTATTTTTTCGTTTTATCCTAAAGAGGAATAAGAGAAAAAAAGAAAGATCGGGATTGAAATTCATGACATTAAACAGCGAAGTTCTGAACATTAGAAAACTGCACAGACCTAAAAAAGAGCCACTTGACAAACCGGCCGCATCGTGGTTCGGAAAAGATAATATAAGAGGCGATATAATCGACACGCTCACGATTATTTTTAGAACTTCCGGCTGCTATTGGGGAAAACAGGGCGGATGCACGATGTGCGGTTATGTTTACGACAGCGCTTTCGAAATTCCGACCGATGAAGATATATTAAAACAGCTCGATTTTGCAATGTCGCGTGCCGATAAAAAAGAAAGAATTATGGTTAAAATATTCACATCGGGAAGTTTTCTTGACAAATCTGAAATATCGGAATATGCAAGAAATGAAATTTTAAATCGGCTTTATGAAAATGAAAAAGTAAGTTATGTGCTTGCCGAAACGAGACCCGAATTTGTAACGTATGAAAAAGCACTCAAATGTGCGGAAATCATGAAAGATAAACCGTTTGAATTTGCATACGGACTTGAAACGTCAAACGATTTTGTCAGAAAAAATTCAATCAACAAAGGATTTTCATTTGAAGTTTTCAAAAGAGCCTGCAAATGTGCAAAAAAAGCAGGCCTTTACAACAAAGCGTATCTTCTTTTAAAACCGCCGTTTTTGTCGGAAAGAGAAGCAATCGAAGATATGAAAAAGACAATCGATGATATATGCGAGCATAATCTTGCTGAAACAGTTTCAATGAATTTATGCAATGTTCAAAACAAAACTTTTGTTGAAAAAATGTGGGAAAGAAACGAGTTCAGACCACCTTGGCTTTGGAGCGCCGTTGAAATTTTAAAATATGCAAAACAAAAGTATCCCGATTTGTATATAATGTCCGACCCGGTAGGAGCGGGAGCAAAACGGGGTCCCCGAAATTGTAAAGAATGCAGCTTTGATGTAGCCGATATGATTCGAGACTTTTCGATAACTCAAGATGTAAAAGTTTTGGACCGCGTAAATTGCGATTGCAAAAAAACGTGGGAAGTTGTAAAATCGCTTGACGATTTTACATTCGGGTCGCCTATTATTGATTGATATTGAAACTTGTTATTTTAATATGATTCTTTAACTTTGTTTTTATGATGTGATTTTTTATGAAAATGTCGCCAAGATGTACATATTGCCTTTTGGAACGAGTCCACTTTCAATGTAAACTTGTGGATGCCGATTTGGAATTGACCAATAAAGTTATGAAAGAATGCATCTCCGTTTTAAACGAAACTTACAACCCCGCAGAAACTTCAACCGAATGTTCAACACCGGTTCACAGAAAATGCTATGAAATTTTAAACAATCCGGATCCGTATAAATTCGTTAAACAAAAAAATAACGAGACTGCACTCGAAATTTTACCTTTTGCAAAAGAACTGATTTACGGAAAAATAAATAAAGACAAAATAAATAAAGACAAAATAAATAAAGACAAAATAAATAAAGACAAAATAAAAAAAGACGGAACGAAAAAAGAAACGGAATATGAAACAGAATATGAAACGGCGAATTTTGAAAATTCCTCCTATTCAAAAAAAGAAATTTTCAGAAGAGCGGCTCTTATTTCCGTTATAGGAAATTATTTTGATTTCGGAATTGCGGGTCAAAATGCATCGGACGAACATTTTAAAAAAGAATTCTTAAATTATTTCAATGAAGGATTTTTTGTCGACGATACTGAAAAAATATATGAAATGCTTCAAAATGTTGTTTACTTGGCAGACAACTGCGGAGAAATCGTATTTGACAGAGAATTTATAAAAATCATTCGAAAATTAGGCGGAAATGTAACCCTTGTAGTTCGAGGAAAACCGATTTTAACAGATGCAACAATGGAAGACGTAAAACTTTTAAAATTGGACGAATATGCAAACAAAGTGCTAACGACCGGAACTGATTTCATTGGAATAAGCCTTATCGAATCACCCAAAGAAACGATAGATGCGATGAAATCGGCAAGTCTTATAATAAGCAAAGGAATGGCAAATTACGAATCGTTGTCAGATGAAGACTTTATGCCGATTGTATATATGCTTCGAACAAAATGTAAATCGATTGCAGAATCGATAGATGTTCCTTTAAATAAATCTGTTGCAAAATTATATGAATAAAAACATGAAAATAAGCACCGAAGGTGCTTATTTAATATGTTTTTCAAACCATTTTCGTATTTTATAGAGTTTGTAAAAACTATTTAGCTTCCGACTTCGAATTGCATGTTGTAGTATTTTGCATAAAGTCCGTCTTTTTTAAGCAATTCTTCGTGTGAGCCCGATTCTTCAATTCCTTCATCTGTTAAGACTAATATTTTGTCTGCGTTTCTTATTGTTGAAAGTCGGTGTGCGATTACTATTGTTGTTCTGTTTTTGGAAAGATTGTTAAGTGAATTTTGAACGTGTCGTTCGCTTTCGTTATCAAGGGACGAAGTTGCTTCGTCGAGAATTAAAATCGGAGGATTTTTTAAGAAAACGCGAGCAATTGAAATTCTTTGTTTTTGACCGCCTGAAAGCCGGGTTCCGCGCTCGCCTACAAATGTTTCGTAGCCGTCGGGAAGAGAAATTATAAAATCGTGTATCCCTGCATTTTTTGCAGCTTTTGTTATTTCTTCGTCAGTTGCGTCCGGTTTTCCGTAAGCGATATTCATTTTAATCGAACCGGAAAACAAATAAATATCCTGCTGAACGATTCCAATCGATTTTCTAAGTGACGAAAGAGTAAAACATCTTATATCTTTTCCGTCGATTGTAATGTAGCCGGAATTTACATCGTAAAATCTGGGAAGAAGAGAACAAATCGTGGATTTTCCGGAACCGCTGGGACCGACTAAAGCTACTTTTTCTCCGGGAGAAATTGAAATGTTTAAGTCGTTTAAAACTTTAGTTTCATTTTCGTAAGAAAATGAAACGTTGTTGTAAAATATTTCGCCTTTTACATCTTTTAATACGATTGCATCTTTAGACTCTTTAATGTCGGGATGAAGCTGCATTATATTGTAAAAACGCTTAAAACCGGCAAATCCTTTTTGAAACGATTCCGTAAAATTTACTAAAACTTCTATCGGATTTATAAAAATAGAAATGTATAATGCATAAAACGCAAGTTCGTACGGTGCGAGGCTTCCTGTTGCAATAAAATAACCACCACTTATTAAAACGGAAGAGTAAAGCATTCCTTGTAAAAAATTGTTTCCTGAATGAAAAGTTCCCATTGCGTAATAACTGCTCTTTTTCGAATCTAAAAACGCCCTATTTGATTTTTCGAACTTTTCCATTTCAATAGATTCGTTTGCAAACGTTTTAACTACACGAATTCCTTCAAGACTGTCTTGAACACTTGAATTTATATCGGATATTTTTCTTCTGTTGTCCATGAATACGGCACGCATCTTTTTTTGCTGCCGAAGGCTGAAAATTATTAAAACACAAGTTATCAAAAACAAAATAACGGTCATCGGAATGTTTATGAACATAAGTAATATAAATGAGCCGGAAATTGTTAAAAGGGACAATATTATATTTTCCGGGCCGTGGTGCGCCAATTCCGAAATATCAAAAAGATCGGCCGAAATTCGAGACATCATGTCTCCCGTTTTGTTTTTATCGTAATATGAAAAAGAAAGCCTTTGATATTGTTCAAAAAGATCTCGGCGCATATCGGATTCCATTTTTGCGCCCATAATATGGCCGTAAGATGTAACATAATACCGAGACAGCGCCCTTACGGAATACATTATCAAAAGGACGACTATTACATAAGGAAGAACACTTAAAACGAATTCCGTTTCTTTTACATAAACTTTTTGTGTTAAAAACCGTAAAATTTGAGGATAACTCAAATCGATTAAACTTATAAGCAAAGCACAAAATATGTCCAGAAAAAGCATTGATTTGTACGGTTTGTAATAGCTTAAAAATTTTTTAAAAACCATTTTGCACTTGTCCATATAAAAAATTGATTATAAAAATAAATATAAAAATAAAATATAAAATTAAAAAATAAAAAATAAATAAAAATTAAAATATAAAAAATAAAAATATGAAAGGATTATACAAGTTTTGAAATCGGCGCATTTGTTTCGTTGTGAATTTGAATTCCCAATTCTTTTGCGTTTTCTTCGAGCATTATATCTACCATTGCTACTGCTGTCGCTATATGTTTTGAATTTTCGATCGGACCGTATAAAAGAAAATCGGCTCCCAAAACTTGGGCAACCAGATTTGATCCGATATCTGAAGGCAAATAATATTCTTTCGGATTATCTTGTTTGTTTTTAAATTCACGAAGCCAATCCCATGAAGATGAAATGTTGTGAAAACCGCCGCCGACCGGAAGACCCATGTGACCTTTTACGGTAGTTACTGCTCGAATAGAAGGACCGGAACCGGATCCTAGAGGAACTGCGGCAACGTCTATTAACGGTTTTTCGATTCCGCACTTTTGTGCAATATCCATAAGGCCTCCTGAGAGACCTGTTCCGCCTTTTTCCAATATTTCGATTTTTCCGGAAACTGAAGGGTCAACCGCGTTAAACGCCAAAATGATCGAGGAATTGATTTTGCTGTCTCTTAACGCATTTATTTCTTTTTCGTCAACGCTTGCATTGACCGAGTTGTAAATTGCACGTTTTTCAAGACCGATTTCAGAAGCATAAGCGGCGGCGAAAGAGCGTACGACACCGTCTGACGAATCCATTAAAAAAGGTGCCGAGTTATCAATTTCAGAAAACCAGTCAATATAATTTTTCATCGATTCCGGAGTTTCACCAACGATTTGGTTTGCGCAAAAAAGACCTGTTTCATCACAAATTTCAAGTTGATCAAACCACAGCTTTTCAGCTTCTTTTTTATCGAAAATCCCTTTGTCCGCATTTGAGACTATTTTGTGGCGATTATAAAACATCGTACCGATTACAACTGTAGGATATTCGCCCGGTTGGCCCCCAAATTTTATCCCGCCTATTTCAAAAATTTTTTGCTCTTTTTCAAATTTAAACATAAATTATCCCCGAAAAAAGTAAAATTACTGTTATTACAATTACCGATAATTAACAATTACCTATAATTAATAATTAACAATTATTACATAAAAAATATAATAAACAAGTATGTAAAAAGCATTCCTGCTAATATTCCGTATAAAAAACCGACTTCAAAACCTGTTTTTTTCCCGAATCTTTGAAACATTTCAGAGCTGAAAAACTCGGTTTTTTCATCCATACGATCCAATCTGTCCAGTATTTCAGAGTATTCATTACTGTCAGGATTCATAAAAATTCCCCGTTAAACAATAAATAAATAATAAATAAATAATAAATAAACAATAAATAAACAATAAATAAACAATAAATAAACAATAAATAAACAATAAATAAAATAAAATAAAATTACATTAAAAACAATATTTCAAAAAGCCGTATTAAAATCGGCAAAATTACGAAAAATAACAAAGAGATAAAAATTCCGATTAAAATTCCCGTTAGCCTTGTTTTTTTAACACCTGTTTCGATTCGAACTGCTCTTGAAAGCAAACGTGCTCTGTAATTTATCGAATCGCCCGTTCTTTTTACATTTTCGTATTCAGTTTCCATATGAATCACTCACATAACCGGTATGATACTGATTGATAAAAACAGCAAAATCAAAGTAAATATGGTTGCGATAAAGCCTAAAACGAATCCGACTATTTTGCCGGATTTGTAGCCTGCTTTATATTTTTGCAAATTTCCTATATTTTTTAATTCCAAATCAATGAGTTTTAAACGTAAATTTACGATTTCTTCCACAAAGTTTGAATCGATATTAAAATCAATATCTGCAAAATTTAATGACGATTTATCGGTTTTTTCGGATTTCGATTTTTCTTTGGTTTGATTTTTTTCTATTGAAGCCGAAACTGGCTCGCCCGGGAAAGGTCCGGGATTGTTTAAAACGCATTCTTTAATTTTTGAAATGATTACTTCTTCTTCTTCTACATTTATCAAATCGATACACTACACCTGTTCTCTAAATCTTTCGATTGCATCGTTTGATAAATTTTCAATGTATGGAATTGCACCTTTTGCATCGACAATTCTGTTTTCCGAAACCCCGTTTTTGTGGAGCATGAGAATTGCTTCGCCTGTTATGTGTCCTTTTACTTCAGTTCCTGAAACGATTAAAAAACGTATATTCGGGTTTGAAACTATATGAACTACGAGCTTTTCAATTCCTAAATTTTCCGTTTTACAAGAGCCGGATATTGCCGCTCCCGATTCAATAAAAGAATTGTCGTTTAAGTGTGAGCCGCAAGTAACGACAGCAACGCATGAATTATAATCGCCGGAGCGATATTCACCTTTCATTGAGGGCCAATTTTCAGAAATTACCATAAGCCGATAACTCCAATTATTATTAAAATAAACGTAATAAATAAAACACCAATTATTATTCCGTAAAATAAATTGGTAATTAAACCTGCGATTTCAAATGTGTTTTCTCGTCCTTTCCATGAGTTTAAAACCGGTTTTCCGGAGCTCAACGAATTTACCAAACCGTCTATGTGATGTTCCGTTTCAGTTAAAATCGACAGCAAAGCATTATAATTTTCATTTGATTTTTCACTTGAAATTACGCAGTCTATCGGATCCATTACAAGATTTGTTTCGGGAGATATAATAATTCTCATACTTTTATTAATATTTTCACTCATACTTTCACTCACACTTTTACCCATATTTTCATTAGTACTTTTACTCGTACTTTTCATATAAGTTCCTCCTCGGTAGGAAGCAAAGCAGGCTCTGAAATAACATATGAATCACGCTTAACACATTTAACGTATTTTTTAAAACTGTATATAAATAGTATTAATGAAAACATTATTATTAAAACTACCGACACGGGTTTAAAAAATGCTGATATTAAAGAAAGTAAAAGCATCCATAAAAACGCATTTGAAAATGCGAGATGTTGTGTGCGATCGTGTGACTCGTCCGCGCCCAATGATGCGTTATAGGAATGAAAAACCATAACGGCTGTTCCGATAAAAAGCAATGCCGCAATCCCTGACATTATCATACCTCTTAGATATATAATAGATTCAAAGCTTCCAAACAAAAATATGCCGGAAGCCATAAAAGAAGCGGTGGTTGCTACGGAAACCAATGTCATATTGTATGTAAATCCCGGAATATTCAAATTCAAATATTTGTTTGTAATTTTACCGCAAATAAAACCGAAAATTAAAGATACTGAAATTCCGGCCAAAAAACCGCCGAAACCGGTAATTTGATCAAACAACGAAAAACCGAAAACGGAACAGATTGTTGCAATTCCAACGGAATACATGCCAACAGACGGAACTCCCGTCCCGATTCCGTAGCGTGCGATATATCGGCAAGCTTCTGACCCTGAAACTATGAATAAAACCGCACTCAAACAAAACGAAACATCGAATAAAAAGTTAAATAAAAATCCGAATAATATATCAAATAGAAACGGATAAGAATTGTAAATTTCAAGAGACGAGAAAAAACGAGACACATCAGACATATAAAGCATACGAGATATGTAAAATATTGCAAAACCCGCTGCAGCCAAAACTATTCCGAACAAAAAGAGTTTGTCGCCCGTGAAAACTGTTTTTTTAGAAATTTTATTCTATTTTTCATTCGTTGCACTGTTGCATTTATTATTCGTTGTATTGTTGCTACTGTTGCACTTGTTATTCATTGAATTATTGCATTTGTTATTCATTGAATTGTTGTGATTACAATTCATATTATTCTGTTTATTATTCATTAGAATATACCTCCCGTTGCAGGAACAATGAACAAATAAACTGTTGCGATCGTAATTATTCCGAAAATTGCGGATGCGATTGAAGATACAAAAATTGCCTTCGGCATTTTTTTAAATTTTTGGTCGGTAAATCCTTCAATAGTTCCACCGATGTTGTAAGATGCAATTACTGAGTTTATATAAAACAAAGCGATTGAACAAGTTGCGGCAAAAGCGGCGGATCCGGCAAAAGAAATCCCTACAGTTTTAGTGCACAAATAAAGTATTGAAACGTAAGTGAGTGAGCCTCCAAATCCTCCGATTAGACCTCCTATAAGGCCGCTAAAAAAGCTTGCGGTAGGAGTTCCGTGCCCTTCCGTTCCTTTTGAAACATAAACGTCTTGTCTGTCTTTTGTAATTACGTCTCTTTGTCGTTTACCCGAAACTAACGGGCAGCCGACTCCGAATATATAGACAAGATTTGCCGAAAACATCGTTATTGCAATCATAAGACACGACGAAATTGATCCAATAAAAAGCGGCAAATATAAATTATTCGTTACCGCCGAAACAGAACCGGCCGCCAAAAGTCCGGTAAGGCCTGCTCCTGCCGCAAGTTGAGTCGTTCCGGTTCCGACTCCGGTTGCTTGAGCCATTGCGGCAGGTGCACCTCCAATAGGAATGAAATGAACACTAAGAGAAATTAATACGCCGCCGATTAAAACAAATAAGAAAACGGCAACGTTTGAAACGCTTAAAACGGTTGAAACGTCAAATAAATTCTCGATCATATATCTACGGCATCTCCTTTTTCCGTTTCTCTGTAAGGGCCGAAGCGATGATGCGCATAAATTTCCAAAATGCGATTTAAAACAAACAGACAAATAATAAACAAAATTCCTAAAATTATTGCCAAAACACCGTATATTGTTCCGTCTTTAGGATTGAATACGGATGTAATCCAAGTAGTTAAAAAAACTGTTGCCGAAAATGCAAGACCGGTTGCAGGCGCACCGAACATTGAACAGAAATAAGTGTGGTCGTGATTTGTTAAAATCCCCGATGCTCCTTTTCTAACAATATCGCCCGAGTGAGCCGCATTTATACCGGCTCCGAACGGATAGTTTTGATATAAACTTTCGGCACCATAATATACATCACCGATTGAAGATCCGATTGAACCTACCGAAATTCCTAAGATTAGAGAAATTAAAGGAAACGGAAACGGATGTTCAAGTGCGTATTTTAAGATATAAGATATTGACAAAATACAAAAAACTGTTAAAAACGCATAGGCCGCAATTGGAAAGATATGCGAACGAATGACATCTTTGTAAAGCGGCTGTTTAAATCTTCCTTGGCTTGCAATGCGCCCCGTATGTGACACAAACGCCAAGTATGCATGAAACAGAGATGCAACAATACTTCCCAAAACGAGCGAAACCAAAAAAGGAAATGAAATGTATGTAAAAAGGTATGCTACAGACGCACCAATTGCAGCTGTTAACGCATTTGATATAGGCTCACCCGAAATCGCTTTGTTGAAATACCTGTGAGGCCTCATCACTTGAGGAGCCAATTGAACCTGAGAATTTGGATTGCTTTGAGAGCCGATAACGGATTCCAAATCTTCCGTATAACCGGCAATTGCGGCCAAAACCGCTATTAATCCCAAAAGCAATAAAACTGTAAAATTTATCATAAATATGAGACTATTGACGATAAATATATATAACTTTTTGCAAATCGGAAAAAATTAAATTAGTTAATTTGATAAAACGTTATTAACTATGAAGAATATATTAGGTATAATTTCTAATTAATTTTAACATTTTTATTTAAAAATATAATTTTAAAAAACAAAAGGAAAAGTACTATGTCCAAAGGATTTTTAATTGCCGCAACAAACAGCGGTGCCGGAAAAACGACAGTTTCCATGGGATTGATGGCCGCTTTGAGAAGAAAAAACGTAGCGGTACAGCCGTTTAAAGTCGGACCTGACTATATTGACCCCTCTTATCACACTATGATTTGCGGGCGTCCGGCAGGAAATCTGGACATATTTATGATGGGAGAACAGGGAATTATAGACTCGTTTGAAAACAAATCGAAAACTGCCGAAATTTCGATTGTGGAAGGAGTTATGGGACTTTATGACGGAATGGGAACGACTGAATTTGCAGGAGCCGCCCACGTTGCAAAAACCCTTGATTTGCCGGTAATTCTTGTTGTAAACACTCACGGGATGTCAAGGAGCGTAGCTGCGTTAATCAAAGGTTTTATAGATTATGACAAAGATGTAAACGTAGCAGGTGTAATTCTTAATAAAGTAGGAAGTCCGCGCCACGAATCAATGCTCAGAGAAGTTTTAAAAGATATGGTACCCGTAGTCGGTTCTATTCCCAGAAATTCGGAATTGACAGTTCCTGAGCGTTACATGGGACTTTATATGCCCGAAGAAAATCACGTTAATTTTGAAATTATGGCAGACATTATTGAAGAAAATGTTGATATCGACCTTTTAACTGAAATTGCAAAAGAAAATGAAATTGGGAGAGAATCAACGATATATCCCGAATGCCCGAGTCCCGATGTTACAATCGGAATTGCGATGGACAGCGCTTTTTGTTTTTATTATTACGACATGATAGACGCACTTAAAAGATCGGGAGCAAGGCTTATTAAATTCAGCCCGGTTGCAGGAGAATTTCCGGAAGCGGACGGCTACTTTTTTGGAAGCGGATATCCTGAGATGTATATTGAAGAATTGGCATTTTCACCCGCAACTTCCAAATTAAAAAAAGCGGCCGAAGACGGAGTTCCCATATACGGAGAAGGAGGCGGACTTTCGTATTTTTGTAAAACTTACGCAAATGCCGAAGGGAAAAAATACAGAATGGCAGACATTTTGCCGGCCGAGTCATATATAACAAAAAAACTTCAAGGACTTGGATACTCTCAAGCAAAACCGTTAATTCCGGACTTTAAAACAGATTTAATTAACGCTCACTCGTATCACTATTCACTAACAGAACCCGATAAAGATTCGAAATTCGCATTTGAAATGTTAAGAGGAAAAGGAATTAAAGACAAAAAAGACGGATTGATTGAATATGAAACACTTGCAGGATACATGCAAATGCACCCGGCATCATTTCCCGTTGATGTTTTTGTAAATAAATGCAGAAAATATAAAAAAGGAAGATAAAAAAATAATAAAAAATAAATAATTTACTTTTTTATAAAATACGGATATATGTAATTTTTTACAACGACCCGGAAATCCCGCTTCAGTAAGAATCTGATAATCGGGTAGTAATACGATATAAGTCGATATGAAATATCCATTTTAAAATCAAATTCGAGTCTTTCTTCATTCATATCGGGATAAAATAAAAAGTCTTTATAAACGATATCGAAAAGACGTTTTTCCAATTTTTTGAACTTGTTTTTCTTTTTATTTATATGATGCGAAAGTGCACCGAGAATACCGCCTTTAAACGAATGAAGAGTTCCGTACACAATTCCGGTATCTGCCGGATTTGAAAGACCGAAATACAGTTTAAATTCTAATGTATTTATGTTTGCTGCAAGTATTAAAGACACAACTAGTTGAATGAGATGTGACTTAATTCTTTTAAATGCGGCAACTGTGTCGGAAACAAATTGTGACGGGTTCTTTTTGATTTTTGCAAGAATAATATCTGTACGAGACGGCTTTCCGTCCGATTTTCCCGATTTTTTCTCTTTTTTACCGTTTTTGCCCTTTTTAATGTTTTTTCCGTTTTTACCGTTTTTAACGTTTTTGTCGTTTTTGGCATTAATATTATCGGTTTTAGTACTTTTATATTCTTTCTTCTTTTTATTATCACTTTTCTTTTCGTCTTTGGCTTCGTCTTTTTCCAATAAATTTATTTTATACAAAGGATATGAAAAAAACATTATGAATGCAAATGCATCTTTTTTAATGAAACCGGATTTCCTTTTGCAAACTTCTGCAAAAACTCGAATTTTTATGCAATAAGAAATGAGCAAAGCTACAACTGTCAAAACTGCAATAAGCAATATTAAGATTAGCAAAGCTCCTGCCGCTATTAGCAAAATTGCTGCCGCTATTGCGGCCAATACGGATAAAGTTTCAATAAAGACCATTTTGAATCATTCAAAAATCGAATGAAATAATATGAAATTATATGAAATCAAATTAAAACATTAACGAAAATTATTCGAATTCGTCTTCCTCGTCTTCATCTTCTTCGTATTCATCATTTTCGGCATCTTCTTTTGATTTTTTCTTAGATCTTAATCTGTCGATCAAATCGGGCAAAGAGTCAACTACTTTTAAAAGGTCTTTTTCGAGTCCCGCATTTTTCAATGTTAAAATTTCCGATTTATCTTCATATAAAACTATGAATGCGACCGGATTTATTTTTGCACCGCCGCCTCCGCCACCGCCTAATGCTTTTGCATTTTCATTTTGATCGGTTTTTTCACCGGAACCGTCAAAACCCCCGCTTGCAAAACCTACTGAAATTTCCGCAATCGGAATAATAGTTTTGTCTGCTGCCTGAATTGGAGTTCCGACTACTGTTTTTGTATTGACTATGCGTTCAAGTTCATTAGTTACTTCTTTTACAATATCTTGTACACTCATAAAAAACACACCGTTTAAACAAATTTGTATAATAATTTAAAAATATTTTATAATGATTTTATAATGATTTTATAATCGATTTTATAAAAAATTGAGAATATATGTATTGAAAAATAAAGGTATTTTTAATATTAAGTATTTAGTCCTTTTAGTATATTATGCTTTTTGTATTTTTCTATTTTTTCTATTTTTATATTTATTCTATTATTAATTCATTTTTGAAAAGAAGTCATTAAGATATGCTCCAATTTCCTTAGGAGTTATATCTTCTATTTCGTCTTTTTCTTCATCGGGAAATTGATTATATACAGAATATTTTCCAAGTGTTCTGACTGATGCTTTTTGAAATCTTGCGTCAAGCAAAATTCGGACTCCGTAATCGGTAGGGGATCTAACTACTCGGCCCATTGCTTGGCGAATTCTTCTCATTGTGGGAACGGAAATTGCAAACTCCCAGCCTTTTCCATCTCCGAAAACTAAATCATAGGCCGATTCAACAGCACGGATTCTGTCGTTTAAAGCGGGATAACCGACCCCGACTATTATTACGGTTCTTGCGCGGTTGTTTTGGAAATCTATTCCCTCACTTAAAGTACCGAGAATGTAACTTACCAAAACTGCTTTTCCTCCTGATTCGCCTATTTTGAAAAACGCTTCCCTTATGTCGTTTGAGTTTGCATCGGGCTCATCTATAAAAACTTTAAGTGAATCACCGAAAGCCGCTCTTAAAAAGTTGCCGTAGCGTATTGCTTCCGAAGAACTTTGAAAGTAAATCAAAACGTTTCCGGGTGTCGATTTAATAGCAGATATCAAAGAATATTCAACAGCGTTTGAAGTTTCTTGGCGCAAGCGCGTACTTGAGAATAAAGGAGGAACGGAAACGGCAAATGTTTTCCTTCTGTCTATCGGAAATGTTGTGTTGTATGCGATTTCTACACATTCTCTTTCAAGTCCCAAAGTTTCCCGAATCATATTAAAAGGCCTTAATGTCGCCGACATTAAAACGAGGCCGCCTAATGAATTAAACAATTCTTGAGTAACACTTCTCGGGATACATGTAAATATTTCCATTCGGCCGTATATTTCATTTTTTCCGGAGTAAGAGTCTTTTCTCACATTTAAAATCGGATAATAATTAGGATTTCCGTAAAGCAAAAGATAAGCATCTAAAAAATCGGCCGCATTTCGTATATGAGATTTTCTAAGAGGAGCGTTTCCGCTTTTAAACTTTTCACGATAATCTTCCTCGACACTCAAACCGATTCGAGATACGCTTCTCATTAAAGACGAAATATATTTCAAAATTTCTTTTTCATCATATTTTTCATCAATTTGTTTTTTATGATTGAGACCTGTAAGCGTCAAATTTTTTATTTTGCTCAAAAAACGTTCGCGTACAATATCGAAACGCTCTGTCGGATCGCTAATTTTAATATCTGACCAATTATGGCCTATTCTTTCTTCTGCGTTCGGCCCCAGTTTAAATTTATAAGTATCCATTATGGCTTCGTAAAATGCATTCCATATTCTCTGTGTATCAATTCGAGGGCTTTCCGGGAAATAATCCGGATGTTCTTCAATTTCATTTATCGCTCTGTCAAGAGTTCTTTCCGAAATTGTAATTGAAGAGTGGGAACGAGCCGCATTTTCGATATTGTGCGCCTCATCAAATATAACTATTACATCTTCGGGCAATTTTTCTATCCAAGTCAATATTGTTAAAAAAATATCTCTGTTTAAAACATGATGATAATTGCATATTAAAAGCTGAGCTCTTTTCATTTCCTTTTTTAAAAGCTCATATCCGCACATACCTCTTGCCGCCGCATATTCCGTCACTTCTTCCGAAGATCTGACAGTTTCAAAAACCCATTTACGAAATTCGAGTTCATCGGATCGAACCACTTCATATAAAAACGGACAATAAACCGATTTACTTTTTTTGAAAGATTCATCAAATTCTTTTAATTTATTTTCTATATTTTTTATTTCTTCGAGAACGTCCGGATCTTTCGTCTCCTTATATTCTTTTTTCCGCTCTTCCAAATCTTTTACCATTTTTAGCCTTTCATTTTCAAGTTTTAAAATATCATATGTTTTTTCCGTTTTCGCTCTGCACTCTTCGTAATCCACATGAAGCGGGCACATCGATCGTTTGCCCCTTACAACTAACGCTTTGAAATCTGCCTGCTCCTGAATATCTCTTGCTTCATTTATGAACTGAACCATTTGCTGGTGCACATTTGTCACAATCAGAACAGTTTTCTTTTTACGTTCGGCAATATCCAAAGCAGGCGCTAAAGAACTCAATGTTTTCCCGGTTCCGCAAGCACCTTCAAACAAAACGGCTTTTTCCGACTCCAAAGCCAAAGATATTTCACGCATGGCTTCTTTTTGATTGGGATAGCACATCTTCTTTGTAAAATATTTCATGAATGTTTCCGAATCGTTTCCCATATGTTTTTTGACCTGATTTTTAAATTGATTGATTTTTAAATTGATTGATTTTAGAAAGCTTTTACATTATTTTACACGACATCAAAATATTTAAACGGATAACCATGTAAAGTGAAACTGTTTGAAATATTGGAAATTAAAAAAATCATACAATTATGCCGATTTTATAATAACTTTTTTTCGGGTTAACAGATTTCGAGTTCCCGATTCGTTTTCATAAACTGATAAATTGACCGCTTTGCCGGATTCAAAACCGTAATTATTCGATGTTTTCAAGACATCGGGCGATAAAACTTCAACACTTGATTTACAAGTTCCGGGGCAACTGTCGTTTCCGGAAAGTACAATAGTTTCACCTATAGACCAAAAGCCTTCATTTATATGTTTGTTTTTCTTTTTATAAGATTCGTTTTTTCCTAAATGTGATATGTTTTTGTAATGAACTGTTATATTTCCGAAAACAATATGGCTTCCATGCTGCCCGGGAATTCCGAAGTAAGTATTGCCAAAGCCTTCTATTACAATTTCAACATTTTCCGAATTTAGAGCGGGACCGCCCGAATGTCTTAAAATTATAATATTTTTGGAAAATTTTACTTGTGGAGAATCGTATACGAGACCCCCTTTTGCAGAAATTACGTCTATTTTGACATTTTTATTTTTATTTTCAAATTCAAAAATATTTGAAGAAAATATATAAGAAGACAATATAAGTACTAAAATTATTGTAATTGAAATCATAATTCCGACAGATAAAACGGAACTCGACGCAATATCGGAATTGTGAAAATAACGCGACTTACGCTTATTTTTAATTTCTTTTATTTTATTCGATTTCTTTATTTCATCCATAGACAACTATAGCTATTTTTTATAAATTAAATGAATTGAAATTTTAAAAAACAAAAAATATTTATATGAAATATAAAATAAGTTAATAGACAGCTTCGGATAGAAGGTTTTTTAGAGTCGGTGTTTTAAATGGAGAAAAATGTTTCTGAAAAGAATGAAAAGGTATTATCAATTGGGGCTTTTGTGCTTAAAAAAAACGGAGAAAGCGCAAGAAGGACACTTGACTTGCTTCAAATTATTTCAGAAGATTTAAAACCGTTTGCAAAAGACGAATTTTTGGCAATTCCGATAAAAAGAAAGCTTTCTAAATCTGAAATAGAGAAAATAGGAAAAGAAGTTTTTGTAAAGACGGGAAACGCATATTTTGAAAGACGTAAAAAAAATCCGACTATAAGCGAATTGCTCGGATACAATCCGACTGTCGAATATATAGGAGATATTGCAATAATTGAAGACGAGCAAAATAAAAAAGAAATTGGAAAAGCGATTTTCAAATGCAATAAAAACATAAAAACCGTATTATTGGCAAACAGCCCCGTTTTGGGGGAATTTCGAACGAGAAAATTCATACACGTTTGCGGGGAGAAAAAAACCGAAACGGTATACAAAGAGTACGGTTGCAAATATTATATCGACCTTGAAAAAGCATATTTTACGCAGCGTTTATCAACAGAAAGAGCACGTATTTTGAAAAAAATAAATGAAGACGATTTTGTAATCGACATGTTTGCCGGAGTCGGTCCTTTCAGCATACTAATTTCCAAAAAGAAAAAGCCGAAAACCGTTATTGCAAACGACAAAAATCCGGAAGCTGTAGAGCTTCTTATAAAAAATATAAAAGAAAATAAAGTTGAAAATATAAAAGCATTGAATTTAGATGCAAAAAACTTAACAGATCATTATAAGGAAAAAGCGGACCACGTAATAATGAATTTGCCTTGCAGCGCACACCTTTTTTTAAATGAAGCGGTACAGCTTACAAAAAAAGGCGGAATTATATATTACTATGCGATGGCTGAAGAAACTGAAAAAGAAGATTTGTATTCAAAAGATATAGATCTTATAAAAAAAGCGGCAAGAGAAAACGGCAAAAACGAAAATATTATAGAAATGAGAAAAATCAGGTCGTATGCACCACATCAATACAATATTTGCATTGAGGCGAGAATCGAGTAAAATTTTAGTTGAAATATTCTTTTTTAGAAATAAAAAACCCAAGTCGGGGTTTATATCAAAAAGTGAAAAAAGGCAAACACCAAAAAATTCCAAAAGCAGCCGGGCCAAAGCAAAAATAAACGACACCGTTTTTATTATTTTTTGAAATAAGACCGACATCGTTTTTATTGTTTTTTAGAAATAAAACCCTCGTCGGGGTTTATATAAAAAAAATGAAAAAAAATGCCGCATAAAAATTACAAAAGCAGCCGGCCAAAGCAAAAATAAACGACACCGTTTTTATTATTTTTTGAAATAAGACCGACATCGTTTTTATTGTTTTTTAGAAATAAAACCCTCGTCGGGGTTTATATAAAAAATTGAAAAAAAATGCCGCATAAAAAATCCAAAAGCAGCCGGCCAAAGCAAAAATAAAAGGCACGGTTTTATTACTTTTTAGAAATAAAACCCAACATTTTTATTATTTTTTGGAAAAAAAACCAAAGTCGGGGTTTATATCAAAAAGTGAAAAAATGGGAAGTGAAATGTAAAAAAGAAACGGAAATTATATTTTGTAAACAAAATATAATTTCCGTTTAAAAAGATTATTCTTTCATGATTTCATCATAGAACGTGAAATCGAAGATTTCATCTTCTGTAAGTTTTCTTTGAATCATTCCGTTGTTATATTGCGATGTTGAAAATTCAACGACGCCGTCTTTAATTACGTGCGGATCTGAAAGCCACATACCGTCCCAATCATTTATAGAAGCCAAAACTACGGATAATTCATCGCCTGTTTTTTTAGCGTAATCTTTTGCAGCCTCTTCTTTATTGTTGTTGACATAGTCGGTTGCTTTGATATGAATTCTTACAATTTCTTTTACGATTTCCGGATGTTCATCTATTAATTTTTGACTTACTGCAACTACACAGCAAGGGTGATTATTTTGAATTAGACCGGAAGTTAAAACTGTTCTTCCAAAACCGCCTTTTTCAATAACAACAGGTGCGGGGTGAGGTAAAAATACCGCTTCGACCGAGTTTGATTTCAATGCTGTTATTGCGTCCCCTTGGTTCATCGGTTTCAAAGATACGTCTTTTGTCGGGTCCAGATTGTTCGATTTAAGCCAATCGCGAATCAATGTGTCCTGAATCGATCCCGGCGGAAATGTTCCTATTGATTTACCTTTCAAATCTTGTGGGGAATTGTATGTGAAATTGTTTGAAACCAACAAGCTTGAACCGTCAGATTGAACGGCGGCAACGATTTTTACATCAGTTCCCGATGCAATTGACGTGATTACAGGTGCAGAACCTACATAAGCGACTTGAATTGCATCTGCGGCAAGAGAAGACATTTCATTCGGACCGCTTCCAAATGAATTGTCTGATACTGTTTCCACGCCATGGGCTTTTAAGCCTTCGAGCCACCAGCCTTTTGCATCTGCTGTCATATATGCCATTTGATGTGTACTCGGTTGATAACCGAATGCTATATTTTTAACGGATTTGTTGTCGTTTTCTCCGATACAACCCGATAAAGAAATTGCGCAAACTAATAATGCGACAATTACAAAAACTGATAATAAAGAAAATGATTTTTTCATTAGTTGTAATCTCCTTTAAATTAGTATAAATTTGTATAATTTTTGTACATTTTTGTACAATTCATAAATATAATTTTTATTGAATAATTAAATGAAATATATTTTTAATAGATAAGCGGAATGATAAATCACTCCTTGACATTTATAAGGATTTTATATACTATATATAGATTTTCAAAACTGATAAAAAAGTGTCCCTATGAGGTTTTTTATTTTAAAATTGGCCGAAAAAGGATAATTTTTTCCGATTTTCGAGAAAAATATTTTTATGAGAGGGAAAGAAAGAGAGAGAGAGAGAGAGAAAGAGAAAATATCTAAAGAGTATTTATTTGGATATCTAAATTTGGATATCTAAAGAATATCTAAAGAGAATATTTATTTGAATGAAGGCTGTTATAAGTAACAATGAAACCGTCGGAAGAATTAATGAATGCCGTTATTGTATCGGATGAGTTGTTCGGAAATGTTTTGTACAGAATAATTCGCCATGATTTGAACATGACTGCTGCGGATTTTGCAAAAGAAGCGGAGATTCCTTTAAGTACGATTTACAAATTGAGAGCGGGAACAAGAAGCCCGAATATTAAAAACTTAAGACAAATAATAAAAACCTTAAAAAAATACGAAACGGAAAGTGAAGAGTATATCGCAGTTATTGCCGCAGGTATGGTTCTTGACACAATTACAGAGACGAGGAGAAAAATAGACGACAGATTAATTATGATAAAAGAATATCCGGCAAGTTCAATAGAAGATGCGATTATCGCATCCGTATATGCGGAAAGAGACGGCGCAAAAGCAATCGTGTGTGCGCCGATTGTAAGTCGTACTGTTGAAAAAATTGTAACGATTCCCGTTGTATCTATTTTCCCGAAAGAAAGTATGAATATTGCCATTGAATCGGCTGTTAAAAAAACGTTTCCTAAAAAGAAATAAAACAAAAAACTAAAAAATAAAAAAAGTTAAAATAAGAAATCATAAAAATAAAAATTCATGATTTAAATTTATATAATATCATGCGGTTTTATGACATTGTTTTATTAATTGATTAAAAACAATCTAATATTTATCTAATATTTATCTAATATTTATCTAATATTAATATGAAGGAAAACATTTATGGCATTGAGTCAAAACGATTTGGATGAGATTGAAAAATTTGCATTGCAAAATGCGGTAAAGTATAATTCGGTTCCGCAAGTAAAAGCCGTTATGGGAAAGATTATGGGAGAATTTCCGCATTTGAGAAAATTCCCGAAAGAAGTATCGGAAGCAATAAAAAATATAACCGACAGATTGTCGGGAGAGACT
>JAAYST010000083.1 GCA_012518265.1 Candidatus Methanofrustulum fimipullorum | reverse complement strand
TTGATTATTTGAAATTGATTATTTGAATTCGAAATTGATAATTATTTGATTATAATAAATTTGATTATAATAAATTATAATATTTAAAGATAAAAAAAGAAACGGTGTTTATACATGTTGTCTGAGCAGGATTTTAAAACTGTAACAAAAGCAATCGGGCGCGAGCCAAATGTTCTTGAACAGGGTATTTTTCAAAATATGTGGAGTGAGCATTGCTCTTATCGTTCGAGCGGAAATCTTTTAAAGAATTTTTCATCTAAAAGCGAAAACGTAATTATAGGACCGGGAGACGATGCGGCTGTTGTCAAGTTTGATGACGAATATGTAATTTCAATTGCAATGGAAAGCCACAATCATCCGTCTTATATCGAGCCTTTTGCAGGTGCGGCAACCGGCGTTGGTGGAATTGTAAGAGATATTATATCGATGGGAACAAGACCTGTTGCTCTTATGACTCCGCTTTATTTGGGGCCTATGAGTTCTCCTAAAAATGTATGGCTGTTTGAAAATATTTTAAAAGGAGCAGCAGATTATGCGGAAATTATAAATGTACCCGTAATTCAGGGGGAATCTTATTTCCATGAAGGATATAGCGGAAATCCGCTCGTAAATGTTGTTGCGGTAGGTTTGGGAAAACATGAAAATATTATGACTTCCGTTTCAAAAGAAGCGGGAAACAGACTTGTTCTCTTTGGAAAAGAAACGGGAAGAGACGGACTTGGCGGTGCTTCTTTTGCATCAAAAACCATGTCGGAAGACGATGCTCCTTCAGAGTCTTCAATTCCTGCCGGTGACCCGGAAATTGAAGCAAGAGTAATAGAAGCAACTTTAGAAGCAATTGAAGCGGGACTTTTCCAATCGTGCAGAGATTTGGGTGCGGCAGGCCTTGCCGGTGCAACTTCTGAACTTGCAGGGAAAAACGGAAAATTCGGAGCAATTGTGAATATAGATGCGGTGCCGCTGAAAGAAGAAAATATGGATGCTTACGAAATTATGCTTTCAGAATCTCAGGAAAGAATGCTTGCCGAAGTAAGACCTGAAGATATGGAAAAAGTTTTAGATATCATGAAAAAATATGATGTTCCGGCATCTGACGTCGGTTTTTTGACAGAAGAAAAATCGTATAAAATTGTGTTTAAAGGAGAAACTGTTGCAGACCTTCCGATAGATTTGGTTACAAACGGAGTTCCGCATGCTATTTTAACCGGAAAAAAACCGGAGAAAAAAACTGCTGAAAAAACGGCAGAAACTGCTGACGAAACAACTGCTGACGAAGCAACAGCTGAAACTGTTTTGTCAAAACCGGAATGCAAATCTGTAAAAGACACACTTTTAAGTTTGCTTGCGTCCGAAAATTTCGCTTCCAAAAATCTGGTTTGGGCTTATTTCGAAAGTGACGATGAAAAAAGCGAATTGTATAAATGCGTAATAACCGAACCGACTGAAGATGCAGGCGTTATAAAAATTACGAAAAAAGAAGGGCTTGCGATGAGTTGCGGTTGTGAGCCGGGACTCGGTTTAATCGACCCGTATACCGCCGCATCAATTACGATTATAGAAAATGCATTGGATTTAGCCGTAAAAGGCGCTCTTCCTCTTTGTGCGGTTGACAATTTGAATTTCGGAAACCCGTATGATCCCGAAAGCTATTGGGTTTTGGAACAGTCCGTTTTAGGACTTGCAGAGACTTGTAAGCATTTGGAAATTCCGGTCGTCGGCGGAAATGTGTCTTTATACAATGTAAGTGAAGAATTCAACACAACGATTCCACCAACACCTTCAATCGGAATGGTCGGAAAAACAAATATTGAAAAAGAGCTCCCGTCGTCATTTTTCAAAGAAGAAGGAGAAACTGTTCTTTTAATCGGAATTACAAAACCGGATATGGCGGGAAGCGAATATTACAATTTAAACGGATTTTCAGAATCAGGAACAATCCCTCAGGTGCCGGAAAATTATAAAGAAATTGTTGAAGGAATTGCAAAAGCGGCCGCCTCGGGATATTTGTCTTCGGCTCACAATATTTCAAGAGGGGGTTTGGGAATTGCGCTTTCCGAAATGGTAACAAATATCGGTGCCGAAATCGATTTGTCGGGATATGTGGAGTTTTGTTTGGATTCATATAAAGCAGGTGACCCGGAAAAACCCAAAAACATTGCACCTGAAGATCTTTTATTTTCAGAAAGTCCGGCTCGTGCGATTCTGACAACGAAAACACCGGAAAAAGTAGTCGAATTGTTAGGAAATGTCGCATGCACGGAAATCGGAAAAACCGTAAAAGATTCTACTCTTTTTATAAATATAAAAGGAGAAGAGATTAATATTACCGAAAACGAAATCATAAGCGCAAGGTCGACTCTTGAAAAGTTTATATAAAAAAATAGGAAGAATATGAGATCATGGAACAAAATAAAGGCTATAACGAATTACAAAAAAAGATGATATTGGCAGCAGTATGTTTTGCGTCTTTCATCGGACCGTTTCAAGGTTCCATGATTAACATAGCGTTGCCTGCGATCGGGGACACGTTTCAAATAAATGTCGGTTTGTACGGTTGGGTTTCAACGTCGTATCTTTTGACCGTGGCAACGCTTTTGGTTCCTGCTGCCCGAATTTCCGATATTGTAGGTCGTAAAAAAGTATTCTTGACAGGAATTACAGGAATTGTGGCAACTTCGATTATAACTCCGCTTACGCCTAATTTTTACGCATTTTTACTTTGCCAAGTTTTAAACGGCGTTTGTGCGGCATGTATTATGTCAACGACCGTTCCAATAATTAGTGAAATATTTACCGGAAAAGAAAGAGGAGCGGCTTTTGGAATTAACACGGCTTTCGTTTATATGGGAGTTTCTTTCGGCCCGTTTATAGGCGGATTTGTAGTTTCATATTTAGGTTGGAGAAGTCTTTTTCTTATGCTTTTGATTCCGGCACTCTTAACTGCATATATTATGTATACAAATATGAAAGAAGATGTTTTCGGAGATCCGAATGTAACTTTTGATAAAGCTGGAACTGTGTTTTATGCCGTTTCAATATTGACGTTTTTATTCGGGCTTACGAGAATTCCCGAGACGGAAGGGTTTATAATTTCGTTTATAGGTTTGGTTTTATTGGCAGGATTTGTGATGTTTGAAAGAAAACAGAAATATCCTGTATTTGACGTTAATTTGTTTTTCGAAAACAGAGTTTTTTCAAGATCGAATTTTGCATCTCTTTTTAATTATGCATCAACTTATGCAATCGTTTTTTTCTTAAGCCTTTATTTACAAAAAGTAGGCATGATTGAACCTAAAACAGCGGGACTCATTTTGCTTGTACAACCGCTAGTTCAGGCTATATTTTCGCCTTATGCAGGAAAACTCTCAGGCGTTATAAGCGCAAAGTATTTGGCAACTTTGGGAATGCTTATAACTTCATTCGGATTGCTTCTTCTAACAGGCCTTCAAAAAGATTTATACTTGCCTTATCTGATATTTACTCAAATTGTTTTAGGACTGGGAATTGCATTTTTTGCAGCCCCCAACACAAATATGATAATGTCTTCCGTTTCAAGAAAAGAACAGGGAAGCGCAGGCGGAATTATGGCTACGATTCGTCAAATCGGAATGGTTTTTTCAATGGCTGTTGCTATGTCTTCGATCAACTATTACATTGGGGGCACAGAAAATTTGGGACCCGATACGATAGATCCGTTTTTGTCGTCAATGAAATTGACGTTTATAATTTGTATGATTCTTTGTATCTTAGGAGCCGCTCTTTCGTGGTCTCGCGGAAATATAAAACAAGAGTTGAAGAGCGAAAGTTGAATGGTAAAGTATATTAAAAAAAAGAGCGTTATTACTTTTTTGATAATATGCTTATTGTACTTTCACTCGGGGGATCTGTCCTGGCGGGGGATTTAGATCCGGAATCTTTTAAAAAATACGCAAACACTCTTGTTGAAATTTCAAAGGAACACAAACTCCTGGTCGTAACCGGCGGCGGCGTTTTTGCAAGAAAATATATAGAGCTTGCGCACGGTGTCGGGGCGGACGAGGTTACATGCGATTTCATAGGAATTGAAGTAACGAGACTTAATGCCCGTATGCTGATTGCTGCTATCGGAAAACAAGCATATCCGGAAATTCCGGAAAATTATAAAGAAGCGGCAATTGCCATGGAAACGGGAAAAATCGTTGTGATGGGAGGAGTAATTCCGGGGCAAACGACCGATGCCGTGGCCGCTGCAATGGCCGAATATATCAAAGCGGACATGATAATAATACCGACATCGGTTGACGGAATATATGACAGCGACCCAAATGTTAACAAAAGCGCAAAAAAATACGACAGGATATCGCCGTCCGAGCTTGTTGCGCTCTCTTTAAAAAGCGCTCTTTCGGCAGGGGCAAAATCGCCCGTGGATCCTATCGCATCCAAACTGATAGAGCGTTCTAAAATTAAAACGATATTAATAGACGGAAGAAAACATGAAAACATAAAAAATCTTATAGAAAATGAAGCAAAAGGAATAACGGGGAAATGCCCGGGAACAATTATCGGATAATTTTTAGTATAAATAAAAAAATGTGAAATATAAAAATTATTTAAATTATAAATTATAACGGTATTTAAATTATAAATTAAACGGCAAACGGGTCGGAGGTTTTGTTTTATGAGAATAGGAATTGCAATAGATTTGGGCACCAGCGGTTTTCGTGCTCAAAAAATAGATTTGGAAACGGGACAAATTCAAAAAACTGTAATTACGATGAGAAATCCTTTACCTGGTGCAAATATTATGGACCATTTGGATTTTGCCATTACTTACGGTCTTGAGAAAGCACACGGACTTGTGATTAATACAATATTGAATATTATAAATCGTTTGGGGGTTGAACCGGAATTAGTAGAGAGGATTTCCGTTTGCGGAAATCCTATTCAGCTTTCCATTTTCCAAGGAATACCGATAGACGATTTGGCATATGCGGGTGAGAGAAAGAAACAGAAGCTGAATATAAAAGAACAAAAAAGAGAGTCGATGATTGTTAAAAGCGATGAAATCGAAGGCCTTGAAGTGTTTAAAAATGCAACTGTTGTAATTCCGCCTGCAATTAAACACGAAATTGGGGCAGACGCGCTTGCTTTAATTGTAAATTCGGGACTTTTGGAAACGGATGAATACGCAATTGCAACCGATTTTGGGACAAATGCGGAAATGGCGTTAAGTGCAAACGGGGTAATTTATACAGGATCTGCAGCGGCGGGACCCGCACTTGAAGGACAAGAAATCAGCTGCGGAGTTTTAGCATCTCCTCATGTAATAAGCGATGTTGATTTTGAAGGCGATTACATAAGATGTTATGTTTTAGATGAAAATATGGACAAGCAAAAGGGAGATCTTGTAAATCCGAAAAACGGTGAAATCATTGAAAAAAACGATGTTAGAGCAAGAGGAATTACGGGAACGGGCGTAATTGCTTTAATTGAACAGGGAATTTCAAACGGAATTATAACGCTTCCTCATATAAATACGCCAGACAAAATTATACATTTGCAAGATAATATTACTTTTAACGAAAAAGACGTTGAAGAAGCAGGAAATGCAATCGGTGCAATTCGTGCAGGACACATGAGCCTTTGTGCCGCAGCCGGAATTTCTGTTGAAGATTTAAAAATATCCCACATGTCGGGTGCTTCGGGAACTTACATGGATGCGTTTAAAGCGTATAAAATCGGAATGAATCCTTATAACGTTGATTTGATTACCCAAATAGGAAATACGTCTCTTAAAATGGCAAGAGAAATTTTACTTTCGGAAGAGAGACTTAAAGAATTGCAAGATATTGCAAATAAAATTGTCGGAACGCATGTAATGTTTGCAACCGACCCTGTTTTTAAAGAGATTTACATTCTTGAAATTGCATATTGGGGCGAAGGAATGAACTTTAAAATGTTTAAAAAATTCCTGAAGAAAAAAGAACTCCCCATGATAGACGAACCTCTCAATACGCCTAAAATCGATAAAAAAGTCGAAAAGGATATTCCGGATTTCGGAGTTGAAGGGCTTGAATCTATTAAAAGAACCGGAACTTATTTGGCTATGAAAGTTGAAAATCCGGAAGCTTCCGAATGGATTAAAGCATGTCCGACACACGCGATGAGCTATAAGGACGGATTTGTTAAAATTCGTTCAGATTTGTGCGACGGATCAAACTGTAAAAAATGTACAAGAACTTTTCCTCCGGAAGTTTTCAGCTGGGACTTGCTTGAAGTTACGGAACCTGAGTTAACATAAAACTGTAAAAGTAAAAACAATAAAAAATTAAAAACAATGAAAGTAAAAACAATAAAAAATTAAAAACAATAAAAGTAAAAACAATAAAAGTAAAAACAATAAAAATAAAAAATTAAAAAACTACAAAAAATAAAAAAACGGTAAATAAAAGGGGATTGGGGGATTTTTTTTGAAGTTTTTAGTAATTGGCGGTTTTCTTGGTAGCGGAAAAACTACAACTCTTATAAAAGCGGGAAAGTATTATGCTGAAAAGAACAGACGTGTTGCAACTATTGTAAACGAAATCGGAGAAATCGGAATTGACGGCGACACGATACAAAAATTCGGATTAAATACGAAAGAAATTACGTCCGGTTGTATTTGCTGCAGTCTTAAAACTTCTTTAAGATCAACGATTCAAATAATGGTTGACAACTATAATCCGGAATTAATTATTATAGAGCCGACCGGTGTTGCATATCCGGGAATAATTAAAAGAGAACTGGAACTTATGAATTTAAAAGATTTTGAAATGTATCCTCTTGTTACTCTTTTTGACGGAAGTAGGTTTAAAAGTATATTAAAAGAGATTAAACAGTTTGCAGCGGGGCAAATTGAAGATGCCGAAATTATTGCAATAAGTAAAACCGATTTAATTGAACCGATTATGATTCCGATAATTGAAGAAAGTATTCGACAAATGAATCCGACCGCAACGATTACAACTATTTCTTCAAAAGATGATGAAAGTTTCCAAAATCTAATCTGTTTGATTGAAGGAAAAGGAATTAAATTCAAAGAAACAAGCAAAACAAACAAAGAAAACGAAACAAACAAAGAAAACGAAACAAAGAAAACAAACGAAACAAAGAAAACAAACAAAGCAAGCGAAATTATCAAAACAAGCGATAATGGGAAAAATGTTTCGCTCGTTTCTGAAAGCGGAATTCTGAAAATGCACAATGATAAAGGCGGCGACTCTTTAAAAGAATCTAATGTAGGTTCAACTGCTCATATTTACGAGTTTGAAAATGAAACTGATTTATTAAACATTTCAGAAAATGAATCGATTGACTTGTTTAAAGATTTGGGAATTGAAATTAAAAAAATATTAATTAAACAAAATCCGAATTTTTTAGGACACTTCAAAATGAATTTTAATATTGGTTTGAATACTCATAAACTGAGTATAACGTCACCGGATGATGATGTTTTTGTTGAAACGATAAAATTTGAGGAAAATCTGAAAAATATAAAAGGAGAAAACGAAAAGAAAAATACATCATTGAAGATATTTGTTGCAATTTCCGGATTAAATCCGGAAATTGCTGATGTTGAAATTGAAAAAATTGTATTTGAAAAACTGAAAAAATTCGAGCCGATTAAAATAAAATAAAACGTTCAAAAATGCCAAAAATACCAAAAAAAGAAGCGAAAAGCATCAAAATATATAAAAAGTAATATATAGTAGAAGGTTCTATTTCTAATTAAGCGGTATCAGAAGAATTAATTACATAAATTTCATTTGAAAAATTGATTATATGAATTATTATTTTTATATTTTTCATAAACTTTTGATACCTTAAACGTTTGTATTATTTTATTTTTTTATAAATTTATTTTAATACAATCTGCTCGACGCATAAATTGCGGGGGTTTTCGATTGGAAATTCAATATATAATAATAGCATTAGGTATGTTAACAACTTTAGCGTTGTTTACAATATTTCTATTTTCTCTGTTTTGTTTTATATTGATCTATTTTATATTTAAGGAAATTAAAGAGATTGAGTCAGATGTCGATTACGGCGAATACGACGAGTCGGAAATCTTTTCTGCAAATGTAAAAACTGAAAAATCAATCGAAGAAATATATGAAAAACTGTCCGTTTTAGAAAATAATCAAAATAAACTCGAAGAGTCGGTTTCAATTAAATATGAAAATATTTTAAAGTCAATTGAATCGAACAAATATCCTCAAGATTACAGAAAATCTGAAACGGATTTTTTGGAAATAAAACAAAGCAATGAAAATGAAAAAAACAAAGTAAATGAAAACGAAGTAAACGAAATAATAAATAAAACAACAAATAAAACAGACAAAATAAATAATCGGCAGGGGAAGGACTTTTTTGAGCCGATTCAAGAATTAAAACAAGTAAAGGGAACTGAAAAATATAAAAGGGAACCTGATAACAAAAAAGATCAGGAAACAAAAGAACAAGAATTCAATAACATATACAAGGATTTGAACGAAATGAAACAAAGTACAAAAAGCAAAACCGCTGTTAAAGCCGGTAAATACGAAATATACAATGTAGATAAATCGAAAAAGGGAAAAAATCGAAGGAAATCGAACAAAACAAAAAAGACGTAAAAGCGAAAGATATCGCAATTGATGAAAAATCAAATAAGAAAGTTGAAAAGATTAAAAAAGCAACAAAACCGAAAGCTTTGAAGTTAAAAACAAAAACTAAAAAAGCAGTCAAAAAAGACGATAAAAAGAAATTAAAAATTAAAGCAAAAGCGAAAAAACCGGTAGCAAAAATCGGAAAAGCAAAAAAGCCGAAGGCTTTGAAATTAAAAGAGAAAAAAGCGAAAAAAGACGATAAAGTTAAAATGA
>JAAYST010000082.1 GCA_012518265.1 Candidatus Methanofrustulum fimipullorum | reverse complement strand
TTTTTTATTTTTTTATATTGCTTTTTATATTTTATGTTATTTTTTTATTCAATAAATTAATTAAACATCGGGTAGACCGGGAATTTTTCACAAAGGCATTTGATTTCCTTTTTCAATTCCGCCAATTTTGAATCGTTTTTCGTATTCTTAACTACGCATGCAATTGCATTTCCGATTTGTTCCATTTCTTTTTCTTTCATTCCTCTTGTTGTTGCAGACGGCGTTCCAACACGAATTCCGCTTGCAATATATGCTTTTTGTGTATCAAACGGAATAGTATTCATATTTAAAACAATATTTGCTTTTGAGCATGCCGCTTCCGTTTCTTTTCCGGTTAAATTGTTTCCTGTCAAATCGATTAACATCAAGTGGTTGTCGGTTCCGCCGGATACAATTCTAAGTCCGTTTTCCGAAAGTGTTTCTGCAAGTTTTTTTGCATTTTTAACAGTTTGGAACTGATCATTTTTAAACTCTTCAGTTGCCGCTTCTTTAAATCCGACAGCTTTTGCCGCAATATTATTCATAAGCGGTCCGCCTTGGGAGCCAGGGAATACGGCTTTGTCGATACTTTTCGCATGCTCTTCAAAGCACATAATCATTCCGCCTCTCGGTCCTCTAAGCGTTTTGTGAGTTGTGGTTGTTACAAAATCGGCATATTTAATCGGGCTCGGGTGTGCACCTGCGGCAACAAGCCCTGCAATGTGTGCAATATCGGCCAAAAGATAAGAATCCGAAATATCGGCAATTTCTCTAAATCTCTTAAAATCCAAAGTTCTCGAATATGCCGATGCACCGCAGACAATGATTTTCGGTTTATGCTTTTTGGCAAGCTCTTCAAGCTCGTCGTAGTTTATGTGTTCCGTTTCTCTATCAACACCGTACGGAACGACATTATACAATTTTCCTGAAAAGCTTACAGGACTTCCGTGAGACAGATGTCCCCCGTCATTTAAACTCATAGAAAGAATCGTATCTTTAGGTTGAATCATTGCAAAATAAACGGCCATGTTCGCACCCGACCCGGAGTGCGCCTGAACGTTTACGTGTTCTGCTCCGAACAAGTCTTTTGCCCTTTTTATAGCAAGATTTTCGGCTTCATCCATAAATTCACAACCGCCGTAATATCTGCTTCCGGGATAGCCTTCCGCATATTTGTTTGTCAAAACGCTTCCCATAGCTTGCATAACGGCAGGGCTTGTATAATTTTCAGAAGCAATGAGATTTAAATGAGTTTCTTGACGATTCAATTCTTTCCTGACAACTTTGTACATTTCAGGGTCAGCTTTCTTCAAAAATGACATAAATTTTAACTCCATTTTCAAAAAATAAATATTAAATAAAATAAATAAATGAAATATTAAAACAAATTAATATATTTATAATATGTGTTTCTGTGTTTCTTAATTTTATATTTTTATTATATTTGACTCGTATGAATCTTTAAGTAATAGAGAATCTCCAAACGGGTCGGAGCTTTCGCTTATAATTCTTCCTTTTGCGTTGAATTCGTAAAATATTATCATCAAATCGTCGAAATTCATATCTGATTTTAGAAGGTGTGTATGTCTAATTTCTCCGTGCTCGCCGTATTCAATTCCTGAAACATGGCAGTGCATATTTTTCAATCCTTCGCTACCTAAAGATTTCTCAACTTTTAAAAAAATGTCATAAAACTCGTCATGCGTATTTTGTTTTCCGTCTCTTGCATGTATGTGTGAAAAATCAAGACACGGCAAAACGCCTTCAACACTTTCGCACAAACTTAAAATTTCATCAACGTTTCCGAATTGAGATTTTTTTCCCATAGTTTCCGGTCTCAAAATAACATTTATATTATTATCGTCCAAATCTTTTCGAACCTTTTTTGTTCTTTCCAAAATCTTTTCGAAAGCCGATTCACTCGATTTTCCCATATAAAACCCGGGATGAAATACCAAAGAATCTGCACCGGCGATATTGCTTAGCCTTGCCGATTCGTAAAGTGCCAACATTCCCAATCTGACTTTTTTCTCTTCCTGCGCATTTAAATTTATAAAATAAGGAGAATGCACACTTAATTTTATATTGTTTTCAATTGCCGACTTTTTCAAATTCAACAAATTTTCCGTCTTTTGTCCAAGCCCTTCAGAAAAGCTGACTTCAGCGCATCTCAATTTATTATCTTTCAAAAGACCGAAGAGCGCGTCATATTCATTTCGTGTAAGTTCAGGCGGTATTCCGGATACGCCAAACATCATATATTTATTTTTAAAAATATCAGTACCGTTATAATTCATTTGCAATTCCTTTATTCTTACAATTTTATATTTTTATATTTTTATATTTTATTACAGATTTATCCGACCATTCCCAAATGATTAAGTATTTCTTTTTTCTTTTCGGGCGATACTTTTTGAGAAACGAGTTCCAAAAAGCTTTCAATATCTTCTTCGTCCAAGCTTCTTAACTCTTCTTTATTTTCCAAAATCAAATCGGCCAGATAAAGGACATCTTCCGTACTCAATCTGTTTATTCTCTCTCTGAAATCATCAGCATCTTCAGCAAATCTGTGTGAGACCGGCCTTAAAATAAACGGGAATGCGTGTCCTGCTCCCGACTGAACATTTCCTCCCGTCTCAGGTGCCAACTTCGTAAAAATTTCAATATCCCTTTCATTAAATATACGTGCCATAATTATAACTCACTTTTTATTATTTTTATAATTTTGATTATTTTGCTATAACTTTTAATTCATATTTTCGTTTAATTTTTCCTTTTCTGTCTATTTCGCCGTTATAAATTCTTGTTGACGAAATCGGCTTTTCGTCATCAGCCAGCACAAAAGGTACAACCTTTATTTTTATTTCTTTCAGATTTTTTTCTCTTCTAATTTCATTTATTTTTAAAGCACCCGTTTTTGTTTCAGGAGAAACGACAATATAATCATAGTCTTCAACAATTGCGGAACCTAACGGATCTTCCAGTTTTGTAATCATGTAATTTTCTTCATTCAATCCGTACTTTTCAATAATTTTTTTGATTTCAATTTCAAGCATTTTCTTACGATTTTCGTATGCTGAAACGTAATGACTCTTAGATCCGGCCATTTTATCCGATGTAAGACCGATATGAACAATACCTTTTACAATACTTACACAAGATTCGTTTTCCTTTAAAAGACGAAAAGCTTCATCCAAAAGTCGAACATGTCCGTCATGCATGAATTCAAATGTTCCGCCTAAAACTACTTTGAACATAATATCCTAAAAGTGTTCTATTCATTGATTAACTTTTCTATATTTTTGGTAAAAATATTTTATAAAATTAAAAAAATAAAAGGTAAAAAAGTAAAAAATAAAAGGTAAAAAAGTAAAAAATAAAATATAAAAAGGTAAAAAATAAAAGCAAAAAATAAAATCCTCGATCAAAACAACACGATAAATTTTGAATCGGATTATGAAGATGTGTTGTTGAGATTGGAAAAAGATCTCGATGAAGTATCAAGTGCCACATCCGCAAAAATAGCAAAAAGAAATGGAGCTTATGGATAATCATGTATAATTTAATATTAAATTATAACGCAACGATTATTGAAAGAATTAATTGCAAAAAAACGCAAACAATAAAACAGACAACGACCGCTATAAATATTTGTTTATAAAACCGCACGTATTCATCCTGTATAGACATATAATATAAACCTCATTACCCAAATATTTTAATATATAGTGTATAAATAATTGCTAATATGTAAAATAGTAGGGGGAATCATTAGTATAAAAGCTATAATTATTTTAGCATACGTCATCATGAATCTAATTTTGTGTTCCGTCTCAGGACTCATATATTCGTTCTCCTAATAATCGATAAAAAAAAGCAGTAATTAATAATTACGGTCAGAAGACTATATTAACTTGTCTACTGTTGAATGAACAAAAAGTCTGTGAATGTTACCACTCGGATTTATGTTTTCCGCATACTCGGTTTTATTCTCAAAAAATAAAATTTAAAAATAAAATTTTAAAATAAAATTTAAAAATTAAAATCTGATTTCGGTATTAATTATTGTCACATAAACTTTAAAAAATTCGGATTTTTGATCTTCAAGGAAAAATTCGTATGAATTTTTCCCTACTCTTTTGATTTTTATATTGTTAATTTCCTTTTTATAATTTTCATTGTTATTATTTCTATTATTATTGTTATTACTATTATTACTAATATTGTCGTTATGCTTTACCAAATTATTTAAATAGAGTTGTGTCGGGGTGAAACTTACAATTTCATTTTCAAGATTTCCCGGAAACTCGATTATCAATCTGTTTGCAGAGAACACGTATTTTTCAATTAATTTAGTATTTAAAACGGCAGATGAACCTGAGTTTATCGAAATATATTCCGGATTTAAATCATAAACATAACTTATTATATTAATTTCCGGAATTTCTTCATTTTCATATTTTTTTATTTCATATTCTTCATTTTTATATTCTTCTTTTTCATGTTCTTCTTCTTTTTCTTTATTTTCTTCATATTTCTTATATTTGTTTACACTTTCAAATATTAAAGGAGCTCCCGTTATTATTTCTCCTTCTTTTTGATAAACGGCGGTTGCAATGAAATTGTCTAAAACATTTACTTGAATCGGATAATTTTCGGTTTCCTTTGAAAATACAAAAACATTTTCAGATATTTTCATATTATGAATTTTATATGAATTTTCATTGCCTTCGTTTTCTTCGTTTTCTTCGTTTTCTCCGTTTTTTATTTTATTCGAATCTTTAATTCCGTAAACTTTCAAATTAACTTCATAATTTGCCGACTCAATGAAGCAGTCCGAAAAAACGCGGTTATATTTTAAAGGAAAAATAAAATTATATATATTATTTCCATATGATTTTGAATCAATATTTGGTGACCAAATATTTATTTCATTTGAATCCTCAGCCCAATCATATTTAAATCTCAAGCTGTTTAGTTTATTTCTTAAATCGATTACGCAATCTCTTATTGTTTCCGCTTGATTTTCTTCCTCTTGAGTTACAATATCAGGAATTACTTCTATCGATATGATTCCTAAAAAAAGTATGAAAATGCTTAAAATTAAAAGAACCGAAATAATCGGAGAAACGGCTTTTTCATCATTTAAAAATCCCGGGATTTTTGATTTCATGAGGTATTATTATTCCGTTTAAAGACTTAGCCGTTTTTAAATAATTTTATTTTTTATAATTGTATAAGTATTAATTCTTTATCTATTTTTTATTTTAATTTATTTTTATTTTAATTTATTCTTATTCATATATTTTTATTTATAATTTTTTTTCTTCATTTTTTTTTATTTTTTATTGTCTTTATGAAATCACCGATTACCATTTCCAAATCAGGTTTTCCTATTTCTTGAAGTTGATAATCTACTTTAACACAGGGTTTATTGATGTCGATAATTCTCTTTAAGTCGATAGGTGTTGCAATTATAACGCTGTCGCATTCGCAAGCATTAATCGTTGCAGCAAGATCTTTTATCTGCTCATCTCCATATCCCATAGCGGGCAGTAATGTTCCTATTTCGGGGTATATCCGGAAAGTTTCTTTGAGCTTTCCTACAGCATAGGGACGCGGGTCTACGAGTTCGGCTGCACCGAAACGTTGTGCTGCAACGACACCTGCGCCGATTTTCATCTCTCCGTGGGTTAGTGTCGGTCCGTCTTCCACAACCAAAACACGTTTTCCGCGTATGGCGGATATATCATCAACTGTAAGGGTGCTTGCAGCGTCAATTACTGTGGCGTTTGGATTAACTTTTCTTATGTTTTCACGTACCGTTATGATATCTTTATAATCGGCACTGTCGATTTTGTTTATCACTACAGCATCTGCCATTCTCAATGCGACTTCGCCGGGGTAGTAAGAGACTTCATGTCCCGGGCGAAGCGGATCCGTGACCGTTATCATCAAATCGGGTTTGTAAAAAGGGAAATCGTTATTACCGCCGTCCCAAAGAATTACATCACAACCGTCCGGGTCGTTTTCGGCTGCGTTTAGAATAGCTTCATAATCGACTCCTGCATAAATTACGTTTCCGCGAACAATGTGCGGTTCGTATTCTTCCATTTCTTCAATAGTGCATGAGTTCTTTTTTAAATCTTCTATTTTGGCAAAGCGCTGTACTTTTTGTTCGCTCAAATTTCCATAAGGCATAGGATGTCGAACTGCAACGACCTTTAAACCTTTTTCATGGAGAATCTCTATAATTTTTCGTGAAGTCTGGCTCTTTCCGCAGCCGGTTCTAACCGCACAAACAGCGATGACGGGCTTGTTGCTTGGAATCATATTTGATTTGGGTCCCAAAAGTGTAAAGCTTGCTCCGGCAGCATTGACTAGAGCACCGAGGTTCATGAGATTTTGGTAATGAATGTCACTGTAGGAAAATATGCATTCATCTATGTTTTCGTTTTTGATAAGGTCGGCAAGTTCTTTTTGCTCAACAATCGGTATCCCTTCCGGGTATAGAGGTCCTGCAAGGTCTGCTGGATAGCATCGACCGGCAATGTCCGGAATTTGGGCTGCGGTAAAAGCCACAACCTTGTAGTTAGGATCATTTCTATAGACGGTATTGAAGTTGTGGAAATCACGACCCGCTGCACCGATTATTACTATTCTTTTTGTCATTTGATCGCTCCTTAATTGTGTAATTATTTGTATCTGATAATTGCTTTATAATATTTTGCTGTATAATGTTATAATAAAATTATAAAATAAAATATAATAACATAAAATAAAAAATAATTAAACTTTCTAACAAAATTCAAATTTCTCTTTATCTTATTAGAGGAATTCTGATATTTTTACTGAGCCACAATATTTAATATTTTCTGTATGAGCAAGATTAATATTTTAAATCTCGATAAAACAATAAAATCGACCCTTTCAAAGTTTTTTCATTTTAGGATTGATGGTTTTGTTTCTGTAAATCAAATCATCTCTTACTGTAAATCCTTGTTTTTCCCAAAAAACATTACCGATCTGATTATTCTCAAAAACGACTAGAGCCACTTTGTTAATTCCCAGTTTCTCAAAAGCGTTCATCGATTCTGAAACTAATTCTGATCCTATATTTTGATTACGATATTCCGGTCTTACTGCAGTATGATAAATATACCCTCTGCGTCCGTCGTGTCCTGCCAATATGACGCCGTCAATATTATTTTGAACAGCAACAAAACATGTCTCAGGGTTTCTTTTTAAAAATTTATGAATTCCCTCTTTTGAATCGTCTAAATTGTTCAACCCCATCCCTGTACAAGAAATCCAGAGTTCATAGACAGCATCATAATCTTCTATGGTCATTTTTCTGATAATCATCGAAACACCTGCTTATTTACTTATTTACTTATTATAACAGTGCCAATATTTTCATTTTATTTCAAAAAATTCGTAAAAAGCGATTAGAATTAAAACAGTTGTATTTAAATTATCAAAGCAGCCGTTTTTTTCTTGACGTTTTATCAAATCTATGAAATGGCAAATTAAGTCTTTTTTTGGATAAATTAAATTTAAACCTCTTAAAACAAGAGACGTTGTTGCCGGATATTTCCATTCGTTTGAATTTTTTAATAACCATTCTCCGGAATTTTCAATATAAGCTTTAATCTCGTTTCGATTTTCATTTTTCACATTTAAAGCGGTTTCTGCTTTAATTTGCGCGCATAATGCGCGCAAAATTAATGCAGTTGTTCCGGGATACTTTTGTTTTATATTTTCATTGTTTATAAGTATGTTTTCATAATCTTCCGCCCGAATTCCTGCGAAACCGAGTGAATTTATAATATAAGTTGCATCGTAAATGTCACTTTTTTGATCCAATTTTTCAGAAACAATTCTACAAATCAATTCCTTCTTCAAATTGTTTATTTCTTCATTTATTTTTTCATTTATTTCTTCATTTATTTCTTCATTTATTTTTTCATTTATTTTTTCATTTATTTTTTCATTTATTTTTTCATTTATTTTTTCATTTATTTTTTCATTTATTTTTTCATTTATTTTTTCATTTATTTTTTCATTCATTTCTTTATGTTTTGATTCATTTATTTGTTTATTCATTTCTTTATATTTTGCTTCATAAATTATAATTGAATGTAATACTCGTGCCGAATCTCTTGCAGAAATGTCTTTTAGATTTCCGTTTTTTTCATTGCAATACATATTTTTGATATCTGAAAAAATCAAATTCGCGTTTTCAAAATCGCTTGAAATACTGAATAAATGCAAAAGGTTTGATTTTTCTTTTAATGAAAAATTCGAAAAATCGTTTATTTCTTTTATTTCATTTTTTCCTTTTATTTCATTTATTCCTTTAATTTCATTTATTCCTTTTATTTCATTTTTTTCAATTTTATTTTCAAAGTTTGAATATATGTAAATAAAAGCGTTTGAAACGGATTTTTTGAAATCGTCTTTTGCAAATGAAATTTCCTCATTTTCTTCAAAAAATGATTCCAATTTATTTTCAAAATTGTTAAAAATGGGCATTTGTGACATATTTATATAACATAAATGAAAAATTTAATATTATATGAATGATTCTATTAATTAATTAATTAATTAATTATTTTATTTATTTATGTTTCATTATTATTTATTATTTATTTATTTATTGTTTTATTAATTATTCATTATTTATTTAAATAACGTGAAAAACACATGTCCGATTTAAAAATTACATTGATTTGTTCTTTACCTGATCCTGCAAGCGTAAATATTGCAAATAATTTACTTAAGCTTGCAAATTGGGAAAAGAAATCTCCTCCTAATAACGAAAACATGATTGAAGCTTTAGAGAAGTTTCCGTTGATTACGGAAAGTGAAAGGGCTGAGCCTTCTCGTAAAAATAAAGATGAGACGCCTTCTATTATTTACCCGTTTGAAAATGAGCCTTCGTTTATTACAGATGTTTATGAGTACGGTCCTTTTCGTCTTATTTATATAAACGGAAGGCATATATTTCAAGACAGAATCGACAAAAGGCTTGAATTTTTAAATATGCCTGCAAGCAGAATTGTTTTTTTATCAAAGCACTCAAGCAAAAGTGGGGAAAAATCGTTGACTGTGCATACGACGGGAAATCCGGGTGACGCTATACTTGGCGGTTTTCCAAAAGAATTGGCAAAATCCGACCCGGAATTTTTAAGTTTTATTTTGAATCAAATCTATGACAAAAATGAAAAATACGGTCTCGGATTCGATGTTACTCTTGAAGTAACTCACCACGGTCCGACAGAAATTGAAATTCCTTCAATGTTTACGGAAATCGGAAGCAAGGAAGCCGAATGGTCAAATGATAAGGCCGGAAAAATAATCGCAGAATCAATTCTGGCCATCGAAAAGTATTATGATGAAAATACAAATGATTTTAATGAATTAAATCAATTTAATGAATTAAACCAATTTAATGAATTAAATGATTTGAGCGTATCAGACGAAATGATTTCCTTAAAAAATATTCCGATCGCGGTCGGATTTGGGGGAGGTCACTATGCTCAACGGCAAACAAAACATCTGCTTTCAAAAAAATTGCTCTTCGGACACATTTTTCCAAAACACGCAATCGGAAATGTAGATGAAACTCTTTTGTTAAAATCGTTTGAGAAGAGTAATGCAAAAGTCGCATACTTTGATAAAAAATCGATATCGGGACCTGATAGGAGAAGGCTTACGGAAATTCTTGAAAGAAACGAAATTAAAATTATTACGGATACAGATTTGAAATAATGTAAATAATTTTTAATTTCTTTTTTATTTTTATTTTTATTTATTTTTAAATACAATTTAAATATATTAACTAATTATAACATACTATTTACATATAAAATATAAAATATTGTTTGGTGTTTTTATGAATGATTGCATGCGTGATGATATAAAAAGATTGGTTGAGCAGCATCCTTGCTATTCAAAGGGTGCGCAACATAAGTTTGGTCGTTTGCATTTGGCTGTCGCTCCGAAATGCAATATTTTATGCAACTATTGCGACAGGCGTTTTGATTGTGTAAATGAAAGCAGACCGGGAGTTACGAGTGAAGTTTTAAAACCGGCTGAAGCGTTGGAAAAAGCAAAAGAAGTGGTAAAAGAATATCCGTTTATAAAAGTTGTAGGAATTGCAGGCCCGGGCGACCCGTTGGCAAATGACGAAACGTTTGAAACGTTTCGATTGATTAAAGAGAATTTGCCGGATTTGACTTTGTGCATGAGCACAAACGGTCTTTTGTTAAGCGACAGATTTGACGAATTGATGGAGGCGGGAGTTGAAACCGTAACAGTTACAATGAACGCGCTTGATCCTGAAATTCAAAAACAGATAACCGACCATGTGATTTATAAGGGAAAGCATTACAGAGGAATCGAAGCGGCAGAACTTCTTATAGAAAAACAGCTTGAGGGAATTGAAAAAGCGGTAAAAGCGGGACTTGCGGTTAAAATAAATACTGTTATGATTCCCGGAATAAACGACAAGCACATTCCGGACCTTGCCAAAAAATTAAGTGATATGGGTGTTTTCATTATGAATATCATGCCCTTGATTTCACAAGCAAAATTCTCACATATTGAACCGCCAACCGATGCGGAAAGGGCTGCTTTGCAAAAAGAATGTGAACCTTTCGTTCAACAAATGAAACACTGCAGACAATGCAGATCCGATGCGTACGGTCTTATCGGAAAAGATTTATCGCAATTAAGCGATAAACGAAGAAACGAACTTAAAGTAATTTCCAAAAACGAAAAAACGAAATTATAAGGATAAATAGAATGAATTTGAATATTGATAGATTGAAATCGGTTTTACCTCAAAAATCGTCAAAAGATTCTTGCGAATCTTTTTTAAAAGATATTTGCGGATTTATAAAAAATTTTGACGGTATTTTACGAAAAAAACCGATTGCAGACATTTCAAAATCTTTTGAAAGAGTTCGTTTGTCGTATGAAAATTGTGTTGAAGATATCGGTGACGATGCGGCAATTATTGATATTAATACTGACAAATATCTGCTTTTGGCGGCCGACGGAATTTGGGGTCGATTGATTGAAAAAAGTCCGTGGTGGGCGGGATATGCGTCAGTTGTTTCAAACATAAACGATATTTACGCAATGGGCGGAAAACCGCTTGCAATGGTCGATATCGTTTCATCCGGTTCCGAAGATTCTATTAAACAAATAATGGAAGGAATGGCCGAAGGCGTTTTTAAATTCAATGTGCCGGTAGTCGGCGGTCATACACATCCCGATCCGGGACCAAATTCCGTATCGGTTGCTATACTTGGGATTGTTGACAAAAAATGTGTAATTAAAAGCAGTACCGCAAATATTGGAGACAATGTAATTGCGGCTTTTGATTTGGACGGCAGAACGGGTCCTAATTCCGTTTACAGTTGGGAAAATACGTCTCACAAAACGCCCGAGTCTTTAAAAAAGCTGTACGGTTCAGTTGAAATTTTAGGCGAAAAGAAATTGGTTACAGCAGGAAAAGACATAAGCAATCCCGGAATTTTAGGAACGCTCGGAATGCTTTGTGAAGTAAGCAATTGCGGCGCAACAGTTGAAATTGAAAAAATTCCGTATCCGAAAAACAGTGAAATTTCAGTAGAAAATTGGCTTGTAATACACCCCGGAACCGGTTTTATATTTACTGCAAAACCTGAAAATACAAAAGAATGCATAAAAATTTTAAACGAAGCAGGATTCGAAGCGGAAAAAATAGGAAAAATTACCGAAAATAAAAAACTGAATCTGTTTTACAACGATTGCACCGAAACACTATTTGATTTCAATAAAGAATCAATAACGGGATTGTAAATAATTTAAAAATTTAAAGTTTAAAATTTAAAAATTTAAAGTTTAAAATTTAAAAATTTAAAAGTAAAAAATAAAAAAGTAGAAAACTTAAAAATTTAAAAAGTAGAAAATTTTAAAATTTAAAAAGTAGAAAATTTTAAAATAAATGAAACCGGTCCGAAGGACCGGTCTAGACCCGGTCGGCAAAGCCGACCGGGTCAACTAAAAAATCGCTTTTCAACCGATTTTTTAAATCGACTTTCACTTCGATTTTTTAAATTGTTTTTATATTTTATTTTTATATTTTATTTTTATATTTTATTTTTATTTTTTCAGATTGATTTTAAATAAAGGATAACGTCTACAATATCGATAACATTGTCTCCGTTAAAATCGAATCCTTTTTCAATCATTTCCGTTTGAGGTACGTTAGCAAGCTGTCCGATTTTTCCGCTGTACTGCAAAAATACGATTACATCTGTAATGTCAGCTTTATCTTTTCCTTCTTTTTCTATTAAAATCGGCAATTTTTCAAATTCTGCATAAATTACGGTGTTGTCTGTTACTTCGATTTCTTCAACAATTTCGTTGTTTAAGTTCCATCCTTTAAACATAAATCCGGATTTATACGGAGTTTTGTGGGAGAAATTCAAAGTATCGCCTTTTTTCAAATGTTTTCTGTCGGACACTTTATTGTTTTCTTCCATGAATACAACAGTAAGAGTGTCTTTCGGTTTTACATTTGTGTTGAGCTGTGCAACTGTTACTGATCCTGAAACTTCGTTTCCAACTATAATTAACGGCTTTCCTGTCGGACTTTTGTCGGCTGTAACCGTACAAACACCTTCGGCACCCAAATCTCCTTGCTCATCGATTCCTACAGAATCGTTAAACATTCTTACATTTAAATAATCGACATATTTAGCTTCTTTAGGAGTTGTTATATCGTATAAGAAAAATCCTCCGATTCTTTCAATTCCGATTACGGCATAAACTTTTTCTCCGTCTTTTAAGATTTCAACGGATTCCGGTTCAGGTCCTTTTTTAGAACTTCTTTTGTCAGAAGCCAATTCATCGTGATCTGTGTTGAAAAATTCCGGAAATACGACAGATGTGATTTTCTCAAATTCGGAACCGCTGTCAAAAACTAAACTCAAATCTTCAGCATCCCAAATCGAAAACGATCTTCCGCCCAATAAATAGTAAGGTTCGTCTTCCCCTTCTTTAATTTCAATATGCGGCAAACCGTCTATTTCGGAATTTAGAAGATATTCAGTTTTCTTTCCGATTTTTCCGTCTTTGTTAATTCTTTCGGAATCTACATTTTCGTATTCTTTTGTTCCGTATTTTTTACCGCCCCATTCTCGAGCGTCCCCTTCGTTTGCCGTTAATACGTATTCTTTATTTCCGATTGTAACTACCGAAATTCCGTCAGGCATGTAAACTCCGAATACATTTTCCTCAGGTTTTATATTAATCATATCGTATTCTTCAAACTCGTTTACACCGTCGTTGTCGTCATCAAGCCTTGTCAAATCGATTGCGTTCCTTTCCAAGCTGTGGTCTTTAAATCCTAATCCTTTTACGTAAATCCATTCGTTTCCGGAAATATCGTCAAAACAGGCTTCAATATCCAAAGCACCGATTGCATTGTTATCCTGAATACTTACATATGCAGTTTTGCTGTCTTCGGAAACTGCTACGAATTCGGGTTCCAAATCGTAGACAGGCTCAGAACCGGTTTTTAACAGCACTTTGTTTTCAATTGCGTATTCTCTTGTAATTGTTGAGAAATCAATATTTTTTGCTTCGTTCGTTTCCAATTTTACGACCGTTACAGATCCTTTCGGGTCTACAGGGTCTTCAAATTCCGATCCTGCATCATCTAATTTTTCATAGCCCGCTCTCGGTTCTCCTTCGTTTGCCGTAAATATATACTTTCCGTCCGGACTGAAAGTTACCATATCAGGTTGGCATCCCGCATTATAATATTTTTCATAATTTCCGTCGGAATCCAAAATTACTATAAATCCGTCTTCTTTATAATCTTCATGTTGAACCGCAATTGCCACTTTTTTACTTATCGGGCAATATGAAACACTTGTTAAATCGTCTGCAAAAATATTTTCTTTAGCCAATATTTCAGAGATTTTCAAATCTTTAAAAAGTTCACATGTCCCGTCACTTTTCAATTTTACAATTGTAAGTTCTTGAGTTTCACCCGAAACAATATATATGTAATTTTTGTCGGCATTAAACGCAACAATTTCCGCAACTCCGCCGGACGGGTCTTCCGGGTCTATTTTTCCGGTACTGTAACTTGACAAATACTCAATAATTCCGTTATGACTTTCCGTATTTATTTGAGTTTTGTAATCCATTCCCGCAGCAGTTCCTAAAACTGTGCATGATATTAATAAAATTAATATTAAATTAAAAAACAGTTTCTTTGACATAAATTCATTACCTTTTAGCTTTTGCGACCGTTTCAATCTTTAAACAGGTCGGCATTTCCTATATAAATTGACATTATTATATATATTTTTCCCAAAAATAATCAAAATATATATAATATGAAAACTATTTATCAAAAACATATATATTCCATATATTTTATCTATTTTTGTATGTTTTTTATATATTTTTCTGTGTTTTTTGTATGTTTTTGTGTGTTTTTATCTGTTCTTATGTGTTTTAGAAAAGGAAACACAAAGCTATTACCTAAAAAGGAAAATTAAACAGAAATTATAAAAAAATCGATAGAAAAGTTTAATATCCCTCAAGATATAGTAACATATAAAGCTGATAAATTAGAACGAATTTTATCAGACGGACAAACAATTGAATCTTTAATCGGTAAAGAATATATTCATAAAGGGTTCATGAGCACAACTCCATTAGAGCATGTTACAAGAGAAAATGCAGAAAGTTGGAGTTCTGATGTAATTATAAAAATTAAATTAAACAAAGGAACAGGGAAAGGTGCTTATATCAAAAATTATAGCATATATAAAAACGAAAACGAGTTATTATTAAAACCGAATATGAGATTTAAGATAATAAAATACATCCCTAAGTATAACCAGAAATTGCCTACACTATTAATGGAGGAAATAATATGATAATAAGTGATGAGGATATTAGTATACTTGAACCAAGAGAACTAAGACTCTACAAAAACCTGAATCTTAGACTTGAAGGTTCAAGAAATATGAAACTTGATCCAGAAATTGCTCCATATATTGATGTTGAAGGATCTATTAGAGAACAAGAAGAGAACATTCGCCGCTATATAAGATGTGTAAAACAAGCGTATAAGTTCAGAGACGAAGCTTTAATGAATCT
>JAAYST010000081.1 GCA_012518265.1 Candidatus Methanofrustulum fimipullorum | reverse complement strand
CCAACAGAATCGACTGTTTCGTATTTACCGTCAGATACGTATTTACATACTTTGACACCTGTTCCGAAACATGTCCAGTGTACTTTTCCGCCGCTTTCCATTAATGTGTTGTATTTTTTATCTTGACCCCAGAGCATAAAGCGTGACGGTGCCGTTTGAAGAGCTCTTCTTACAACATATTCAGGTATTTTAACAACTTGTGTGGATTCGTCTACTTCGCATCCGCCTTCTTTGAATATTTGTCTTGCTTCAGCATTTGATACCTGGATACCGGGATCCATCAAAACATCCATTGTTGCTAAGTGGATTGCTTTTAACTCATCTCTCGTAAAAAGTTCAAAACCGATTCCGTTTAAGGAAGTCGTGCCTGCAAAAGCATTACATTTCGCCATATAATTTAGATCTCCTAAAAATTTTTCTCATTAAATATTTGATAATAAGAATGTAAAAAATATAAGACATTCACAAAATAACATCCTATAAAAAATATCTATGAGTGAAAGAGTTTTAAGACATCTATACAATATAATATTTTCGATTAATAAAAATAATAATAGAATAAAATTACAAAGCTTTTGTAAAAAGATGAGATGCGATAAAATAAAAACACATTAAAAAATATTATTAAAAAAAAGTTATATGATCAAGAATTATAATAACATAAAGTATAATATAAAAAATATGAAAATTAAAATTGTTTTAAATTTTTTTATAAAAATGGCAAAAGGTTTTAAATACTAATAAACAATTACTAGTACATAATGTTTTTAATATTTTTATTAAAACATTGTTCAAAAATAAAAAGAAATAGAGTTAAAAAATATAAAATTATACCTAAAATATAAAACATTTAAAATATAAAACATATCAAATGTATAAAATTTTGAAAATGTATAAAATTCAAATTTATAGAATTTGAATATAAATTAAAAATAAAGAACAGAACTGTTATGAAAAAAAAACAGAAACTATATTTTAATTTTTAAAACAAGTAGGAGACTATGTATGCATATATCAGATGGTGTGCTCTCAATGCCGATACTTGCAGCGGGTTGGATAGTTACAATCCTTCTAATAATAATTACATTGGCATGGAGTTATAAAACATACAAAAAAGATATTGAAAATGATACATTTTTAATGCAAATACCGAAAATTGCAATAATGACTGCTGCTATTTTTGTTGCTTCTCTTATACATATACCTGTAGGTGTTACATCGGTTCACTTAATTATGGCCGGTGTTTTAGGAGTAATATTGGGTCCGTTTGCTTTTGTGTGTGTGTTTATTGCGCTGTTTTTACAAGCCGTGTTGTTTAATTTTGGAGGACTTCTTGTTCTGGGAGTAAATGCTGCCAATATGGGAATTGCAGCTATCATTTCGTACTTTTTATTCAAATTTTTGTCTACGAAAATCAATCCTGTAATTTCCGGAGCAATTGCGGGCGGAATAGGTGTTTGTGTAACAGCAGTTCTTTTAGGACTTACACTTTACATAAACGGAACTCAGTTCATAAACTACATTTTTATGGAATTAGTATTGCACGCACCGGTAGCAGTTATAGAAACAATAGTAACGGCATTTGTAGTAGCATTTTTAATGAAAGTTAAACCGGAATTGTTGTGTATTGATATTGAAAATATAAAAACTAAAAAAATAACTAATTAATGTAAATGGAGACAAACTTATGAGATACATAAATAAAACCATATCAGTTTTAATTGTTTTTCTGATGATATTGTCAATCATCCCCTTTGCATCGGCTCATGCAGCACATATAGATATAGTACCGCATGAAGAAATGGAAATACATGCATATTTCACTAAAGATTCTCCGATGGCAAATTCAAAATGTGAAGTGTATATTATAGAAGAAAACGGAAATGAAGTATTACATATAGAAGGAAAAACGGATGAAAACGGGCATTATAAATTCGAAAGAGCGCCCGGAATAACCAAATACAAAATAATAGTAGCAGATGACGTAGGCCATAAAGCTGAAGATATAGTCGATTCCGCAGCATCCGGATCCGGAAATGTATGGTTTGCAAAAAAACCTTTCGCAATATTTACAGGAATCGGTTGGATATTGGGTTTGAGCGGTATAATTTTATATTATCTCTCATACAGAAAATATAAAAAGAACAAAGTATAATAAAAAATTAATAAAATAAATTATAATAAAAATAATAAAAAATTACATATAATAAAAATAATAAAATAACATATAATAAAAATTATAAAAAATAAAAAAATGATTATATAAATTGAAAAGTGAAAGACTGTGAAGTATATTTCTTTTGGCAAATATTCGGAAATGAATACATTTATCCATAATATTCATCCAAAATCAAAAGTGATTTCTTTTTTTGCATTGATATTGGTTGCGTCGGTTATTCCTAATATAAAAGGAGCGGTTTTTCTATTTGCAGTTGCCTGTTTTTCAATTTTATTATCAAGGCTTCCTCTTAAATATGTTGTTAAAAGACTTTACATGCCTGTTATTTTAATAATTTTCATGTTTTTAATTTTGATAGTATCATATACGGGAGAACCCATATACTCAATCGGCTCTTTGTATATGACAAAAGAGGGAATAGATTTTTCAACGCTTATATTATTCCGAGCTACAAGCTGTCTTTTTTTTGCTTTTGTCCTTTATGAAACAACGAGATTTGAAAAAATAATTCATGTGTTGTATTCTTTTAAAATACCGGAAATTTTATTGCAAATACTCGTTTTGAGTCATCGATATATTTACGTTTTGTTAAATGAATTGACCGGCATGTTAAATGCGGCCGTTTCAAAAGGATTCAATATAAAACTGAATGTAAAAAGCCTCACCGCTATTGGAAATATGATAGGAATGCTTATTGTAAAAAGCTACGAGAGAGGAGAAAGAGTTTATTACGCAATGGTATCAAAAGGATACACCGGATATATTAAAATGTCCGATTTGGAAAAAATAAAAACAAAAGATATTTTATTTATTATTTTTTCGTTTTTGATAATAATATTTGCGTTTTTATTCGAAATTATAAATTAAGGAAAGTGGGACGGGAAATGACAGAAAAGGATACAAAGGCGCTAAAAATCGTAAATTTGGAACACAAATATGATAAAGAACTTGCTTTATGCGATATATCTATTGAAATTGAAAAGGGTGAAAAAATCGCAATTATTGGACCAAACGGCGCCGGAAAAACGACTCTTTTTTTACATATGAACGGAACTTTCAAGTCTAAAAAAAATACGATATTTATAAACGGAAAAGATATAACCGAAATGAATATTAAAGAGAGAATTCGAAATGTCGGCGTAGTTTTTGCAGACCCCGACGACCAATTGTTTATGCCTTCCGTATACGATGACATTGCATTTGGTCCTAACAATTTGGGATTAAAAAATGAAGAAGTCGAAGAAAGAGTAAAAGACGCCGTTGAAATGATGGGAATTAAAGATTTGATAGACAAAGTTCCTCATCATTTAAGTATGGGACAAAAGAAAAAAGTAGCTTTGGCGTCCGTTCTTTCATTAAGGCCTAAAATACTCATACTTGACGAGCCAACAGCAAATCTTGATCCGAAAAGTAAAAAAGACATAATGAATATTATTAAAAGATTAAACGATAAAGGAATAACGACAATTATCTCGACTCACGATATAAATTTGCTACCGAATTTGGCCGATAAAATATATTTACTGAATAAAAGAATACTTAAAGTAGGAACACCGGAAGAAGTTTTCGAAGAAGAAGATTTGCTAAAT
>JAAYST010000080.1 GCA_012518265.1 Candidatus Methanofrustulum fimipullorum | reverse complement strand
TTTGTTTTTAATTTGTTAGTTTGTTTTTAATTTGTTTTAATTTTTTTTAATTTGTTAGTTTGTTTTTAATTTGTTAGTTTGTTTTGGTTTGTTTTTAATTTGTTTTAGTTCGTTTTAATTTGTTTTAATTTGTTTGTTCGTTTTTAGTCTTCAATACCTCTCAAAAGTCTCAATCCTTCAATAATTATATCATCTTTTTCAGGTCTGAACAAATCGTTTATGGAAACTTTTTCGTCGGTGTAAAGAGAAAGACCGCGGACTCTTATTATCGGATATCCGTATGAGCCTTCACCCATCGAGATATTTGCCGCACAAGCAATTTCGTCAACAATTGCTTGTTTTGATGCTTCCAAAACTTTTCCGAATAAATCTTGAGAGCCGACCCAATCACGAATCGGAGAAATTCCGTAAACTCCGATTGCCGCATTCGTTTGTCCCACTTTAAATGCACGCCCGTTCGTATCGGAAACAATGATACTTACTTTTTTCCCCGTTTTTTCAAAAATTTTCAAACCGATTTCTTTGGCCGCTTTTTCAGGATTTTTCGGCAAAGTAATATAAACAGAGTCTCCTACGTTTGAACCGTCTATTCCGGCATTCACACAGACGTTTCCGCGCGTTGTTCTGACAAGCATAAAAGGAGACTCTATAAAAACTTCTAAACTTTCGTCTAAAACGACCTGAACAAAACGAGGGTCTTTTCCGTTTAATTTTGAAATTCTTATCGCTTCCGGCCCTGCCGTTATTCCATCAAGCTTGAAAAAATTGTTTTCCGCTTTTGAAATAATCGTCGATGCAATAACAAAAATATCATCATCTTGAATATCCGACAACAAATCGCAAATTATGTCGGCGATGTCGTCGCCCGGTTTAATAATTGGAACGTTTTCGATTGCATGAAGATTTAAATCCATTTTTGATACACCGAGTTTTATATAAATAATTTAATGAAATATGAAATAAATGTTATAGAAATATAATAAAAAAGTAATATTAACAGATATTAAAAGATATTAACAGATAACAAGTATTGATTAGGAATAAAATAATTAACATGGCAAGTAAAGTAAATTATAAAAAGATACCTCACAAAAATAACATGTAAGCAAGTTTTAATATCTGTTAAGTTCTTAAAAGAGATAAATATTTAAAAGTACAAGCGTACGGCGGCAAATGATGAAAGTTACCCAAGCTTGAGCAAAGTATGAAGACAAAATTAAACTGATGCCGCATATTTTTTACAAAAAAAATATGAAACCGTTTCAATTGAAACGGTTTCATTTTTTTAATTTTTATTTAATATTTTTCTGTTTTATTTCATATTTCTATTTATTTATTCAAGCCGTAGTATTCGATATTTCTGTCGGCTTGTTTTTGGATTTTTTCAATTTCTTTATCGCCGTCTTCCATTTTGAACAAATGTCTGAAGCGTTTTTGTGCTTTTAAATATTCTTCGACTGGTTTCGGATCTTTGACTTTTCTGACTTGTGTTACTTCGCCGTCTTCCATTTCGTAAAGCGGCCAAAGGCAAGTTTCGACTGCAAGTTTAGCAATTTCAATCGTTTTTGAAGAATCAAAACCCCAACCGGTGGGACATGGAGCATGTGAGTGAATATATGTCGGGCCGACAGTTTCCGCTGCTTTTTTAACTTTCCTTATCATATCGTTTGCATAACCGATAGAAGTTGTCGCAACGTACGGAGATCCGTGTGCCGCCATTATTCTTGTCATGTCTTTTTTGTGTGTCGGATTTCCGTATGAAACCGACCCTGGAGGACTCGTCGAAGTGGAAGCGCCTAAAGGTGTTCCGCTGCTTCTTTGATTTCCTGTATTCATGTATGCCTCATTGTCGATACAAACATACAATATGTCGTGCCCGCGCTCAAAGGCACCGGAAAGAGATCCTATTCCGATATCCATTGTAGAACCGTCGCCTCCGATTCCGACTATTTTCGTATTTCCTTTTCTGCCCAAAGATTTCAATGCCGCTTCAATGCCTGAGGCAACTGCACCGCCGTTTTCAAACAAAGAGTGAATCCAGGGCACGTTCCATGCCGTATTCGGGAAAGGCGATGTCATAACTTCAAGACATCCTGTCGGATTTACAACGATTACATCTTCTCCGACACCCATCAAAACATATTTTGCGGCCAACGCATCACAACATCCTGCACAGCCGCTGTGACCGGGCGTTAACAAATTAAATCGTTCGCTCATAAAAATTCCTCCTTTACTTCATTGAAGCTTGATTCGGAATCGATAGATCCGGTTTCTAAAACCGTTTTGGTTCTTTCGATAATCTCTTCAATATGACGGGGCAAAACGTCGCGCCCTCCGAGACCCACAATATAACCGATTGCAGGTGCCGTGTTTTCGGTATTATAAAGTGCCGATTTCAATTCTGTGAAAAGAGCACCTTCTTTTCTTCCAAGAGAAATATTCTTTTCAATTACACAAATAATTTTAGCCGAACTCAATGCTTTTCTGATTGCCTCAACCGGGAAAGGTCTGAAAGATCTTATTTTAAGAATTCCTACCTTTTCACCTCGCATTCTGTAATCGTCGACTACGTCTTTCATAGTTCCCAAAAGCGAACCGAACGAAACTAAAACAACATCGGCGTCTTCCAAATGGTAGCCGTCAATTAAACCGCCGTGATATCGGCCTGTAATTTGTTTAAATTCTTCTGCTACGTCTTCGATTTTTTGAAGAGCAACGTCCATTGCCTGCTCAATTGAATATCTGAATTCGGTGTAACAGCTCGGATCTCCAAGTGCTCCGAATGATTTCGGGTTTTTCGGGTCCAAAATGTTTTCAGGTTTATAAGGCGGTAAAAATTCGTCCGCTTCCTTTTGGTCCATTAAAATAACAGGTTCGTAGACGTGAGAAAGTATAAAACCGTCCATACAAACCATAACCGGAAGCATTACATCTTTATCTTCGGCGATTTTATACGCCTGAAGAACCATATCAGCCGCTTCTTGAGTGTCTTCCGCATAAATTTGAATCCAACCTGCGTCTCTTTGTGAAATAGAGTCCTGCTGATCGTTCCAAATATTAATCGGTGCGGATACGGCACGGTTTACAACAGTCATTACGATCGGAAAACGCATTCCTGCCGCATTGAAAAGTGCTTCGTGCATTAAAAAAAGACCTTGTGAAGTCGTAGCCGAATAAGTCCTGGCACCAACTGCAGATGCCCCGACTAATGCTGAAATTGCCGAGAACTCGGCTTCTACGTTTATATATTCGCAGCCCGGAATTTCACCATTTGCGACCATTTTCGACAATTCTTCCACAATGTGCGTCTGCGGCGTAATCGGGTAAGCTGAAATTACATTCGGTCTTGCAGTTTTAACAGCGTGTGCTGTTGCATATGACCCTTCCACTACAACCATTTTGCTTTTATCTTTAGGATTTACCGTATTTGTAGACATTATTTCTCCTCCAATGTCATCGTAATTACGCCTTTGGGACATTCGTTTGCACAAATGCCGCATCCTTTACAGTAATCATAATCTACTTTGCGAAGGAATCTACCTTTTTCGTCTGCAGACGAAACGTCCGAAAATATGGACATGTCGGGGCAGACCGTTTCACAAATTCCGCATCTGATACATAAGCTGTAATCAAACACCGGCATATAAGTTCTCCAACCGCCCGTTTTGTTTGCCATTGCAGTTCCGGGTTCACAAACAGCTCCGTTAGTAATTTTCATTCTACCTTCACCTTCATAAGATCATATGCTTTTTGAATCGCTTCCGAGTTTTTCTCACCTACAGATCCAGAGAATCTGTCTTTTACAGCCTTTTGTATTGAAGCGACACTTACTTCCCCGGTTGCGGCTGCAAAAGCACCGAGCAAAACTGTATTTACAATCGGCAGACCGATTATTTCGATTGCGACTTTTGTTGCATCGACAGTATAAATTTTCGCCATCGTATTTAAGTGACTGAAAGATTCGGGATTTTCGGTCGTATTTATAATCAAAATGCCGTCATCTTTTAAACCGCTTACAACATCGACCGATTGGATCAATGTTGAATCTTGAACAATTACATAATTCGGCTCGTAGATATGACTTCTTACACGAACGGGAGCACCCGAAATGCGAGTAAATGCCTGAACCGGAGCCCCTCTCCTTTCAACACCGAACGCAGGAAAAGCCTGACTGAATTTTCCGTCTTCAAATGCGGCAATAGAAAGTAATTCGGCCGCTGTAACCGAACCCTGTCCGCCACGCCCGTGAATTCTTATTTCCTTCATAATAGTTATGCCTCTTATACTATATTTTTGAAAATGAATTAAGCAATTTCGGAATAAATGTCATAGACAAAAAATCCAAAAAAAAACAAAAAACATCCTCACACTAAATTTATTTGTTACAAAACAATAATATTTATTAGATTTATTATTTATTAGAAATATTTATTAGAAATATTTATTATTACAAATTTATTGTTACTTTATTATTACAAATATTTATAAGAAAACATTCATAAATTTTCATTATAAACAATGATAATACTTTATGAATAAAGGTATTAAACTTTTTCTATAGTTTAAAAAGTTAAATATAAAAGTATACAAATTTATAAAAATTATAAAAAAAATATAAAAACGGCAGCTGTGAAACCATATGAGTTCTAAATTTCAATGTTCTGAATTTAAAAGTTACAAAAAATACGGATTAATCGGGCATCCGGTTAAAAATTCGCTCTCACCCGTTATTCAAAAAGAAGCTTTTTTGAGTGAAAATATAGATGCTGAATATGT
>JAAYST010000079.1 GCA_012518265.1 Candidatus Methanofrustulum fimipullorum | reverse complement strand
TTTTAATAAAAATTTTAATAAAAATTTTGATAAAAATTTTGAGAATTCGATTTTTAACTTATGTACGGCTCCGATATCGCATTTAGTTTCTCCGTATATGCACAATGTCGGAATTATGCTTCCGTATTCCGGAACTCATTTCGTACTTTTTGAAGCGCTTTCGAAAGATATCGAAAGTCTTGTTATGACTTCCGCAAATCTTCCCGGCCGCCCAATGGTTATTGACAATTCGTCGGCTTATGAAAAATTAAAAGGGATTGCAGACGGCTTTTTAGTGGATGACAGGATAATTGTAAATCGAACGGACGATACCGTTATTAGATTTGTTAATTCTTCTCCTCTTTTTTTAAGACGGTCTCGCGGTTTTGTTCCTGAAAGAATTCTTCTTCCGTTTTCATCAGAAACAGGTGTTGCCGGTGTCGGTGCCGAAATGAATAACACGGTTTCTTTTTCTAAAAACGGAAATGTTTTTATTTCTCAGTATATCGGAAATACAAAACATGTTCTTACAAATGAATATCATGCGGAAACGCTTGAAAATTTAAAAAATTTAACCGGGATTTCACCTGAACTTTGGGTGTGTGACATGCATCCCGCTTTCAATACAACAGAAACGGCAAGATTAAAAGCGGAAATTACAAAGTCGGATTCAATTTCAAAAACACTTTTAAGCGTTCAGCACCATCATGCGCACATCTGTTCATGTATGGCAGACAACATGCTTCCTTTAGATTCTTCCGTTTTGGGCGTAGCTTTGGACGGTGTTGGATACGGGCCCGACGGAACGGTTTGGGGCGGTGAAATTTTAAAATGCACTTATACAGATTTTGAACGCTTGGCTCATTTCAAACCGCAACCGATGCCGGGCGCTGATGCAGCTACTTATTTTCCGGCAAGAATGGCTTACGGTTGCTTGTTTGATTTGATGAATGGGATCGACAATTTGGATAAACTCGTATCATGCGACTCTTTATATTTTAAGTACGGCGATGTTGAAAAGAAAGCCGTTTTGTCACTTTTAAAGAACAATGAGAATATTGTTAAAACGAGCAGTGCCGGACGAATATTTGATTCGGTTTCAGCTGTTTTAGGTCTTTGCGACACAAGAACTTATGACGGCGAGCCTGCAATGAGACTTGAATCGGCGGCTTATCTTGGAAGGTTTTACGGAAATCCCGATTACGGCATTTTAAAACCGGAATTTATATCAAACGAAGGAAACCTCATGTTTGACACGAGCGATTTTCTTTTATCTATTTTCAATTTGTTTTCCGAAAAGAATAAAAACGGTTTTTCGGTTTACGAAATTGCCGCAATGGTCGAATTTTGTATTTCAGATGCCGTATGCGAGCTCGTAAATTTTGCAAAGGAAAAAACAGGTATAAATCAGGTTGTACTTTCCGGAGGCGTTTTTAACAACAACTTTATTTCTACATCGATTTTCGAGTCGTTAAAAAAGAACGGATTTTCCGTTTTTGCTCATAAAAATTTACCGGCAGGAGATGGTTGCATTTCTCACGGACAAGTCGCAATCGGAACTGCAAACGTTCTTTTAAATAAAATATAAATCCGTATTTAAATAAAATATAAATCCGTAGACTCTATTTATTGTATACGTAATCTATATATTTTCGTAAGTTGTTTATATTTTACATATATTAGCATAACTACATTATTTTTTACATTATTTACGGTGTTTTTATGGAAACAAGGAAAGTTCAACAAACGGGTGGCTCAACGTATATTATATCGTTGCCGAAGCAATGGGCCGATCACGTAGGAATTAAACCGGGGATGCGTATCGGTGTTCAACCGCAGCCCGACGGTACTCTTATAATAAGTCCTAACATTGTGAAAAAGGACCATGTCAGAAAAGTAATCGATGTAACCGATTTGGAAGGCGAACCGCTTGAAAGAGAAATGATTGCAGCTTATCTTTTCGGTTATGATTCTATCGAGTTTTCTTCTTCACGCATTTCAGCAAGCCAAAAAAAGACGATAAGAAACATTTGTTACAAATTAATCGGAACAGAAATTATTGAAGAAACTTACAAAAGCGTAGTGATACAAGACCTTTTAAATCCTCGTGACATGTCTATTAAAAAAGCCGTTCACAGGATGTATTTGATATCTGTTTCCATGTTTCGTGACTCCATACGCTCTTTTAAAACTATTGACGTTGATTTGGCAACAGACGTTACACAAAGAGACGACGAAGTCGACCGTCTTTTTTTAGTAATTTCAAAACAGTTCCGCCAACTTCTTTACAGAGGAGATTATTTGTCTATATCGCAGATGTCTGTTCAAGAATATCATGATTACAGAATGGCCGCAACTCCTATTGAAAGAATTGCAGATCACTCGCAAAAGATTGCAAAAGTTGTAATCAGCAAGTCATCGAAATATAATTCTGAAATCTTAGATGAAATTGAAAAAATGGCGAAACTTGCAGAAGAGATTTATTCTGAGTCGGTAGACGCTTTGTTCAACTCGGATTCAGCTATGGCAAACAATGCAATTTCAAAATTGAAAACATTAAACGACTACACAGCCACATTTAAAGACGAATATTTCAAAAACAGTAAAGCCACATTTGATTTGGTCAGTTTGCAAACAGTTGTAGACAGTATTACAAGAGTTTCCGACTATAGCGTTAACATATCCGAAACTGCAATAAATTCGTCTATAAATAAAGTAAATAATAAGCTATAAAATTTAAACTATAAAATTTAAGCTATAAAATTTAAGTTATAAAATTTAAATTTGAGAATAGTTAATTATTTATTTTTATTTTCCTTTTATATTTTTATTTTTAAATATGGTTATGTTAAACAAACTTTGATATTAAGTAATATTAATATAGATTAGAACATTCTTTATTGATTATATTTTTTAATATTATCTCTCACTCCATTAATTCTTACGCTTCTTTAATTTATGCGGCACACATTTTTCGGAGGATTATTTCAATGGGATTTTTTTCAAGATTTAAAGCTAGAATTTTAAAATTATTTAAGAAAAAAGATACCTGTATCGGACTTTACGGTCCGCCGAATGCAGGTAAAACCACATTGGGCAATTTAATTGTTAAAGATTGGAAATCTGAATCAGATATCGACGAGCCACTTGGGTCGGTTTCTCACATTGCTCATGAAACGCGCAAGGCTCAAAGGCACCACAAGCTTGAAATCGTATCGGGCGGAAGCAGAATACAACTCGATATTGTAGATACTCCCGGTCTTGCCACTAAAATTGATTTTCATGATTTTATGGCGGAAGGTTTGAGTGAAAAAGAGTCTAAGCAACGCTCAAAAGAAGCAACGGAAGGTGTAATTGAAGCTGTAAAATGGCTTGAAGATCTTGACGGCGTTATATTGGTTATGGACGCAACCGAAAACCCTTACACTCAAGTAAATGTAACAGTTATCGGGAATATGGAAGCAAGGAATCTCCCGTTATTGATTGTTGCCAATAAAGTAGATTTGTCCGATGCAGATCCGGAAGCAATCAGAGATGCTTTCCCGCAACATCCGTTTGTTGCAATTTCAGCTTTGGAAGGAACTAATATGGACCAGTTTTACGAAGCGCTTATAAAACAATTCGGGTGATTGAAATGAGTGACATACAACTTGATTTGGTTTCGGAAAACAAACTTTCCGCTATGGCTCCGATTGAAAAAGTTCGGTACATTATAGGTGAAGTCAAAAAAGGGAAAATAATGGTTCTTGAAAAGGGTTTAACACCCATAGAAGAAGCAAAGCTTATAGAAATGACTATGGCCGAAATATCCGACGATTTCGTAGGAATTGAAATTGAGAGCTATCCGCGCGATTCTTCTCCGTCTTTTCTTGATCGAATTTTCAGGCGTGACTCAAACCAAAAATTAACGGTAGTGGGCCCCGCAAACAAATTGCGCACGCTTAGAAAAGATAAAAACCTTATAAGCACGCTGGTTTCTTCCGAAAGTCGTTAATTTTATTTTAATTTTTATTGGTTTCTTGAGAGCTTTCAAAGGCGGTGATTTTCTGGTAACAATGCAATCAACTCTTTTTGAAGATTATGATTTAAGTACGTTAGGAATAGTTCCTTCAAGTTTAATATCTTTTGAAATGGGAACCGATGATATTTCCTTAACATGTACTTACGGAAAAATATCGCTTGTAATTGAAAAGCCGGTAGACGATTTTTTAATTGGTTTGATAATTAAAAAAATATCACAAGTTCAGCCGTCAACAACGCATGATCTGGACGTTTTTTGTAAATTTGATGAAATTCATTCGTATCAGAAAAAAGGCTTTATATTAGTCTCATACGGAAAAAGTCAAGATAAATATCACGTTTCTTTCAACGTCCCGTTTTCATCCGAAAAAGCTCTTTTTAATTTGTCGCTTGCAATATTTAAAGAATCGAGCATTTTGGAACACTGCCCGTTTAAAAAAGATTTTTATTGGAACGGAACTGATAACGAAATCGCCCGTTTGTTTTTTGAATTAAAATGCATCGACGGCTGGAAAGTAAAATCGGTGAGAAATAAAGAATCTCTCGAAAAACCGAAAGGTTCTCCGGAACTTAAAGAATCTCTTGAAAAACCGGAATCTTCAGAACTCAAAGAATCTCTTGAAAAACCGGAATCTTCGGAATTCAAAGAATCTCTCGAAAAACCGGAATCTTCAGAACTCAAAGAATCTCTTGAAAAACCGGAATCTTCGGAATTCAAAGAATCTCTTGAAAAACCGGAATCTTCGGAATTCAAAGAATCTCTTGAAAAACC
>JAAYST010000013.1 GCA_012518265.1 Candidatus Methanofrustulum fimipullorum | reverse complement strand
ATAAAAATAAATAAATAAATAAATAAAAATAAAGAAATAAAATAAAAATATTAAAAATTAAAATAAAAATATTAAAAATAAATGATAATTTTTGTTTTATTCCCTTGTTTTACATAAATGCTTCAAGAAATATATAGATTATATATCCATATTTCCTATATATAAGATATAAGATTATATATATGTTTATATATACATATATTATATATAAAAATATATACATTCGTATATATATATATATATATAATTAGAGATCTTATTAAGATATCATTAAGATAATTAAGATATGCGTTAGCATACGGTTTTCTTAAATTATTGTTTTTATTAATTTTGTTTCTATAAAATATATATTTAGATGGTGTTTAGGAATGGCTGAAAAAGAAAAGAATGAAATTGAAAATGAATCATTTGATGAAAAATCGGATGAAAAGAAATTGCCGAATGAATTGTTAAGTAAAATGATAAGTTTGAGGCAAGACGTATACGAAGAAGGTATGGCGTTTTACAAAAAAAGGGTAGAAGATATTGAAATTAAAGAGTTTGAAAACAGTGCCAAAAATTTGTCGTTTTATCTTGCATTAAGAAGGCGTGATTTAAGGGAAATTCAAAGTGAGTTGTCGGTTTGGGGACTTTCGTCGCTTGGAAGGCTTGAGTCAAGGACAATGAGTACGATTGATTCCGTAATTTCAAGTTTGGGAAAAATCACAAACACGGATGTAAGTCCGATCGAATATCCGCCCAAAAAAAGTTTTACCGCAGGAAGACGGCAGCTTGAAAAGAATGCGGAATTGCTTTTCGGAAAACGACCTGAAAACAGAAATACGAGTATTATGGTTACAATGCCTCAGGAGGCGGCAAAGGATTACAAATTTGTAGCCGATTTAATGAAAAACGGAATGAACGTTGCAAGAATCAATTGCGCCCATGACGATACCGAAGTTTGGGAAAAAATCATAAAAAATATAAGGAAAGCTGAAAAGGAACTGGATAGAACTTGTAAAGTTTTAATGGACATATCGGGTCCGAAAGCGAGAATTTCATGGGTTTTTTCAAGCACGAGCAACGACAAAATCAAACCGAAAGACTATATTTTAATTACCGGAAGGGAAAAAATAAAAGCAAACAGCCAAAGCGTTGCGAATACGATAATAGGATGCAGTTTGCCTGAAATCTTAAACGAATTGGAGGTAGGAGATCCGGTTTTAATCGATGACGGAGTTTTGGAAGCCGAAATAAAAGAAATTGATGAAAACGGTGTTTTGATTAGAGTTAACAAAACGCAGCAGCCAAACGGAATCAGGTTGAGAGTTGATAAAGGTCTTAATTTCCCGCACTCCGATATAAAGATGGATATTGTTACCGAAAAAGACAAAAAGGATTTGGATTTCATATGCGAACACGCAGATATCGCAGGCTGCTCTTTTGTTAAAAACGCCAAAGATATAAAACTTTTCTTAAAAGAAATACACGAAAGGAAAAAGGGCGAATCGGACGCAATTCCCATTTTAATTAAAGTTGAAACTATATTGGGAATTAGGAATTTGTCGGAAATCATCATGGTAAGCGCCGGAAAACATCCGGTCGGCGTTATGATTGCAAGAGGTGATTTGGCTGTTGAATCGGGTTATTTGAGATTGGCCGAGTTGCAACAGGAAATTCTGTGGATATGTGAAGCGGCCGACGTTCCTGTCGTTTGGGCAACTCAAGTTTTGGAAAATATGGTAAAGACCGGAATTCCGACAAGAGCGGAAGTAACAGACGTATCGGAAGGTGCCGCAAGAGCCGAATGCGTAATGCTCAACAAAGGCGAATATATAACCGACGCCGTGTGTTTCCTAGATTCCTTGCTTGAAAAAATGAAAAGCAACCAATACAAGAAAACATCGAAATTAAGAGCATTAAATATCGCAAAAGATATAGATGCGGACCATTGTTGAGAATATAAATTAAATGAAAAAAAGAATACAAAAAAATAAACAAAAAAATAAACGAAAAAACAAAAAAAAAATAGACCAAAAAATAAACAAAAAAAAATAAACCAAATAAAATAAGAGAAAAAACAAAAAAATAAATTTCAATTTTTATTCTTTTTGGGAAAAACTTTTGGTCGGTTTTAATCTTTAATTGAAAAAAAAGGCCCTCCCGTTTTCCTTTTATGGGCGGCGCATTTTAGGAATTTTCCGGCAACCGTTTTTTTATTAATCATGAAAAACCGAAATTTCGTTTTATTCTTTTTAAGATTTTTACGGCCGCTTCGTTTTATTCTTTTCCCGTAAGGTTTCTGTGTCGGTGGCCCAATTTCGGTTTTTCGTTTTATTCTTTTTTAGGAAAAGCCGGAACCCGGCTTTTCCTTTTCATATGATACGACCCCGCGCCCATTTTTTACTAGGGCCCCCCGCATTTAGGATTTTCCGATGCTTGTTTTTTTATTAATCATGAAAAACGAAGTTTCGTTTTATTCTTTTTGATTTTTTTACTGCTTTTCCCTTTAAAAAATTACAAATTTCTTTATTGAACGAATCCGGCATTTCGGACGGGAAAAAATGCGAACCGCCGGAAATTATCTTTAATGTCCCAAACGGAAGCGATTCCGCCGTTTTCTTTGAATGACTGAATTTTATTACGTCGTATTCTCCGACTGCGACAAGTGTTGGCGATTTTATTTCATTTAAAGACTCGAATGTGAAATTCGGCTCTTTTGCCATTAATTTGTACAATTCTTTTTTACGTTTGTATTTTATTTTCTTTTCATTTCTACAAATTTTTGACAAAAAATTGTAAATGTGATAATAAATTAAGGTTTCGGCGTAATCAAAAAAATTCATTCCTGAAGGATATAAATTTCCTCCCGCCAAAATTAAACGGTCTACGAGTTCGGGTTTTTTAAAAGCAATGTCTAAAGCGATATTTGCGCCGTCGCTGAAACCGACTATGTCGACTTTTGAAACTCCGATATGAAGAAGTAAAGAAATTATGTCGTCAGACATTAGTGAAATGCTAAGCGGAGTATCCCCAAATGAAGATTTACCGCGACCGCGACAATCTACACCGATGCATGTGTATTTTTTTGAGAAAAAAGAATATTGAAAATCAAAATAAGTTAAATCTTCTTCATTTCCGTGAATGAATAAAATCGGATTTTCGTTTCTTTCTGATGAATTCGGCGGTTCGAATATCTCATAATGAATTGAAACAGAATCTTTTTTGAAAAACATCGATACAACCGTTACTGATTTTTATTAAAAGTAAAAAATAAAAAATACGAATTTCTCTATTTACAGAATATGTTTGTTAAATATGTTTCGATTTTTTTTAAATAATAACAGATATAAACGAAAAATGTTTTAATTAATTTACTAAAAATAAGGAGGCGTAATAATTGGAGTGGACCAAAATAAAAGTTTTTGGGGATTATGAAAAAAATATGATTAATTCGTTTACCGATTTGGGAATTTCAAAAAATGTTTCATCGGTAATTGTATATTTAATTATAAAAAAAAGTGCGACTTCAAGAGACATTGAAATTTCTGCAAAATTAAGACAGCCGGAAGTAAGCAAAGCAATGCAATATTTAATTGCAAGAAATTGGGTGTCAATAGAACAAAAAAGAAGGGAGGGAAGAGGAAGACCGACCAATTTGTATCGATTGGAAGCAAAACCGGACGAAATTATAAATTACTTTAAAAGCCAAGCGGAAAACGATATCGTGGAAATTAGAGAGTATAAGAAAAAATTTTTGAAATGAAAAAACATAAATTTCTTTTTCATTTCAAATATTTTT
>JAAYST010000078.1 GCA_012518265.1 Candidatus Methanofrustulum fimipullorum | reverse complement strand
ACGAAAATGACTGATAATACGAAAATGACTGATAATACGAAAATTACTGATAGTACGAAAATTACTGAAAACAGTACCGAAAGTTGCAATTCTGTGCGAAACAGTTTTTGTGATCGCTATGTATCAGATGCTTCCGATAATACGGATTTCATTCCGGAGTTGGAGCCTTTTTTTGTAACAGACTCCGCATGCCCTGCATGTCAAAAAGACGTTGTTTTGAGTTGGCACAAGTCTAATATTCCTTATTTCGGCGAAATCGTTTTTATCACATCCGTTTGTGATTGCGGTTATGTTTTTTCGGACACGATGATTCTTTCTTCCCAAGAGCCGTCCGCTTACTCGATAGTTCTTGAAACGGTTGAAGACTTGAGCGCTCGTGTGATACGCTCCAATTCCGGCACTATCGAAATTCCCGAACTTGGCGTTTTAATTGAACCCGGCGAAAAATCGGAATCGTTTGTTTCAAACACCGAAGCCGTTTTAAGGAAAGTCCGTGCAGTCGTTGAAATGACAACAAAATGGAATAAATCAAATCCTGAGAAATTGGCTGTAGGAATCGAACTTATGAGAAGAATCGATGAATTTATAGAATGCCCTGAATCCTCTGAAAAAATAACGATGAATATAAAAGATCCGTTAGGAAACAGCGCAATCATAAGTTCAAAATCAACATCCAGACCTCTTACCGAAAAAGAGATTTCCGAACTTAAAACCGGAATGACAATATTTGAAAACAATCCGCTCGATGAGTAATGTTTTAATTTGTTTTATTTTATTTTATTTTATTTTATTTTTCCTTTGTTTTATTTTTTTTCCTTTATTTTATTCCGTTTCATTTTCTTTTTTGTCCGCATTAAATTTAAACGTAATAGAATCTGTTGTTACGTCTACCCGATTTAAATATTTGTGTAAAAAGTGGATCATATAGTCGATGTATTCAATAAAGGGCATCGTTATGATTATACTTTCCAGTATGTTTGCTCTTTCCTGTATTAATATCGCCGTTTTTTTGTCTGATAGAAGCATTATTCCGTTTCCGTTTTCAATTTTTTTCAGGTCACTTTTTTTAAGCTCGTTGTCATTGTCGTAATTTAAAAGATCTTTGAAGTCTATAAATTTGTTTTTGTATACGGGAATTCCTATATCTTTATACTTCGTTTCATCTTCCACAAGTATCAGTATATTTACATTTTCCTTTACTTTTTTCAAATCTTCCACATAATTAAAAAGTATATTTTCTTCTCTGCAAACTATTGTTATACTTTCTTTTGAGGATTCTATAATTTCCCTTGTTTTTTTGTCAATAGTCCATTTGCTTTTCAAATACCAAATAGGAGACTCGTTTTCTTTTTCATAATCAAGACTTTTTAATCCCGTTTCAATAATCTCGAATTCTTTTAAAAAATTCTCTCTGTTTTTTCTTACAAATTCTTTCGGTTCAACAGGTTGATAATGAATCGGTGACCCCTGTCTTACGCTTGCATATCCCATATTAACGAGATTGTTTAAAATTTCGTATACTTTTGCGCGCGGAATTCCGGTAAACTCGTGAAGCTCTCTTGCATTTGCATCGTTTAGCGCAACTAACCCTACATACGCTTTTGCCTCGTTTTCGGTAAGACCCATTTTTTTAATACTTCCAATCAATTTGTCAACCATTTTTATGTTTTCCAAAAAACCACCCCGTATTGTCGCTAAAATTAAATATCAATGTGTATTAAATAATGTGTATTAAAATCCGTTACTCCTATTATGGTAACAATCTATTTATACTATTTGTTGTTTATTATGTGGTATTTATTATCCGACTTTAATTTATTATTTGATGCTTATTATTCGAATTTAATGTTGGATTTTAATATATTTTAAACTTATAATATATTTTGTTTATAATATATTTGTTATATGTATAATTTTTTTATTTCATTCTTTTTAAAGAAGCGCTTTAAATGAGGTATAATTTATAATGTCGTTTTCATTGGAAAATTTGTTTAACAAATTATCAAAAGCGGTATTCAAGTATCGTTTTTTTGTAATATTGTTGTTTATCGCTTTTATATTCCTAAGTGTAATCGGTGCTTCTTTAATTGTGATGGAGACGGGAACGGATACATATATAGATAAAGAGTCAAAACTGTTTCGCGATTCTGAAATGTATAATGACTTGTTTTCGTCAGAAAGTGTAGTCGTAATGGTTGAAGGGCAATCGGTTACCGACCCGAACGCTCTAAAAGCAATGTCTCGGACGGAAGATTTGATTCGTGAAATTCAGGGGGTCAATTCTGTTGTAAGTCCCGCAACAGTAGTTCGCGGAATAAATGAAAAAGTGTCAGGAAGAGCGGAAATTCCCTCTTCACAGGAAGAAGTGGATGCACTTTTGGTATACGCTCCGCCCGAATTCTCAAAACTGGTTACCGACTCTACACACTGTCTCATAATTGCAGAACTCAGCGACCTTACGGCTGATCAAAAAGCGTCGGTTTTAAAAGCAATAAAAGATTCAGTTGAATTTTCGGAATATCCTCCGGGATACTCGACAATAATTACCGGAGAGTCGGCTCTAATGGTTGATTTGTTAGGTGAAATTTCTTCAAGTCTTATAATACTTGTTGCAATTGCAATCGTTTTGATGTTTGTCGGGCTTTATTTCCTGTTTAAAGGAGTTCGTTGGAATCTTTATCCGCTTCTTGTCGTTTTAATGGGTGTCGTTTTTACATTCGGTTCCATGGGTCTTTTAAATATCAGAATGACAATAGTTTCCGTTGCGGCATTTCCTATTTTGATCGGGCTTGGAACGGACTACGCAATTCAATTTCAAAATCGTTTTGAAGAAGAGGTAAGGGCAAACAAATCGGGAAAAGAAGCATTTTTCATAGCGTTTACGGCGTTGGGCCCCGCAGTTCTAACAGCAGTGTTTGTAACATCTATAAGCTTTCTTTCATTGTTGGCGTCATCGATTCCGATGGTTCGAAATTTCGGCTTTTTGTTAATTTTCGGCTGCTTTGTGTGTTATATTTCCGGTCTTCTTTTCGGCAATCTTTCAATATATTTCTTTAACGCTTTATCTGTTAAAATAGCTGACAGAAAAGCGAAAACGGGAAAAGAATATAAGATTATGTCTTTTTTATTTCCTGTTTATACGGAAAAAATGGTGTCAGCCTCATCCGACAATATAATAGTTAATATTATTTCCAAGTGGGTAGGTTTTGTAATAAAGCATAAAAAAACAGTAATTGCGATTGCTTTAGTTACAGGACTTTTCGGTTTTTATTTGGATTCGTCGATTCCGGCCGAAACCGATTATAAAACATATATTCCGCAAGATATGCCGGCTTTACTCAGTTTTTATCACTTGGACAGCGTTATGAACGAAGAAGATCAAATAAATCTTTTGATCAGAACGGATGATTATGCGTCTCCCGTACTTTTAAAATGGATTGACGAGTTTTCAAATTACGAAATAGAAAATCAAATTTATGTGCAAAGTACGGACAGTTTGGTAAATTATGTAAAAGAAGCAAACGGCGGCAAGATTCCCGATACACGAGATGAAGTTTTAAAAATATACGAAACACTTCCGAAAGAAACAGTCGAAAAGTATTCGTTTGGTACAAATTTGCTTCTTGTAAATTTAAATATCGGTGATGCTCTATCAACTTTTCCTATGGAAGGTTTGGATTCTTTTATCAAAGTTTTGGAAGATGATATCGCTTGGTTAAATCCTCCGCCGGGAACTTCGATTACAGTAACAGGCTCAACAGTTCCTTTTATAGAACTCATGAATTCTCTTTTGTCCGGCAGAGTTTTGCAAACAGTTGTCGGTTTAATTTTAGTGTTCGCTATTTTGCTGCTCGTTTATAAGGATATTTACAAAGCGTTGGCTGCCGTAATTCCTATAAGTATGGTTATAGGCTGGTCGGGAATTGTAATGACTGTGCTTGGAATAATTTATACGCCCATGACTTCCGTTTTGGGTTGTATGATTTTGGGAATCGGGGCGGAATATACGATTCTTTTGATGGAGCGGTATTTTGAAGAAAAGAAGAAGTTTACAAAAAACATCGATGCGATGAAGAGTGCCGCAACGAGTACGGGTATTGCTTTGACGGTGTCGGGTGTTACAACATCGTTTGGTTTCTTGGCGCTTGCCGCATCTAATTTCCCGATAATTTCAAGTTTCGGCGCCGTAACCGTTATTAATATGCTTATGACGATTTTAGCAACATTTACAATATTTCCGCCTCTTATGCTCGAATTTGAAAACATCAAAGAACGCGGCGGCATTTTATCTTATATAAAAAACGGCTTGGCCAATTCACTCCGCAAAAAAAGTGTCGGAGGTTTTTAAAAATGATACAAATTGAAAATTTTATAAAAAGCAATAAATTGGGGAAAAAATCTAAAAAATATATGCCAATTGTTTCTATTTTGATCCTACTGGTTTTAAGTTCTATTATTTTCACTTTACCCGCATTTGCTTATCCTCATTTGCCTGTCGTAAAGTCGGACACGGTCGATTATTACAGAAGTTACGGTGACCCGGATATTGTTGCAAGTCTTAGAGGGAACCCGGAATTTTCAAGAGGAGAAAATGCAACTCTTCAAATCGTTTTATCTAACATAGGTACTATTGAAAAGATTGTAACGAGCGATTCCACATCGAATATGCGGGCAAAGCTTGATATAAAGACAGTTGAAGTTTCAAAAGATGAATATGACAAAGTTGTTAGTGCAAGGTCTTTAGGTCCGTATTTGCATGATATGAAAAGTGTTTCGGCTCTTTCTGAAAAAGCAAGGGAGGAAATGTTACTTGAATCGTCTCGTTCAGATGCGAAATCGTTAAAAATACGCCTTGTAAGCAACGACCCGGCTATAAAAATTCCGGCGGAAAGTGAAGTTGTATTTTTGGACGAATTGAAAAGCGGATATTTTAACGTGGTTATGTTTCCGATTGAAATCGGAAGCGATGCTAAATCCGGAAACTATTCGCTTGACGTTGTAATTGATTATGATTTCTCGGATAATGTTTTGATGTATAATACGATTGAAAAACAGTTGGTTTCTACATCGTTTATAAAAGAAGATGTGTTTGTAAGAGAAATGGTGTCAGACACAAAAACGGTTTCGATCCCTCTTTCCGTTCGAAAATCCCCCGAATTTGAAATTTCCGATTTTACACGAGAAATACATTCGGGTATAAATTCCGTAAATGTTACTTATAAAAACGTAGGGGATGCTTTCGCATACGATTCCGTTGCAAAAATTTCGCCAATGGATCCTCTTGATTCCGAAACAAGAACGATTCCTTTAGGCGATTTGGCTCCCGGGGAATCTAAAACGGCAACTTACAACATATCGGTTGGTGATGCCGCAATCGAAAAAACGTATGTCACAAATACCGACATTCGTTATTATGATGAAAACGGCGATATGTCTATTTCTTCTTCAATGAAAATTCCTTTGGAATATGTACATATAAAACGAATTTTAACGTTTAAAAATTTCGTTTACGGTTTCTTTATAATCGTGTTGCTTTACGGCGCTTTTTCATTCGTTAAAAATTTGAGAGAAGGAAATTCCGGGGAGGATTAATTTCGGAAAATTCAAAAAAACACTTTTTATAATAGTTTTATATAGTTTATTATAACAGTTTTTTTATAATAGTTTTTCTATAACATTTTTATAATATTTTTTATAATTATTTATATATTTTTTATAATTATTTATCGGAGTTAGATTTATGTTAAAAAATTCAAGATTTGTAAACGGATTTAATTTTCCCGTTTTAAAATATTCAATATATTCTATAATATTTTTAATTTTAGTATCGGCTTTTGTTCCGATGGCGACCGCTCAGCATTATGGCAATTTAAACGACAATTATTATTCTTTCTACGGCGGTCCCGACTTGTCCGCACATGTTTTGGGAAGCGGCGAAGTTCCGCGCGGAACTACAACATCGATTCAAATTTCTCTTTCAAATAACGGCGTAATTGAAGGATTTAAGCCGGAATCGGAAATTAAAGATGTAAATTCCGTTAATAGACAATTGGACCTTCAACTTCAGAAATTGGAAGTTGAAAATGTAAATATGATAACAACGGCAATCGGAATAAATGCTGAACTTGTATCCGATAATCCTAATATAAAAGTCAAAACGGGGCCTCAAGAGGCCGGTTCACTTCCTGCAGGAGCAACATCTCCTCTCCCTTTAAAATATACAGTTGAAATCGGAAGCGATGCAGAATCCGGCGAATATAATTTGTCTTTAAAAGTTAAATACAAACATTTGGAAAATGTCATTTATTCCGCAGATCCGATTGACGACGGTTCAAGTTTGCTCGGGATTAGAAACTTAGATGCCGCTTATTGGTATTCCGATGTTGAAACGGAAATTCCCGTAACCGTTAAAGTTCAAAAGGATACAAAATTTGAAATAGTTGAAATAAAAACCGAACCGTTGTCAAACAACAATCAATTAATTGACGTGGTTTATAAAAACGCAGGTGAAATTCCCGCAAAAGACGCAACGGTCAGGATAAGCACGGCAACTCCTTTCAGTACAACGGACGATCAATCTTTCATCGGAACCGTTATGCCGGGCGATTCAAAAACTGCAACGTTTAAAGTATCCGCCGACAAAAGCTCCGTAATTTACGGAAAAACGTATTCGATAAACAGCGAAATACTTTATGAAGACGAATACGGAAATCAAAAAATCTCGGACACTTTAAAAATTGTTGTTACACTCGAAGAGCCCGAAACTTCTCCGTTTGTGTATGCCGCAATCGTAATCGTAATTCTGTTGGTCGTAATCGGTGTTTTCTACTACATAAAAAAGAGAAACGACAATAATAAAAATAATAAAAACAACAAAAATAACAAAAACGACAGCAAAAGCGATAACAACAATGATTAAATTTTAAAAGTAAAAAATAAAACGAAAATTAACAAATCTTGAATTTAAATTTTAAAATTTCAATTTTAAAATTTAAAATAAAAATAAGTTTTTTTTTTCAGTTTTGCAAAATTTGCATTTGCAAATTTTGCAAAATTCAAATTTTTGCAGACAGTCGGCTTTGTAAGTTCTGCCAAATTTGCAAAACCGCGTCTCAGCCAACTTTGAAACCTTAAAGTTTAAAGCTTAAAGTTTGAAAATTTCGCAAGCAAAATTTTCTTTGGCTTTTTTGCCAAAATTGCTAACCGGCCACTTTGTGGCCGGTTTGCAATTTCGCATGGCGCGCGCTACATTTTTTCGTGCTGCCTTTATTTCTAATCAAGAATATATGGACGCCGTATTTTTTCAAAATTAGGGAAAAATTCGTGCAGTTTTTTTCCAAAACAGAGAAAAACAGCAAGCTGTTTTTTTTAAATTTAGAGAAAAATTCGCGCAGTTTTTTTTCCAAAACAGAGAAAAACGGCAAGCCGTTTTTTTCAAAATTTAGAAAAAAATTCTTTAGTTTTTTTTGAAAATATAGGAAAACTGCAAGCCGTTTTTTTTTCAAAATTTCAAAAATAAAAGGTTTTTTTAAATTTTATAAAAATAAGAATTTTATAGAAAAGTGAATTTATAAAAAAGAGAAATGAGAGGAAAAGACGAAGTCTTTTCCTTGTTGTTTTATTTTTTACTTAAATCGTAAATCGGATACGGTTGTTTTGCGCCTTCCGGAATTGTGTGGATATATTCTTTTCTGAAATCGGGATCTCTCATGAGACACACTTTCGATTGCGTTTTGTATGCGGGGTGTTTTCCCATTTTTTTCCAAATTTCGCTTAAGGGTTCGTTTAAAACATTTCCGAATGTAAGAGGTGTGTACGGGCAGGGAAGTGCATCTCCTGTCGATGCAATGTGAACCCATCTGTTTCCTGCAAAGCAGCCGAACATGTCAGGTCCTAAAAGGTACGGCAATGCGGTTAATCGGGGCCCGTCTTCTTGTGAGTTTATTTTTCTGTGCAAATTTTCCAAGCGTTTTGCATCGTTTCTTGAAATAACTTCATCTTCGTGCTCTTTCCAGCGACCGACGGCAATCATTCCTGCAATCGACATTTCATCAACTCCGACATCACATGCCAAACTGTAAAATTCTTCAACTAGGTCGATGTTTTGAGGGGAAACCGTTAAATAAAAGTCGCTAAGTATTCCGGCGTTTTTCGCATTTTTTAAAGCGGAAATCGCTTCATCAAACGATCCTTTTCTTCCTCTGATTCTGTCATGTTCTCCGGCTTCAACGTGGTCTACGCTTACCTTTATCGAATAAAGTCCCGCTTCTTTTAAAGAGTTCGCCTTTTCAGGAGTTAATCCGAAACCGGATGTAAACATTGAAACGGTAGTTTTCGTTTTATCGATATTTGATATTATTTCGGCAATATCTTTTCTTAAAAGCGGTTCTCCGCCGTCGATTGTAATTAAATAAGTTCCCATATCGAGTGCCTGATTTATTATGTCCGAAATTTGAGCAGGCGTCATTTCCACATCCGGTCGCATCATATCGGACGCCCCGCAGTGAATGCATTTATTCGGACATCTGGGTGTAACACCTACCGACAATTGGTCCGGTGTTCGCTTTTTCAGAAGAGACGTTCCGATTTGGGCATTAATCATTCGATTGAAAATCGGGCTTGGAATCGGCGGAATCCACGATGAAAATATAATCGTTTCATCGTCGAAACTAATCGGCTTTTCTTCTTCGAAAACATCGTTAATTCTCTTTAAAACAGGTTTTGCGGCAGGCGCAAGTGCTCCTTCCGCACTTAATACAACTTTTCCGGAAACGATATCCGCATTAATACGAACAACTTTGTAATCGAAGACTTGCATAATTTTCCCCATTTTTACAGTAAAAATTAAATTTTAAGCTTTATAATTTTTTATAATTAATCTTACGCCTTTAAAATATCTGAAGTTCTGATATTGTCAAGAAGGGTGTTTACGTAATCCGTCAAATATAAAAGTTTGTCTTTTGCATCGGAATTTTTTACACAGTCAAGCGCTTTTTTTGCTTCTAAAAGATGTCCTTCGACAATTTTTACAGTTTTCTTTGCAGCTTCGCTTTTGCTCATCGTTCTTGCATATATTGAAAAAAGGCTGTCTGACAATATTCCCGACTCTTTGTCTTCATAGATATCGAATTCTTCAAGCAAATCGTCAGTTATTTGATATGCCATTCCGAGTTCTTTTCCATACAATCCGAAAGCATCGACGACTTTCTCGTTATCGCCTGCTCCGATTCTTGAACCGATTCTTGCACTTATTTCAAAAAGAGCCGCCGTTTTTTTGTATATGCATTCCGTGTACTGCTCAACAGACATTTGTCCGCGCTCAATCATGGAATCCATAACTTCTCCTTCACATAATAAATATCCGGAGCGGCCGAAGTCCCATACCACTTTTTCACCGTAAGATGAAATCCATTGGATCGATTTTGAAATTAAAAAGTCGCCGCACAAAATTGCCGCCATGACATTATATTTTTCATGAACGGACGGCATATTTCTTCTTGTCGTTCCTTCGTCGAGAATATCGTCGTGAACTAAAGAGGCCGTGTGAATCGCTTCTACCGCAAGACTTGCGTCTATCGCTCTTTTATGGTCCCCGCTGCATGCTTTTGCCGACAGCATTATAATAAGAGGGCGAAGTTTTTTTCCGCTCGTGTTAAATATATATGTCGCAACCGATTTGAGTACAGGGTTTTCCGATATGGTAGCGTTTTTTTCTTCTATTGCTTTAATAAAGTCTTTATATTCGTCCCATTCTTCAATATTCATGAGTTGCCTCTATTTTTTTGGAAATTAATATTTAAATAAAATAATGTATATAACATAATAATGTATAAAACATAATAATGTGTTAACATATAATGTATTAACATAAAAGTTCAAAGTTATAAAAGTTCAAAATTATTATTCATTATTACTCTTCCAATTATTTAATTATTGGCCTAATTTATGCAGTAATTTAAGATGTTTTTTATGTTTTCAAACTGTATTTTTATATAGATTCAATTACATTTTAGATAGGTATAATAATCCTTTAAATAGGTATAATTGTTTTTTAAGTGTATAAATTGCTTTAAACCGATAACAAATTCTTTTATGAAAAACTATTAAAAGTTCGGAAGTGTATTGAATTTATGAAATATTTTTTGAAATGTATAGACTGCGGTGCCGAATATCCTAAAACTGAAATTATATATACTTGTCCTAAATGTGACGGGCTTCTTGATGTAATATATGATTATGATGAAATAAAGGCTTCAATAGATGAAAAGAAGCTTCGTGAAGAACCTCCTTCAGTTTGGAAATATAAAATGCTTCTTCCGGTAGATATCGACCCTGTAACGATTAACGAAGGGGGAACTCCTCTTTATAAATGTGATAAACTTGCAAAATTAATCGGTGTAAAAGAACTTTATGTCAAACACGAAGGAATGAATCCGACCGGCTCTTTTAAAGACAGAGGAATGACTGTCGGCGTTTCAAAAGCAATTGAGTTGGGAATGGAGACGGTTGCATGCGCTTCAACCGGAAACACATCGGCATCTCTTGCAATTTACGGTGCGAAAGCAGGAATTCCTGCAATCGTTCTTCTTCCGGCAGGAAAAGTGGCACTTGGAAAAGTCGGGCAAGCTTTAATGCACGGCGGAAAAGTGATTATGATTAAAGGAAACTTTGACGATGCACTCGTTTTAGTTAGAAAACTCTGCTCTGAAGAGCGTATTTATCTTTTGAATTCGATAAATCCGTATCGTTTGGAAGGACAAAAAACAATTGCTTTTGAAATTGTGGATCAGCTCGGCTTTAAAGTTCCGGACAGAGTAGTTCTTCCGGTAGGAAATGCAGGAAATATAACTGCTATTAATAAAGGTTTCAAAGAATTCCAAAAGCTTGGAATCACTGACAGAAGACCCAAAATGACGGGAATTCAAACAGCAGGGGCATGTCCCATTGTAAATGCAATAAAAAGCGGCGCTGAAGATATTACACCGGAAATGAATCCGGAAACAATAGCAACAGCTATCAGAATCGGAAATCCGGTAAATGCAAAAAAAGCGCTTTCAGCTATTAGAGAATCGGGCGGATGCGCCGAATCCGTAACGGACGAAGAATTGATTGAAGCTCAAAAAGCGCTTGCAAGACTTGAAGGAATAGGCGTTGAACCGGCAAGCGCAACTTCTGTTGCAGGGTTGAAAAAGCTCGTTGAAGCAGGTGTAATTTCAAAAGATGAAGTCGTAGTTTGTGTAACGACAGGTCACCTTTTAAAAGACCCTGAAGAAATTATAGAAATATGCGAAGAACCGGTGACCGTTGAACCTACTATCGAAGCGCTTAAATCGGCAATATTTGAATAAACAGGAAATGTAAACCGAAAATGTAAACCGAAATCGGAAAACAGACGAAAGGAAAAAACTGAAAGAACCGAAGGAATAGTGTCAGTGTCCGGCGGAAATTTTAAAGGAAATGAATCGGGAAATGTTGGAGTGTCTTAAATGCAGGAAGAATACGATCCGAATATAATTGAATCTAAATGGCAAAAAATCTGGAAAGATGAAAAGATTTATGAGGCGAATCCGTTACCGGGTGCGGAAAAGTATTTTATTACGATTCCGTTTCCGTATTTAAACGGAAATCTCCATGCTGGTCATACGAGAACTTTTACAATCGGAGATGTTATTGCACGTTATAATCGAATGCAAGGGAAAAATGTGTTGTTTCCGATGGCGTTTCACGTAACCGGAACTCCTATTGTCGGTTTGGCGGATTTGATTTCCAAAAAAGATCCTCAGACTTTGAATGTTTATGAAAGTTTCCATAAAATTCCTAAAGATGTTTTAGTTACGCTTGACGAGCCTGAAAAAATCGTAGATTTTTTCAAAAAGGAAGCGGAACACGATATGTCGATTATCGGTTATTCAATCGATTGGAGACGGAAATTTACAACAACAACGCCTGAATTTAAAAAGTTTATAGAATGGCAGTATGAAAGGCTCTATGATTTGGGTTTTATCGTAAAAGGCTCACATCCGGTAAAATGGTGTCCGGTTGATAAAAATCCGGTCGAAGACCACGACATTTTAAAAGGTGAAGAAGCGACCATAGTTGAATACACGCTAATTAAATTCAGATACAAGGGATACATTTTCCCGTGTGCGACACTTCGTCCCGAGACGACTTTCGGTGTTACAAATCTCTGGTTCAATCCGGACGTTGAATACGTTTTGGCATCTGTCGTTTCAGGCGAACTTGAGGAAAATTGGGTTGTAAGTCGCGAATGTTTTGAAAAGCTTAAATTCACGGATCGTGAAGTCGAGTTTGTAAAAACGGTTGATCCGAAAGAGTTAATTGGAATTAAATTAAAAAATCCAACTACCGACAACACGATAATTACACTTCCGGCATCATTTGTGGCAGGGGATACGGGAACCGGAGTCGTAATGAGTGTTCCGGCACACGCTCCGTTTGATTATATTGCTCTTAAAGATTTGGAAAAGGAGGATTTGTCGGATTTCGGAATTTCTTCAGACGATATATCAAACATTAAACCGGTATCGTTAATAGAAATTTCAGATTATGGGGAATTTCCGGCAATCGAAGTTGTAGAAGAAATGGGTGTTAAAAATCAAAACGATCCGAAACTTGACGAAGCAACTAAAATCATTTACAGAAGAGAGTTTCACAGCGGAACTTTGAAACCGAATACCGGAAAATATAGCGGAATTCCCGTTTCAAAGGTAAAAGACGATATCATTTTCGATTTTACAGCTCAGGGGCTTGCAGAAAAGTTTTACGAATTTAGTGAACCGATTATTTGCAGGTGTGGAACAGTCTGTGTCGTAAATATGGTCAAAGGTCAATGGTTTTTGAATTATTCGAATCCGGAATGGAAAAACAAAGTCAGAAAGTGCTTGTCCGATATGGAAATTATTCCTGAAGAAATGCGAACCGATTTTGAAAATAAAATTGATTGGCTGAAAGATAAGGCCTGCGCTCGTACAAAAGGTCTCGGAACAAAGCTCCCGTGTGATCCTAAATGGCTTATAGAATCTTTGGGCGACTCTACAATTTATATGGCTTATTATACGATTGCAAACCATGTATATTCAGGCGTTTTAACTGAAGAAAACATGGTGCCTGAATTGTTTGATTATATATTTTTGAATAAAGGGGATTCCAAAACAGTTTCCGAAATAACGAAAATTCCGTCAGACAAAATTGACGAAATCAAATCCGAATTTGAATATTGGTATCCTGTAGATATGAGGTCTTCCGGAAAAGATCTTGTTCCAAACCACCTGCTTTTCTATATTTTCCATCACGTTGCTTTATTTGATGAAAAATATATGCCCAAAGCAATTGCAGTAAACGGTTTTGTATCTTTGGAAGGAGAAAAGATGAGTAAATCGAAAGGGCCGCTTTTGACATTAAAACAGGCCGTTTCGGAATACGGCGCCGATACTGCCAGAATGTATGTTTTGTCTGCAGCTGAACAAATGCAGGATGCCGATTGGCAGAAAGTCGGAATCGAGTCTGCAAGAAAACAAGTTGAAAGATTTTATTATTTCTCAAAAGACGTACTCGAAAGCGGATGTCAAATTCCGTCTCCAAACGATCCTCGCGCACACATCGACAAATGGATTGAAAGCAGAATTCAATATTATATAAAAGAAGTAAGCGAAGGCCTTAAAACGATAAGGACGAGACATGCGATTCAAAATGCGTTTTTCTTAATTTACAACGATATAAGATGGTATCACAGGCGCGGGGGAACTTTGTGTCTTAAAGAAGTCGTTGAGACTTGGGCCAAATTAATGGCTCCGTTTACGCCTCACGTTTGCGAAGAAATTTGGCATGAATTCGGACACGAAGATTCAATCGTTCTTTCGTCTTATCCGTCTGTAAACCCGGAAAAAATCGATATCGTTTCGGAGACTTCCGAAAAAATAATAATAGATACGATGGAAGATATTGAAGAAATAATTAAAGTCACAAAGGCGACTCCGTCCGAAATTTCTCTTTATACGACTCCTCAATGGAAAGTATCCGTATTAAAAATTATATTTGATTCTATTTCACAAAATGACGAATCGGAAGGTAAAGCCGTAAATCCGGGTCCGATTATAAAAGAAGCCATGTCTGATCCGGAAATCAGAAAAGCAGGAAAAGACGTGCAAAAGTATATTCAAAAAATGATAAAAGAGATTCACAATATTCCTTCAAAATTTGTAAGTGATTATTTGAAATATTCAATTTCAGAAAAAGAAGCACTCGGTCACGCAAAAGAATTCTTTGAAAAAGAATTCTCATGCAACTTTTTCATATACGACTATGAAGACATTGAAAAAGAACCGGATGCGGATCCGTTTAAGAAAAGCAAATTTGCGGAGCCGATGAGGCCCGCAATCTATATCAAATGAACATTAAAAATAAATCAAAATAAATACCGAGAGTTGATTTTATGGTTGAAAATAATTGTAAAGTTGAAAATTGCGACACCGTTTTTTTATCTATTAAGATGATTTCAACGCACATCGATTATACATTGTCCAAGATGGACAGCGAGTCTATTTGCCGTATGCTTGAAGCTTTAATGGATGCAAAAGCGAACGAGGCAAAGATATTTTTAGGCGGGGCGGGAAGATCGGGTCTTGTTGCAAAAACGTTTGCAATGAGACTTATGCATCTCGGATTTAATGTGTTTGTGATCGGGGAAACTACTACGCCTGCCGTTCGTGAAAATGATTTGGTGATATTAATTTCTGGTTCCGGAAATACAAGATCGATTGCAGAAATCGGTGAAATAGTTGTAAACTTGGGTGCAAAACTGATTACCGTTTCTTCAAAAGAAAAATCGGCTCTTGCAAACATTTCCGACAATTTAATTATTTTGCCTTCAAAAACAAAAGACGATTCAAATTATAAAGACGGATACATAGAACGCCATCTCGTAGGCGATTATTCGAATTTGGTCCCGATGGGTACCTCTTTTGAAATTATGTCTTTGGTATTTTTGGACTCAATTGTTGCACAATTGATTCAATTAACCGACTCCACAGAAGAGGAAATGAAAGGAAAACACGCAAACGTGGAATAATTTGATTTTATTTTATAGGCGGTTTTATGAGCAATTTAGAGAAAAAAGAAATGGAAATTTTTAATTCCCGTTTCTCAAATTCCGTTAGAGATTTGGAAGCATCAGGGATTCGAAAAATTTTTGAGGCGGCGGGTCCGGGTTCTGTCAATATGGGAATCGGGCAACCGGATTTTGACACGCCCGAGCATATAAAAAAAGCGGCAATCAAAGCAATAAACGATGGTTTTACGGGTTATACTCCCGGCCCCGGATATTTGGAATTGAGAAACGCGCTTTCAAACAAATTTAAGACGGAAAACGAAATCGATGTAGGAGTCGATGAAATTATTGTTACGTCCGGAGCATCGGAAGCGATTTTTTTGGCACTTTCTTCTTTAATAAATCCGGGCGACGAAGTTTTAATTCCAAACCCCGGCTTCGTTTCTTACAGTTCGACAGTTAAAATTTTAAACGGAAAAGTAATCGGCGTTTCATTAAACGAAGATATGACTATAGATGTCGATTCCGTTTTGGAACAAATAAATCCAAAAACAAAAGCTTTAATCATGAACTCTCCCGGAAACCCGACCGGCGCCGTTGAATCTGAAGAAAATATAAAAGCATTGGCCGAAATTGCAACCGACATGGATATCACAATTATATCGGACGAAGTTTATGAACATTTCATTTATGAAGGTGTTCACAAAAGTCCGGCCAAATTCTCGGAAAACGTAATTACTGTTAACGCCTGTTCAAAAACGTATGCAATGACCGGCTGGAGAATAGGATACGCCGCAGCCGATGTAAAATACATAGAACAGATGGGAAAAGTACACCAATATGTTCAAGCCTGTGCCAATTCAATTGCACAAAAAGCAGCATATGCCGCACTGACAGGACCTCAAGATTCTGTTAAAATTATGAGAGATGAATTCCTCAAAAGAAGAGACATTTTAATTTCCGGTTTAAAAGAACTGCAAATAGAATGCAACGTCCCCAAAGGCGCATTTTATGCATTTCCGAAAGTAGAAAACTGTGAAGCAACCGTACAAAAATTGTTGAAAGCCGGATTAATTACAACACCGGGAACCGCATTCGGAACAAACGGAAAAGATCACATAAGACTCTCTTACGCATGCTCGATAGACGATATCGAAAAAGGTTTGGAAATAATGGAAAAAGTCTTATGACTTTTTCCATTATTTTCAATCGTTTTTATTTATAGTTTTTATATTTTTCATATTTTTTATTTTTCCTTTTCTGCTTTTCCCTTTCTCCTTTTATTTTTATTTTTATTTTTTACTTTTTCTCCTTTCTTTTTTCCCTTAAAATATTAAATTAATACTTTCACTCTGCTTTCCATTCTTCTTTATATGTTTCGTTTCTTATTATTTGATTGCCTCCCCATTAATTACCTAGATAAACTAGGAGGTCTAATCAAATGTTAAAAGAAAACACAGAAAAATCCAAGAAAGATTTAAAACATGAAGTAATTCAGGAAGTGATGAGCAATTATTCCGATACTGCCTCGAATGATTTTGATTCTTTGTCAAAAGACCTCGATTCTCTATCGGATGAAATTGAATCTTTAAACACTTCAATAAAAACAACAGAAAGCCTTGAAAGTGTCTTGAACGCTTTTGATACTGAAAATAAATATGAAATTGATGTCGATGTAAATGATGTTGACGAAATTGCCGTTGATGTAAACGAAGTTGATGAAATTAATGTTGATGTAAACGATGTTGATGAAATTAACGTTGCTTCAAATGATTTTGTTGATTCGGATCCGGTCGATGAGATTAGGATACAATTTTTAAACAGTAATATTGAAATTCCTTACGATGAAATAAAAAGTCGTTTTGACGAGTTGACAGAGACGTTTAAAGTTTCAAAAGACGAAGCTAAAAGGTGTGTTGTCAATTATTACGCCAAAAAAAATAATTTGAATCGCAATTTGTTTCACAGAAGCGGTTCCGCTTCATTAAAGAAAATTAGTGAAATTAACGATTTGTCGAGTGCTGAAAACGAATCGGGTTCAGGCAAACTTGAAAGAACACTTTGGGCAAATGTTGCCGTAAATATTGTGAGAATTTGGGATAATCCTCACGAAACAATATTGCAATCAGGGATTGCGGGCGATGAAACCGGAATTGTTCGTTTTACGATTTGGAAAAGTTCGGATTTGTCAGAAGTTGTTGAAAACAAATCCTACTGCTTTAAAAATGTCGTTTTAAGAGAATGGAACGGGCGCTACAATATCGAGTTGAATCGCGCAAGTTCGATTGAAGAACTTAAAAAACCCGTTTCCGTTTCAAAAGAAGATGTAGAGAAAATTTATTCGGTCGACAGAAGACAAAATGTTCAAATCCCGATATCGGATCTCACAGGTGACATTTGGACCGATTTGAAAGTCCGTGTTTTAAAAATTTGGGACAACACGCATGAAAGTATAAAACAGAGCGGAGTTGTAGGCGATGAAACCGGAATTGTCAAATTTACGATTTGGAACACTTCCGATGCCGAGGAAATGAAAGAAGACGAATGCTACTTGATTAAAAATACAATAATTAAAGAGTGGAACGGCAAATTTACGGCCGAAATCAATAAAACGTCTTCTATCGAAAAAATAGACGAAGACATAAAAGTGAATTTCGAAAAAGTAACGATAACGGGCGCATCCGTTGCCATTCAGTCGGGTTCAGGACTTATTAAAAGATGTCCTGAATGCAATAAAGTAATATCTCGCGGCTTTTGCAACGACCACGGCAAAGTAAAAGGTGTTTATGATTTGCGAATAAAAGCCGTAATCGATGACGGGAAAGAAACTCAGGACGTAATTATCAATCGCGAACTTACCGAAAAATTGTCTCAAACAACACTTGACGAAGCGATCAATTATGTAACGGAAACGCTTGATACGGACTCTTTTGTTGACAATTTGAAGCTCAGTTTTATCGGCCGATATTACAAAATAACGGGCAGCAAAACGGAGCGCTACATTATTGCCGATTCGGTCGAACCCGAATCTTTTGAAAAATCCAAAGAAAAAGACATTTTAATTTCTTTGATAAAAGACGATTTAATTTCCGTAACCGATGCGGGGGCGATCTGAAATGGCATATGAACGTGAAGTTTCGGTTCGTATATTTGCAAAAGAATTGCGAAACTCAAAAGTATTATACAAAGACGGAGACGATCAATATGCTCCTCAATATCTTTTAACGCCGACCGGCGCAAAAATCAACAGGGTTTTTATTACAGGAACTCTGACCGAAACAGAAAATATTGGAACCGAAACGGAATATCAGCGCGGAAGAATTTCGGACCCGACAGGCGTATTCTTAGTTTATGCAGGTCAATATCAACCCGAAGTTTGTCGATTTTTGGCAGATGCGAAAGTTCCTTCCATTGTATCGGTAATCGGAAAAATCAGTTCATTTGAAACAAACGACGGAAACGTAATCGTTTCAATAAGACCTGAACACATGCAGTATATAGATCCCGAAACAAGAGACATGTGGATTTACGAAACCGCAAAACAGACATACGAAAGAATTCTTACATTGGAAACGGACGACGAAACAATCCAAAACGTAAAAAATCATTATGACGTAAATACGAACGATTATAAAAAAATGGTACTGGACGCACTCGAATTATAATTCAATTCGGAAAATAATTCAAATATAAAAAATAGTTTTTTTATAAATAATGATATTTATTTCATAAATATCATTATTTCTTTTTTAATTGTTATTTTTTTCCATTTTATTTTTGTACTTGTTAGATACATTTTTTATCTTCCGTATGCAAAACATAAATATATTGAGTCTTTATTTATGTTATTGGTTTTTAATACTTTAAATGCTTTGTAATACTTTAATTGCATTTTAAAAATAAACATTTAAATTCGGTGATATAAAATGAGTCGTTGTCACGTTTGTGGAAAAAATGAGACGTCCCAACCTGTTTGTATACATTGCGGGAAAACTTATTGCAGGGATCATATCAGTCGTGATAATCATCCTTGTTTCGGAAATCCTGGAATGGGCAAGAAGGTTTATGTCGGTGCGTGGAACGACAATTTAAATCCGTCGTATTTTGAAGAGGACGGTTTTGATGAAGAAATGGAGGAAATGATGCGGAAAAAAGAAAAGCTTGAAAATCCCGGCGTTTTAAATCTTTTTACTTCGAGTCCGACTTTGTGTATTATAGTTGCTTGTATTCTTTTTTTCATTTTAATTAATGTATTCCCGAAAACTCTTTCCTACTTGGTGTTTATCCCGAATACTACTTTTATAATGTACAGACCTTGGACAATTATAACTCATATGTTTTTACACGGTGATTTTAATCACTTGTTATTCAATATGCTGGCTCTGTATTTTTTCGGGACGTTTTTGGAAAAGAGAATTGGAAAAAAGCTTTTCGTTTTGGTATACTTTTTATCAGGACTTTTTGCAGTTTTTGTATATTCTTTATTCTCTCCGAATCCGGTTTTGGGCGCAAGCGGGGCCGTCTACGGGATACTCGCAACGGTTGCCGTTCTTGATCCGAGTTTAAGAGTAATCGTTTTTATTTTCCCGATGAAAATAGTACACGCCGTAATTTTGTTTGCTGCTATCGATCTGTTTAGCGGAATCGTATTAAGCGGACTTAGTCCGGTTGCACATTTCGCACATTTGGGCGGTCTTTTCTTCGGTTTAATTGCAGGCTACTTTATTAAGAAAAAAGGTTTGGATAGAGGCAGAACTCGCTATTGGTGATATTTTGTCAACAGTCGATTCGTCAAAGTTGGAATCGGATTTGGAAGAGAAATCGGATTTTGATGCGGATTTGGATTTAGAATCGGAATTTGAAGCAGATTTGGATTTTGATGTGGAACCGTACGATTCTTACGAATCGTACGATTCCGAATATTCGATTGAACAAAACAGGCTTTTAACTTATAATGTAAAGTATATAAAGCCGGCTTTTGATGAAAAAGTTTTGATTTATATTCTAGATATTGAAAAAATGGTTGCATGCTGGCTTCCTCCTCTCCGAAATACGGTTTATATGTTGCGTATTCCTGAATCTGAAGCGTTTAAGCGACCTCGAAATATTTTATTGATTAGAGTCTTTGAATTTTATGGAAATCAGTCAGGTTCAATTGAAATCGGTAAAGCCGATTGCGAAAACTTTTTAAAAATATATAAAAAATACCAAGAAAACGGCGGAGAAATATATTATAAAAGAGTAAAAAAAGGAAAGCGAATAAAACACGTATTCGAACTCTACAATCCAAAAAGATACTTGAGAAAAGCCAAGCGATACAAAATGTCGGATTTGTTATAATTTTGTTTTGTTT
>JAAYST010000077.1 GCA_012518265.1 Candidatus Methanofrustulum fimipullorum | reverse complement strand
TTATTCATGGCGGTCATAGCCGACGGGAAACTCCTGTACCCATATCGAACACAGAAGATAAGCCGTCACACGTCGTGTACTGTACTAAGGTACGAGAGTCCTTGGGAACTGCATGAAGCTGCCATGAATTTTTTATATCGGTTTCAACAGTTTTAATTATTTTTAATTGTTTCTTTTTCGAGAAAACACCTTGCTTCCGTTTTTTTTTTTCGGGAAATCACCCTGCTTCCGTTTTTTTTTTTCGAGAAAACACTTTGCTTCCGTTTTTTTTTTCCGGCGAGGCGCGCTTCTGGAAATTTTTGGTGCTGCGGTTTTTTTCAGGTTTTTGGGATAGGTTTTTGTCGGTTTTTTTCTTGTTTTTGGAATAAACTTAGGGCGTTTTTTTTTAATTTTCAGGATTAAGCGGTGTTTCGTTCTATTCTTTCCCTTTACGGTTTTGGTGTCGGTGGCCTAATTTCGTTGTTTCGTTTTATTCTTTTTCCTTTACGGTTTCGGTGTCGGTGGCCTAATTTCGTAGTTTCGTTTTATTCTTTTTCCTTTACGGTTTCGGTGTCGGTGGCCTAATTTCGTAGTTTCGTTTTATTCTTTTTCCTTTACGGTTTCGGTGTTGATGCCCTTACTTTTGTTTTTTTGTTTTATTCTTTTCCTTTACGGTTTCAGTGTTGATGCCCTTACTCTTGTTTTTCCGTTTTATTTTTTTCCTTTACGGTTTCAGTGTTGATGCCCTTACTTTTTGTTTTTCGTTTTATTCTTTTTTAAGAAAAGCAAATCTTAGACTTTTTTATTTTCACAAAAAGAAACGGCATTCTGCCGTTTCTTTTTGTGGGCAGGGCGCCTTTTAGGAATTTTTTGGCGTTTCGTTTTTCATATTTTTAGAGAAAAACTTTTCGTTTCCGTTTTTTATTTTTCAAGAATTGTTCCGTTCTCTCTTTTTTTAATCTTTAGGAAAACATTGGTCGTCCGTTTCTTTTTGTGGGCAGGGCGCCTTTTAGGAATTTTCAGATATTTCGTTTTTCATATTTTTAGAGAAAACTTACGTTTGGTTTTATTTTTCAAGAACAATTCTGTTTCCGCTTCTCATTTTCTGTATTTCATTTGCTGCATTTGCTGTTCTTACATATATTTTTTGAAATATTATGATTACCAAACTCAAAATAATTACAAGCCAAAAAGTAAAAAACCTGAAAGTAATTGAAGTTGCAATCGACTGCTCAATGCTTAGACCGAAGATAATCAAAAAACCGCCAAGCGTCGTTTCAAAAACACCCAAACCCCCGGGCGTAATCGGAATCATTGAAATGGAATACGAAATTAAAGCGGCAAATAAAATCCCTAATATGCTGATATTCGGGTTAAACATCTTCGTTAAAATGAGAAGTTTTAACGGAAACAGCGCCCATATTACTAAAGATAAACAAAGTTGAAAAAGCAATGTCTTTTTGTTTCTAATTTTTTTTACATGAGTTTCATAATCTTTTAATCCGTTTTTTAATCTTTCAAATAGACCACTTTTAAAATTCATTTTCCCTATTCCGCCTGTGATTAAAGACGGTTTGAATAACAATATTATAAAAAGAGTCAGAATTACTACCATGGCTACCGTGAGTGCTTTTATTGCAGCGGGACATACGGGCGATGCATCTGTTATCGTTTCCGGAAATAAAAGCAATACTGTCAAGTTTAATAAAATTAAAGAACCGATGCTTATGATTTTTTGAATAGTTATGATCGACAGCGAATCTGCAGTTCTGCATTTGAAACAGTTATTCACAAGGTAACTTCTGGTGAGCTCCCCCCCGATTTTTGCACCCGGGGTTATTGATTCGATAACAGTTCCTTGAGAGCTGATGTAAAACATTTTCAAAAAATCGGTTTTAATCCCGATTGCTTTTGAAATACTGTACCATTGGTAGTTTAAAAGAAACATTGTTAATATCTGAAGTCCAAATAAAATCAAAAAAATTTCAGACGGAATTTCCTTTAAAACTTCAAAGATACTTTGTATATCCGTTTTTTGTAAAAGTTTAACAAAAAAAATCAAAACAATTACCCATATCAAAACTTTTAACAGTTTTTTGTACGTATTTTCTTGATCTGTTGTTTTTATTTTTTTCTTTTTATTCGACTTTTCAAACATTTGATTTCCCGGCGGTGCCCGTTTTTTTCTAGTTTTCTATAATTTATTTTTTATTTATTATAATTTTACACAAATTGCGGTAGAATGAACATATTTTAACAACCCGTGTTTTACTTTTTTAAATTTATTAGTTTCGTCTTTAATCTTTTTTAATAGGACTGGTTTTAAAATTGAACTTCTGGAAACCCTTGTCAATATAACGCAGCCGTCGTCAGCGCTTTTCCAAACAGATTCAAATACTTTGTCTTTTGGAACGATCTGTGATGCAACATGAATTACATCGTATCCGGACGGATCGAACGTTTCAGCATCTGAATATATTACATCGATTTTGTCTGAAAGGCCCTTTTTATTTATCAGCTTTTTTGAACAACAAACACATGTTTTATCGTTATCAAGAACAGTGATTTTCGCACCGGTAAATTCATGGGTTAAAAGTGCGCTAACCGGGCAAGGTCCCCCACCAATATACAAAACGCAATCGTTTTTACAAACATTTGCACATTCTATTTCTCGTATTACTATGGGGGTATAGTAATGTTTTACAATCCTAAACAGTATTTTGTTTTTACACGCTTTCATTTCAACTTTTTTGGTAATGTTTGATAAAATCATATGGTCATACCAACTCACTTTTTGTTTCTGTTTTTTTTGTTTTTTTGCTTCTTTTTTGTTTCTGTCTGTTTTTTTTGTTTTTATTTGTCTTAGTCAGTTTTTACGCAAATCCTAAAAACATTCCAATATGGTTTATTGCACCACCGATAAATAGTGCTGAAGCGGTTGTGAGTATAACAATTGCTAACGCGATTTTTATATCAAATTCTTTTGCCAATATTCCGAAAACGGAAAGGCACGGCAAATACAAAAGCGACACAATTGCTCCTATATACATTTGAAATCCGCTTAAATCGTGCATCAAAAGAGGTGCAACCGACATTTCTCTTCTTATAATTCCTAAAATTAAAGCCATGACTCCTTCGGCCGGAAGTCCGAGCCACTTTACCATAAGAGGTTCCAACCAAATCGCAAGTATGTCTATCATTCCCGTTTCTTTGAAAATGGCAGCAATAAAAACGGCAAACAACATCGGCCCTTCCGCTTCCCAAAGGAACTGCTTAATTCTGATTTTTAATTTTTTAAAGTATGATTTTCTGTCAGGAATCAGCAGATTAGGAATATCGATTGCAAGCGGGTCTACTTTTCCTTTAATCAATTTATTTGAAATCAACGCAACCGATATGAATATTATTAAGGCTGAAATAAGAACTGCCAAAAATAACCAAATCGAATACTCGGACGTCATAGCAATTAAGGCACCCGTTTGAGAAATACACGGAACGGCAAAACAAATAATCGTAGTTACGATGAGCCTTTCTTTTCGGGTAGTCATTGTACGAGTTCCGATAATTGCAGGAACAGCGCAGCCGAACGCAAGCATAATACTTATAAGACTTCCCCCCTGAATTCCGATTTTTCTCATAACATTGTCAAACAATACGGCAACACGCGGTAAATATCCGCAATCTTCCAAAAATGCAAATACGAATTGGTATATTATCACATAAGGAACGACAAGTGCCAAAATCCATTCAAAACTGATTACAAAAATTCCGTACTCTCCCACGAGCACGTTTAACAAAACACCTTCCGGAAGTATACTTGTAAACAAGTGCCTGAAAAACGGAACAATAATATCGTTTACAAGCGGTAACAATAAAACGGCGCGTAACGCTTTTCCGAGACCCACTACAATTCCGAGAGCAGCGATTATAACAACTATTGCAATAGGAATCCCGGGCCAAGGCTTTGTCATTTTATCTCCGAGTTTGTCCAATCTGCTCGGTTCGGATTCTTTTTTGTTTGTGACTTTGTTTGCAAGCGCTTTTGCTTCTTCCCAATATTTTACATTTTTTTCCATCCTTTCATTTTTATCAAAGTCACTTTCCTTTTCCGTTTTTTCTTTTTCCGAAGTAGTTTCCTCCTTTTCACTTCTTTCTTTTTCCTCAGCAGTTTCTTCATTTTCGCTTGTTTGTTTTTCTTTAAGGATTTTTTTCAAACAATTTTTCAATTCTTCAAATCCTTCTTCTTTTACTGCAACGGTAGGGATTACGGGGGCGTTTAATTCCTCCGACAATTTTTTAGCATCTATTTCTATTCCTTTTCTTTTTGCAACATCCACCATATTAAGTGCATAAATTGTAGGAATTTTGTAATTTTTCAGTTCCAGAGCAAGTCTTAGGCTCCCGTCTAAATTAGTCGCATCGAGTACGAATAAAATAGCTTCGGGGTTAGATTTTGCAAAATTAACAGCAATTGCTTCCGATTCCGAAACAGCATCAAGAGTATACGTTCCGGGAACATCGATTAACGTATACGTTTCATCATCAAATTTCACATCTCCCGACATGTAATTTACGGTTGTTCCGGAATAATTTGAACTGACGACATGGATTTTCGTAAATGCAGAGAAAAAAACACTTTTTCCGACATTCGGGCTTCCCATTAATAAAATTTTATTTTTTAACTTTAAAATACGAGGATCCTCTTTAATCATGTTCATTTGAGTTTTCCTCCACCATAATACTTGACGCAACATCTTTTCCTATCGCTACTCTTCTATTTTGAAGTTTCAATACGACAGGCCCTCCAAGCCTGCAACAATACTCTTTATAAACTATACTGCCCGGATAAATTCCAAGACCGGGAAGCATTGCTAAATCAGGCACTTCTTCAACAACAAACGCAGTTTCATTCTCAGCATTGTAAATATTACACTTTCCGCATCTCTTACTCTTACGCCTTTTCATATTATCACCAAATAAACCGTTTCTTTTCAAAAAATATTTCAATTACTAAATTGTTTTTCAATAGATGATTTTATTTCATAAAATTAAAAAATATTCGTCATAGTGAAATTAATTTCAAATAGACGTTTTCTATATAAAAACTTTCTTTATTTTTTTCCGTTTTTGGTGATAATATTCAATAAATTACTGAAAAAAATTTAAAATAGAAAAAAATTAAAAAAAGAGAAAAAGAAAAAAGTAAAAATAGAGAAAAAGAAAAAAGTAAAAATAGAGAAAAAGAAAAAAGTAAAAAAGAAAAAATAGAGAAAAAGAAAAAGTAAAAAAGAAAAAATAGAGAAAAAGAAAAAGTAAAAAAGAAAAAATAGAGAAAAAGAAAAAGTAAAAAAGAAAAAAAGAGTTGAAATAAGAAGCTTTCAGCTTCTTATTTCATTTTATTTTTCATCCACCGTTTTTGAATATGGTTTTATATCAACAACAGGTGTATTATCAAAAGCTTCAAGCCCTTTTACTTTTAAAACAGAATCTTCAATTTCCAAAATTTCAACCAATGTAAGTGAAATCGGATTCGGTCTGTTTGGAGAGCGCAGTGAAAAAACACCTTGAAGAGGATTTTCAGGATTTCCTCTTCTTCTTGCTTTAATTACTGTTCTGTCCGATTTGTCAAACCAGCAAAGAACAAAAATGTAATCTCCTTTCGATAATCCGTCGATTGCATCTTTGTATTCTTCATATATATTTATCGTGCTTATTTCATTCGTTTGGACACCTTGACTCGGCGCATCTCCCCGTTTCTTAAAAGGAGATGACACGTATCCGACAGGTTTTAATGTCATATCGTTTGAATTCATATTTATCATTTAGGTTTTACTAGTTTATAATTTTATTTTTTGATATGAATCTCCGCCCACGTTTTCTTTCAATTTATCGTATACTTTTTCTCCTAAAACGAATTTATAAATTTCGTCTGCTTTTTCTTCAGGGTCTATATCTTTAAACTGTTCGGGGTAGAGTATTTTTCCTATGTAATATGCGTTTGCAAGGCTTGTTTCATGATTCGTTCCGGACGATGTATGAGGATTTACCGAATATATTTCACCGTTTTTTACGGCTTTTAAATTTCTGTAAGACGAATCCGTTTGCAATTCCACGATTGCACCTCCGCTTGCCGCATTTCTTGTTCCCAAATCTACAAATATTATATCCGGGTTCCATTCGATAATTTTTTCTTTTGGAACTTTTGCATAACCTGTACTTGCCGTAACATTATCTTTCATTTCGGCTGCCACGTTTTTTGCATGTAATACGGTAAACGGAAGATATGTCGGATCCGTTCCGTCAAGCCCGTGCGCACCGCTGTAAGAAATTCCTCCTACATATACGTTCGGTTTACTTTCGTTGGGAATATCTTTCGTTCTTTCTATAAGGTCATTTTTTGTGTCGTTGAAAAACTTTATAACTTCTTCTGCTCTCTCTTCACATTCAAGTACTTTTCCTATAATTCTTAAAGATTCATCTACTCTGTCGGAATTTTTAACATAATCTCCCGAATAAAATACAACAATCGGAATTCCTGTTCTCTCTTGTACCATGTCGGCCGTTTTTGCAACGTCCGGGCTGTAACCTGACATAAATACAACATCAGGTGAAACTTCAAGAAGTCGCTCCGAGTCTATTACTCCTTTTGCAGTTCCTAGAATCGGATTTTCTTTTATTTCAGGATTTGCAATCATATAAGGCCGTCTTTCATTAGAGCTTGCTTGACGAGGACTTTCTTGATAGTCGACCGCAACTATCTTGTCAGTTTGCAACAAATATCCGAAATAACGTCCCGAACCGGATCCGCTTATCCCGATTCTTTTCGGATTTTTAGGTACTTCAACAGTTCTTCCTAACGAATCGGTTATCGTTATTTTTTCTAAATCAGATTTTGTTGTATCTGATACGTGATGATCGTGATCATGTTCGTGGTCGTGATCATGCTCGATACATCCGGACATAAAACAACAGGAAATTACAGTCAATATTAAAAATAAAATTAAAGCTTTACCGACCTTGGTATTATTATATTTCACCACCAAATTACAACTCCTTTATACAAACGTTTTGATTACTATTTTTATTGCCTTTTTAATCGTTTTTTTAATCGTTTTTTATTTTTATTTTATTTATTCAAAATCACAGTTTTATTTTCTGATACGACTCCCCGCCCATATTTTCTTTTAAAGTGTTGTATACTGCTTTTCCGACCGTAAATTCGTAGATTTCATCCGCCTTTTTTTCCGGGTCGATGTCTTTAAACTGTTCGGGGTAGAGTACTTTTCCTATATAATATGCGTTTGCAAGGCTTGTTTCGTGGTTTGTTCCCATTGATGTATGCGGGTTTACTGAATAAATTTCGCCTGTTTTAGCAGCTTTCAAATTTTTGTAAGACGGGTCTGTCTTCAATTCAACGATAGCACCGCCTCCGGCTGCATTTTTAGTTCCCAAATCCACGATGATAATATCCGGGTTCCATTCCATTATTTTTTCCTTTGAAACTTTTGCATAACCGGTGCTTGCCGTAACATTATCTTTCATTTCGGCAGCCACGTTTTTCGCATGCAAAACTGTAAACGGAAGATATGTCGGATCCGTTCCGTCAAGTCCGTGCGCTCCCGAATATGAAACTCCTCCAACATAAACAGTCGGTTTTTCGGAATCTGGGATATCTTTAGTTCTTCTCATAAGATCGTTTTTCGTATCGTTGAAATACTTAATTACTTCTTCCGCTCTCTCTTCACAATCAAGAATTTTTCCAATCATTCTAAGAGAGTCGTCTACTTTGTCCGAATTTCTTACATAGTCGCCCGAATAGAAAACAACAATCGGAATTCCGGTTTTTTCTTGTACCATGTCGGCCGTTTTTGCAACGTCCGGGCTGTATCCTGCCATAAATACAAGTTCAGGAGATGCGGCAAGAAGCCTTTCCGAATCGACCGCTCCTTTTGAAGTTCCTAAAATAGGTTTGTCTTTCACATACGGATTTGCAATCATGTAAGGTCTCGTTTCTTTTCTATATCCGAGTTGGCTACTTTCCTGATAATCCACAGCAATTATTTTATGCATTTGTTTTAAATATCCGAAATAACGTCCCGAACCGGATCCGCTTATTGCAATTTTCGACGGATTTTTAGGAACTTCAACAGTTCTCCCCAAAGAATCGACAACAGTCATCTTTTCTCCGGTTTTTGTTTCATTCGCTGCATGGTCGTGATCGTGATCGTGATCGTGACCATTATCGATACACCCTGCTGCAAAGCAGAGACATGCGGTTAAAAAAATAACCGCTAACAATGTTTTTAAATTACGTTTCATATTTACTACATTCCTTTATTGTTCCAAAAACATATTACTAATTTCCAATTCTATTTTTTATAACTTCATAATTTAATTTCATAATTTTTATTTTATAATTTTAATTTTATAATTTTATCAAAATTTCAAATCTCTATTTTTTGGTAAGAGAGTCCGTCAAGTGCATTATTCAATTTATCGTATACCGGCTTTCCGACAACGAATGAATAAATTTCATCGGCTTTTTCTTCAGGGTCAACGTCTTTGAATTGTTCAGGATAAAGCACTTTTCCGATGTAATATGCATTTGCAAGACTTGTTTCATGATTTGTTCCCATTGCAGTATGCGGGTTTACCGAATATATTTTTCCGGTTTTAACCGCTTTTAAATTTTTATAAGAAGGATCCGTTTGCAATTCAACTATTGCACCGCCTCCTGCTGCAGTTCTTGTTCCCAAATCTATGAAAATAACATCAGGGTCCCATTCCATTATTTTTTCTTTTGAAACTTTTGCGTATCCTGTGCTCGATGTAACGCCATCTCTCATTTCGGCAGCCACGCTTTTCGCATGCAAAACTTCAAATGGCAAGTAAGTCGGATCCGTTCCGTCGAGTCCGTGTGCTCCCGCATATGAAATTCCACCGACATACACGGTCGTTTTTTCTGAATCCGGGACATCTTTCGTTCTTCTTATAAGGTCGTTTTTCGTGTCATTGAAAAATTTAATAACGTCTTCTGCTCTCTCTTCACATTCAAGTACTTTTCCGATCATCCTGAGGGATTCGTCTACTTTGTCCGAGTTTTTAACATAGTCGCCGGAATAGAAAACAAGAATCGGAATTCCGGTTTTTTCTTGTACAGAATCTGCCGTTTTTCCGACATCGGGGCTGTACCCTGCCATAAATACAATATCCGGCGATGCTGCAAGCAGTCTTTCCGAGTCTACAACACCTCTTGCCGTTCCTAAAATCGGATTATTTCTAATTTCCGGATTTGCAATCATATAAGGTCTGATTTCTCCATCTTCCTTGTCCCATTTTTGCATACTGCTTTCTAAAACGTCAACAGCAACAATATTATCTGTTTGTTTTAAATATCCGAAATAACGACCCGACCCCGATCCGCTTATCGCAATTCTTTTCGGATTTTTAGGAACTTCAACAGTTCTTCCCAAAGAATCTGTGATAGTAATTTTTTCAAAACCGGATTTTGTTGTAACGTTTGTATCATTTATTGCGTTGTCATGACCGTGGTCATGACCCTGATCGATACAACCGGATACAAAAAGAACACAAGTCAGCAAAAAAAAAGTAATCAACAAGGCATTCGTCTTATTAATTTTGTTAATTCTGTAAGACTTATCAGTCTTACTTTTTGAAAATTCATATAATTTAGTGTTACGATTCTCTTTATAATATTTAGACATGTTATCATTCTCTAAATTTGTGTTAACAAAACATGCTTTTTATATATAAATTCTTTCATTAAAAAGTGTCTTTCATTTTATTTTTTTTAGAAAAAAGTATTCGTTTTTTCTTTTAGCTAATACGACCCCGCATCTGTTTTTTTGTTTTTAGCAGGTACAACCCGAATTCCATTTTTTATGCGGTGAAGCGGTACATCTTAAGATTTTCCGATGTACCGTTTTTTTAATATATATGAAACACAGTACCCGTTTCATTGTTTTTAAGAATACAAATGCTGCCACGTCGTACCATAAACCCTAAGAATACAAAAGCTGCCACGGCGTACCATGAACTCTAAGAATACAAAAGCTGCCACGGCGTATCAGAAACTCTAAGAATACAAAAGCTGCCACGGCGTATCAGAAACTCTAAGAATACAAAAGCTGCCACGGCGTACCATGAACTTTAAGAATACAAAAGCTGCCACGGCGTACCATGAACTCTAAGAATACAAAAGCTGCCACGGCGTACCATAAACCCTAAGAATTCAAATGCTGCCACGGCGTATCATTGTCTTTAAGATTTTAACGGTTTACGTGTTTTATTCTTTTCCGTTACGGTTTTAGTGTCTGTGGCCTAATTTTGTTTTTTCGTTTTATTCACTAAAAATAAAATACCAATCTCCGTTTTTTTGTTTTACAAAAAGAAACGGCATTCTGCCGTTTCTTTTTGGACTTCAGAATTTATCCGGATTTTTTGGTAATTTTTTTCTTTTTCTTTTCCAAAAAAACGACATCGTTAAAAAAAGTATAAAAAAGCATAAAATAATTTGTTTCGTTTTTCGTAAAAAAAGAAAATATATTAATATCGTTATAATTTTGTTTTATTATTTCGTTTTATAATTCTGTTTTATTATTTTGTTTTATAATTTATTTTTATAATTTCGTTTTATTATTCATTTTTTTTACAATAAGTTTTTCCCGTTCTTTTTTTACAATTTCCACTTCATCATCTTTTGAAATGATATCGTCTGACGAAGCTTTCCAGTATTCGCCTTCAAGCATAATAAATCCGTCTTTTTCTTTTCCGAAATCTTCGATTGCAAAACCTTGTTTTCCTTCATATTTTCCGATTTCCGGCTCTTCCTTCATCGATTTTGAAATTTTATAAACGGTTGCCGCACCTATTATTACCAAAATTGCAAGAGGCATTATCGCTTTTAAATAAAAAGCGATTCCGGGAGACTTGTTCTCAATTACTGATATCAATATGAAAAATCCAACAACCATACAAAATATTCCGCTTACGCCGAATACTCCAAATCCCGGAACCTGAATTTCAATAATTAGGCAAATAAGACCGATTATTATTAAAACGGTTGAAAAAATAATCCAAGCCAATTGAAAATCGGCAAAATCTAAAAGCATATTTATAACCCTGAATTTTTATTTATTTTTATTTTCTGTTTTATTCTTGTTTTTGTTTTATTCTTGTTTTATTTTTATTTGTTTGTTTTTATTTTTTGTTTTTATTTGTTTGTTTTTTTTAATTTTTCATGTCTTCTTTTCGGATTTATTTGAAGCTTTACTCAACGCTATTACGTCTCCCGTGTCGATTTTACTCGATTGTGTAACGACGATTAAATTCTTTTCACGTGAAATGTCTGCAAGTGTTTGGAATTCTCTTAATTTCAATGCGGACGGGTTTCCTTCGTAAAGGCTTGCAGCTTCTCTCATTTTCTCTGCCGCTTGGTATTCTCCTTCCGCCAAAATTATTCTTGATCTTTTTTCTCTTTCAGCTTCCGCCTGTTTTGCAATTGCTCTTTGCATGTTGTCCGGCAAAGCAACGTCTCTTATGGTAACTCCTGTTACTTTTATTCCCCACGGATCTGTAAGTATGTCAAGGTGCGATTGAATTTGCTTGTTTATTTCATCTCTTTTTGAAAGCAATTCGTCCAATTCCATTTGTCCTATTACGTCTCTGAGTGTGGTTTGGGCAAGAGTGGCTGTTGCAAACGTGTAATTTTCAACTTTTGTAATTGCGGCGGCAGGATCTATTACTTTGTAATAAATAATAGCATCAACTCCAACCGTTACATTGTCTCTCGTAATTACAGCCTGCTTCGGAACATCAATTGCAATTACTCTCATATCAATTTTTTTAGCTCTGTCTATAAAAGGAATTATAATAAAAAGACCGGGCCCTTTAACACCACTTAATCTTCCTAATCTGAATATCACTACTCTTTCATATTCATTAACCATTTTAAAAGCCATAAATATGATAACTATTATCAAAATTATTAAAAAAAGTCCCATTGAACTGAATAAAAATGCAAACATTTTTTTCACCTTGTTTATTTATACAAATTATTATTTTTACCAATTTATAACTTTTAGTATTTTTTATTTTTTAATTTTTGTTTTTTTATTTATATTTTTATTTATATTGATTTACTATTCATTAGCTTTAATTCTATTTATATAGGAACGTGTTCCGTGAATTCGACTGTTATTTGTTTTTGTTCTCCTCTTCTTTCTACAATTATGCTCATTTTATCTTTTGGAGATTTCTTTGAAACGGCGCTTGCGATATTGGATGCGGAATATATTTCTTTTCCGTCTATTTCTACAATTCTGTCGCCTATACGAAGTCCGGCTTTTTCGGCATCTGAATTTCTTTTAACATTTGTTATATAAAATCCTTCAGTTGAAACGCCGTAGTAAAACATATCTCTAAAGTCACTTATTTCTATAACTTCAATTCCGAGATTTACTCTTCCAGTTACATATCCTACATTTATCAAGTCGTCCACTATTTCTTTTACTGTATTTGAGGGGATTGCAAATCCTATTCCTTCAATTACGGTTCCTGCCGTTTTTGCATTTACAATTCCTATTAATTCTCCTCTCATGTTAAATAATGCGCCTCCGGAATTTCCGGGGTTGATTGCCGCATTTGTTTGTATTAACGTCATATCCGTTCCGTTAATTGTTATCTGTTTTTCAAGTGCGCTTACTATTCCGTTTGTAACAGTTCCGCCTTCCCCAAGCGGATTTCCGATTGCAATTACGCCTTCTCCGATTACAATTTTATCGGAATCGCCAAACACGGCAGGCTCCAAATCGTTTTCATCAGGATATATTTTAAGAACGGCAATATCCGATACAGGATCCGAATTTATAACTACTGCAGCATATCTTGTACCGTTTTTAAGAGTAACTTCGATGTTACGGGCACCGCTTATCACGTGGTCGTTTGTCACGATATAACCCGTATTTGTTACAATAACGCCGCTTCCCGCACCGGTTGAAACATATTGGCGCATAAACGGTGACGTTACGATCGATTCGGTTCCAATTTGTACAACAGAATTTTGAGTATTAAAAACGATTTCAGGAATTGACCCGCTTTCTATAACAGGCACACTCGTACTTTCAAATATTACAGAATGGCTCATGTTAGACTCAACTCTTTCGGAAGCAACGTAGCCTCCGATAACTCCCGAAACTAACGCAACACCGCAAATTAAAATCAAAATAATTATGCCGTATAACAAATGCTTTCCGACAGACGCTCGTCTATTTTCACTTTTTATTTTTTCGTTACTATTATTTCTTAATTTTTTGTTGCTTTCATTTCTTAATTCTTCATAGCTTCCGTTTTCATTTTTTAATTCTTCGTAGCTTTCGCTTTCATTTTTCAATTCTTCGTAGCTTTCGCTTTCATTTTTCAATTCTTCGTAGCTTTCGCTTTCATTTTTCAATTCTTCGTAGCTTTCGCTTTCATTTTTTAATTCTTCATCATATTTTTCATAATTATCATTATATTTTTCGTCGTGCTTTTCATTATAATTTTTATAATATTCGTTTTCGTATTCTTTTTTTTCCATTTGATTCATCTCTTTAGCAATACTTTAGCAATAATCGTCTCTTGCTTTTATCATCGCTTCAACATTTTCAGACGGTGTCGCCGGTGCCAATCCGCACCCGGGCGCCAAAATATCTACTTTTTCCTCCATGCATTTTATTGATTGTTCATATACGTATTCCGGACTTTTGAATAATAAATCGTGTGCCGGAGAAATGTTTCCGATAATACATATATCATCTCCCATAATGTCGGCCGCGTCTTTTATTCTTACTTTTTCTTCAATATTTACTCCTTTGAATCCTGCCGTTTTTATTGAATCCAAAATCATTGTAGCATCGCCGCAAATGTGTAATATGGTCGGTTTTTTTATTTTTTTATTCATTCTTTTGTGTACCGGCAAAATTGCGGATTCAAAAAAAGAAGGGGCCACTAAGTCCGGGACTCCTTCGGAGTCTATTATTACGACAGAGTCTACACCCAAATCATATAATCTGTTTGAATATTCGATACAAACGTCGGCTCCTACTTCCATTAAACTTCTTAAAGCATCGGGCTCAGTAATGGTCCACACCAAATAATTGTTAATTCCCGCAATACAGGAAGCAATTGATGCCGGTCCTATAATTCCTACAATTAACGGGCAATCGTCAAGGTCCGGGTCGTTTGTCAAAATTTCCGTTGTATTCGTTATCGTTTTTACTGCATTTTGTTCAAAAAAGTTTTCGGGAAATGAAATGTCTTTTACATCGCTTACTTCTTTTACAGGAAAATCAAGCATATGCGGCTGAGAATTAAACGTTCCTTCCGAATATTTACAACCGAATGACGTGGGTATGTCAAAAGATGAAAAAGGGTACCTTACGGCTTCAAATCCCAAAACGGTATGGCCCGCCTTTGAAAGCTTTGCCATTTCAATTGAGTCGTAATGTGCTTTCGGCCAAGAAGTCCCTGTTTTTTCCATAAGTTCCAAAGTACCTGTTTGCGTAACGGAACAAACCGGAATTTTATCAACACTTTTTTTTCGAAGAACTCTATGAAATCTTTCTTTCATTGAGTAAATATTTTCATCCCCCGTTTCAAATACTTATTTGTGAATAAAAATATATATAAAAATGTAAAATATATAAATATTCTAAAAAGCAAATGTATAAAATAAAACTTGCAGTTAAACATTATAATATTCGTTATATATTTATTTTTCGAAAGTTTACATTATTTTTTTATTATTTTTTTATTTGTTTTTTACTTCTTTTATTATTTTTACTTGTTTTGTTGTTTTTTATTTTTTATTTTTTTGTTATTTTTTATTTGTTTTTTAAATATTCATCTATCGATTCCGCCGCTTTTTTTCCTGCGCCCATTGCAGAAATTACGGTTGCGGCTCCAGTTACGATGTCTCCGCCGGCAAACACATTTTCTTTTGTGCATTTTAAATCGTCGTTTACAACTACGGTTCCCCATTTCGTTTTTTCCAAATCGGGTGTCTCGTTAAAAATTAGCGGATTTGGTGAAGTTCCTATTGCAATTATTACCACATCGGCTTCTATTTCAAATTCGGTTCCGGGAATCGGAATCGGTCTTCTTCTGCCGGACGAATCTTCTTCTCCAAGTTCCATTTCGATGCATTCGATACTTTTTACATCGTACTTTCTTACTTTTTCGTCGCCGTAATCTCCTATAATCTTTGTCGGATTTGTCAAAAATCTGAATTGAACGCCTTCTTTTTTGGCGTGTTCTATTTCTTCTCTTCTTGCAGGAAGTTCCGTATCACTTCTTCTGTAAACTACGGTTACGTTGTCGGCACCGAGTCTTAACGCGGATCTTGCGGCATCCATTGCAACGTTTCCGCCGCCAACCACAACAACGTTTTTACCTTTTCTTATGATTGTATCATATTCTTCATCCCAGGCCTGCATCAAATTTACGCGCGTTAAGAATTCGTTTGCGGAATATACGCCGTTTAAACTTTCTCCTTCAATTCCCATAAAATTCGGAAGACCCGCTCCGGATCCTATAAAAACGGCATCGTAACTTTCGGAAAGTTCTTCAAGTGTTTTTATTCTGCCGATTACGTAATTTAATTTAATTTCAACTCCCATATACTTTATTTCATCAACTTCTCTTTTTATAATTTCTTTCGGCAATCTAAACGAAGGAATTCCGTATGTCAAAACGCCACCGGGCTTATGAAGCGATTCATAAATTACGACACTGTGTCCCATTCTGGAAAGTGTTGCGGCAGCCGTAAGTCCTGCAGGACCGGATCCGACAACGGCGATCTTTTTCCCGGTGGGCTTTTCTCTTTTACTAAGCAGCCGTCCCTTTTCGTTTAACGACTCCGGGCTTTCGTAATATCTGTCGGCTACATATCTTTCAAGTCTTCCGATAGCAATCGCATTTTCTTTTCTGTTTAAAATACACAGTTCTTCGCATTGTGTTTCTTGCGGGCACACTCTTCCGCAAATTGCAGGAAGGAAGTTTGTTTCATATATTTTTTCAAGCGATTCCGTCCACTTCTTTTCAGTAATCAATTTTATAAAACCCGGAATATCAACCGAAACGGGGCATCCCTCAACACATTTCGGTCTTCTGCATTGAATACAGCGCTCAGCTTCCATTAAAGCCAATTCTTCAGTATATCCGAGCGCCACTTCTTCAAAATTATTTCTCCTTATATATTCCGGCTGTTCCGGCATCTCCACTCTTGTTTTTGCTTTTCCCGTCATTAACTTTCCTCCGTTAACTAAAAACAAAAAATCTCAATAATTTTCACAATTTCAAACAATCTCAATCGAGCGTAGAACAAACTCCGCCTTCACATTCTTTTTTATATTTTTCCGCTCTTTCAATTTCTTCTCTTTTATAAATAGTCAGGCGATTCATAACCGTATTGAAATCAACCAGCCTTCCGTCAAATTCCGGTCCGTCCACACACGAAAATTTCACTTTTCCGTCTACGATTAAACGGCATCCCCCGCACATTCCCGTTCCGTCAACCATCATCGTGTTCATACTTACTATAATTTCAACATCGGGGTACTCGTTCATCATTTGAGTTGCAACTTTCATCAATATCGGAGGTCCGATTACAACCACTCTTTTTATTTTCGGATTTTCCAACGTTTTGTTTTCAATTTTCTCTTTTTCTTCATCTAAAATGTTTTTCAAAACTTCCGTTACAAAACCGTGATGTCCTTTGGAACCGTCATCAGTTGCCACAAAATACTCATCCGATGCATCTTTTACTCTCTCCTCCCAAAACAGTAAATCTTTATTACGCGCACCGATTATCGATACGACCCTGTTTCCTGCATTTTTGTATGCCGAAATTTGAGGATAAATCGGTGCAATTCCGACACCGCCCCCGACAAGAACAACAGTTCCCAACTGTTTTACGTCAGCCGGAGTTCCAAGAGGTCCCGCAATATCGCTAATTGACTCGCCCACGTTCATTTTCGTCAATTTTTTTGTACTCTTTCCAAGCGCCTGAATTACAGTTGTAACCGTATTTTCATCAGAACTGAAATCAGCAATTGTCAACGGAATTCTCTCTCCTCTCTCATCGATTCTCACAATCAAAAACTGGCCCGCCTTCGCAGCCGCCGCAATATCGGGCGCCTCAAATACCATTTTGAAAGTGTCAGTTGCAACCTCTTCTTTTTCAACAATCTTATAACTCATACATTTTTCCTCAAAAATCAAAATAAACAAAATAAATAAGAAACCAAATGAACAAATAAATAAATAAGAAATCAAATGAACAAATAAATTACAAATAAATAAACAAATCAAATAAACAAATAAATAAGAAATCAAATGAACAAATAAATAACAAATCAAATAAACAAATAATAAAATAAATTAACAAAATAAAATAAACAGAGTATATTACAATGTTTTTTTAAGTATTAATTATTTCGATTATTTTTCGTTTGTCATCATATAGTATATTCCTGTTAATATTCCGGAAATGATTGCCAACAGAAGAAAAATTAAAGTAATGCTGTGGATTACTCCGAAAATAAAACAGGATAAAATACACAATCCTATAAATAAGAATAAAGAACCGTTGAAAATTTTATATAAATCCATAGTTTAAATCCGTCTCCGAAATTTATATTCTATTTATTTGTTTTTTCACTTTTTATAATCTGTTTTTTATTTACTTTTTATAATCTGTTATTTTGTTTTTTCACTTTTTATTATTTTTATTAAACAGCTTTGATATTATATTTTTAGAAGTACTATTCTTTTGATAATTTCCGTATGTTTTTCCTTGGGACCTGCTTTCATACATTTTTCTATATTTTATGTCATTATAATTTCTTTCGCTTTTATAATTATTTCTATTATTGTTATATTTATTTTTACCCAGAACTTTTAAGTTACTTGAGTTTTTAAACATGCTTAAAACTGATATATACAAAACTATAAACAAAATAAGGGTTGCAACAACCGCTAACAAGACAAATAAATAATTTTGTTTATTTTTTTCTGTATTTTTTTCAGCGTTTTCATCTGTGCTTATTTCTGTGTTTTTTTGTATGTTTTTTCCTATATTTTCCTGTGTGTTCGGATCAGCGGTTCCCGTATTTCCTTGTGCGGAATTATTTTCATCCCCGTTTTCATATCCCAAATTTAAATTACCTTTTTGTAAATCTTCTGTTTCTAGAGTTTTATTTCCTGTATCCGTTGTTTTATTTTCTACTTCAGTTGTTTTATTTTCCGAATTTAACGGTTCTGAAATTTCTATATCTACCGTTTCTAAACGGTTTTCTTTTTCTGCCGCTTTCAATTTGTGTTCCGCCTCAATCGATCCGTTTCCTTTATACGGGAAAAATACCAAGTCTTCCGAATCCGAAACATATAAAAAGAGGCTTCCTATTATAGGAAAGCTTGAATTTTTTTCCAAATTGAAAGTTTCTTTGTTTTCAAATCTTATTTCGTTTAAACCGACTCCGGTTATTTTCATGTTTCCGTATTCGACATTCGGTTTAATTTCAATAATCTCTTCCGAAATTTGAAAAACTCCGGTAACTGTTATTACTTGTTCCTTTTTTCCTCTAAAGACGGAATCTACATGAACAACGATTGACGGAATCGTTTTGTTCAAATACTTTGTCTTGTATACAAAATTTGAACCTGATTCAACACTTTGTTTGCTTAAAACGGTGTCGTTTCTTTTAAGTTCAAGAGTACAGACGTCGTCATTTCCTTCTTCTTCAATACTTTTGAAATAAAGCGAATATCCGTCACTCAATTTCAATGAATCCCCGACACGGAATTCTTCTTTTTTCGATTTGTCGATTTGAACTTTTGAAACAAAACCTTCTTTTATAAAACTCTCATTATTTTTAATAAACGTATTTGAATACAATCCGGCACAAAAGCTTTCTCCCGCTATTTTTATAGTTTCGTATTCTCCCCAATCGGAATGATCATATTCTTTACTGTCGGTTTTTACGGAATAAAGCATATCGCCTTTTCCTACTGTTTTTGATTGTATCTTTTCAATAAAAAGAGTTCCTTTTCCGTCCCTTTGTTCTTTTTCATCGTAAAACAGAAGGAAGTTTTTAGCATTCCACGTGCTTATATTGTTAAACTTGTCAAAAATTTCCCCAGCTTTTTCATAGGATTTGTATTTCGTATCACTTGGATTTTCTTTCAAATACCTTGTCGTATCTTTTCCTTCAATTTGAAACCCGAGTTTTTTTGTATCGTAAACTTTCAATGAAATAAAATCGTTAAGCTTTAGTTTACTTCCTTTGTCAAGTCGGATTTCTTCCGTATTCGTAAGATATATTTTATTTTTTTCTTTTTCAAATTCATTTAAATTTCCGTAATATTTAACCTCGTCTAAAAAAAGCGGCTTTTCAGATATTTGAAAAACACCTTCAATTTTTACATAGTCCGCTCCGTCAAACTCAAAATAAATTATTATTACGGGGACATAACCCACGTTTTTTATATCTTCCTTATAAACGTAGCAATTCGTTTCAATTTTTCTGTCAAGAGTTTTTCCGTTTTTTTCGAGTATTATATATGTATTTTGTTCCGCATTTTCAAAACGAATTTCATATCCTTCATTTAAATAAATGCGGTCGCTTAAACTCTTTTTTTCATCCGTTTTTTCATCTCTTAAAATAGGAAACAATACATTTTTGTCTAAAAAATTAAAGACTCCGTCTCCTTTTATAAATTTATTTTCTTCATAAGCTGCAACATACGGCTTTCCAAACCACGCGATAAAATCATAATACCCGATTTTTTTACAAGCAAACGGTATATTTTTTATTGTCGAAGAGTAAACGGCTTCATGTTTGTTTATTTTTTTTCCGGATTTGTTTATATAAAGCCCCAACTCTTCAGAAAAAATCTCTCTTGAACTATAATCAAATCCGTAATAAAAACTCGGGAAAACATGAGGTGTAATTAGAATTTTTCCCAAATCTCCCGAAGATTCATTTTCATACCATAAAAGCGTGTTATTTTCAGCAACAGCTGTCGGTACGAATAAAAGAGTTAAAAAAAACGAAATAATTAATATAACGGGAATTTTTGATTTGTTGTTCATTTATAATCAATATCTTAATCTTTTCGCAAATCGGAGTTTTAATCTTTTAGTAAATCGGAGTTTTAATATCTTCGCAAATCAAAGTCTTAATCTTTTAGTAAATCAGAAGCCGTAACCAGAGGTATCAGTTTTACTCCGATACTTTCCAAAGCTTCGTTTGCTCCGGAACATCTGTCAACTATTACAACAACGTAATTTACAATTCCGCCGTCTTCTCTAATCTGTTCTATCGCTTTTTTAACAGAGCCGCCGCTTGTTGTAACGTCTTCGATCATTACGATTTCGTCACCTTCTCCAAATTCCCCTATATATCGGCTTTTTGTTCCGTAATCTTTTTCGCTTTTTCTGATAATTAAAAGCGGCTTTTCCATATTTAATGAAACGGCAGTTGCGATAGGAACACCGCCAAGTTCAACTCCGCCAATTATTATATCTTTATTTTCCTTATATTCACTTTCAGCCTTTATAATATCTGAAATCTTTTTAGAAATTTTTTTCAACGCTATAGGGTTTGTACTCGCTTTTTTAATATCTACGTAATAAGAACTTCTCTTGCCCGACGCAAGTACGAAATCACCAAATTTTACTGCATTACATTTCTTCAATATTGAAATAATATCATCATCAGGAATACGGCTCTCGTTTAACATAATAATTACAATAAGTCCTTTTAACTATATATTATTTATATTGTTTACCAGGGTACCTTTTTCACTTTAGTTAAATACGCAATAATATTTGCTACTATATGCAATATCGGTGTCATTATCAATATTATTATAATCGTTTCTATCGTTATCGTATTTACAACCCAGTCCCACGACGTGAGCGAAACCAATAAAAATGCACCGACAATAAAGTCGTATTGGTCAGCAATCGGAAACGAATCTCCGCTTTCCATTCCGATTCTTCTTTTTATAAAACTCATTGCTATGTCGCCCAAAAGAGCACCGGCCGAAAGTGAAAGTATCGTCACTATCGCTTTAAACCCTATTCCGTTTTCAGTCGGTACCAATTCAAATAGAGGAAACTTTATTCCAAATAATTCCCACCCCGACATAACCAAATATGTTTGTATGATTCCCGTTAACAGCCCAGTCAAAATCCCGGACAATAATCCGCTATACGTTTTTCCGTCGCCCAGAAGTCTTCTTCCGTCACTTAAGACCAATCCCCTATCAACAGTTTTTCCTCCACCAAACAACGCGGCGGCCGGGTTTGTAATATATGCGGGAAGAATAATCCACATTGCGATTAACGTCGAAGCTAAAATATCATAAATCATATTAATTTTCACTTTCCGGTTTTTAAATTCGTTATTTAAGCGAACATATTTTATTAAGGAGCTTTCTTTCGAATAACGACTCGCTTATCATTCCCGTATTTTCATAAAAGGACCCTTTGTACCTTTGAAGTCCTATCTTCTCCGGTAAAAATATAATTCTGCTTTTAACTCCGTAACGGTGTGTTTTTTCCGCACGGTTATATTGATACTCCAAATCTCCGCTATTTATGTCGTAATCATAATTTTTTCCGTAGTATGATTTGTTACTATTGTTATACTTATTACTATTATTATACTTGTTGTTTTTATACTCGCTATTTTTGTTATATTTATTGTTTTTGTTATACTTGTTGTTTCTGTTATATTTGCTGTTTCTGTTATAATTTTTATTTTTTTTGTTACTTTTGTTGTTTTTATATCTGTCGTTTTTTGTTTTAGAACCGCCCGTTGTTAAATATTTGTTTTTGACTGCATTGTATACTACAAAATATGATATTTTTAAACTCATCAAATCTTTAAATTCCGTCTCAGGTCTTTCTTTTTTAATCAGTTCATAAAAACCTATGTAACCGCCTTCAATTCCTTTCAGTTTTATAGCCATCTTTTTTGCATCTGTGTCCAAATATCCGTTTTTAAATTCGATAAACCACACGCGTCCGCCGGAAAAATATAACGCATCTGGTGATTTTAAATGCTGTGTTCCTATTCTGCTTGCAACAAGCGAATCGTAATTAAACATTTCAATATTTGAGCGGCAAAGAGATTCTTTGTTGCTTGAATCAAAACTGACGCGTGTCAACGGTTCTATAAACTTTGAATGTTTTTCTTCAAATATTTTTTTTACTTCTTCGTAAAAACTCGAATCGTTTTGTTTCAAGTCATCGCTTTCGTTTTCTTTTTTCTCACCTGTGATTTCATCAATCATGTGTTTCACAACATTTATTTTTTAATTTAATCAAAATCAAAATCCATGTCTACTTCATCGAGTTTTTCAAAAGGCAATGCAAGTGTTTCAAATATAATTTCCAAATCGCTCGTCACATTTTTTATCGTAGAACAGAAAATTGTATCTTTTTTAGCAAAATAAAATTCAGTTTGATTTTCAATTTCATACTTTTCGCTGTAAACTTTCAACGCTTCAATAAAGTAAGTGCTGTGAGTTGATAATAAAATCGTGACACCAGTTTTTTCTCTAAGTTTTACAAGCAATTCCGCAAAAAGAATTTGCCACATCGGGTGCAAATGCGCTTCCGGCTCATCGATAATTATTAAATTTCCCGCTTTCATAAATCCATATTTTGAAAGCATTTGTATAATCCCAAAAGTTTTAATCCCGCTTGCCGTATTTCTTGCTCTGTGTGCTTGAGTAAACACTTTATTCTTGTCATTATTTTTTTCATTATCTTTTCTGTTAGATTCGTCCGCCCCTGTTTTGGTATAGTAGAAGTCGTTTTTAGGTATATCGTATTTCATCTCTCCCAAAATTATATCGGCTATAAATTCAGCAGGCTCAAACTCTGTAGTAAATTCGGAATCTATTCCGAATTTATTCATATCTCCTTTAAAGCTTGCCCTTTCTATTTTGTACACAATGTCTCTTACATATTCCGGCACATCTTCGGTATCCGCATACTTTACTATGTCCCCGAATTCGAAAAAAGAAGTAGTTCCGACAAACACGACATCTTTGAATAAGAGCGCATCCTCTTTTTCATAATATATCATACTTTTATTATTGGGCGATATTTCCAATTTTATTTCCGGTTCTTCATTTTTTCTGAAAACTTCTATTTTCGGCCCGTCACAAAGGCACGGATTTATTATTTGGTCGTGAAATGCAAAATAAAACGCTTTTTCAACAAACCTCTTTTTAGTTTCCGTATCGTCCAATTTCATACCGTTTACTTTTTCAATTTCATCGATTTTTGCCAAAACCAAATTATCGTATTCCCCGTTTTCTTTTATTTTTTTACACAGTTCTGCTGTATGCTTTTCCAACTGTTCCGGTCCCAAATTGGCCGAATTTATCTCAAGCCTTCTGAAATCTTCATACGCTTCATCATTTCTGCTCGACAATATAAATGCCACTTGGCTTATTAGACTGTTAATTGCTTTTACTTTTTCCTTTTTAAAATCTTCTTTATAATTTTGAAGAGTATGAAACAGCGTAAACATTATTTTTCCAAAAGTACTTTTCCCCGAGTCGTTTTCCCCCGCAATAATTGTAAGGCCGTTCAGTTCAATTTCTGCATTTTCAATAATCCCGAAATTTTTAACATCAACTCTCATACGCTAATCCCCAAAACCTCTGCAGCTTTTAAATCTCTTATATTTTTTAATTTTTTTATATTTTTTTAACTTTCCATATTTTATTTGTTATATTTTATCTGTTATATTTTATTTATTATATTTTAATTTTTTAATATTTAAAATATTTTAATATTTATCCGTTATTTTTACATCTGAAATAAATTTAAGCAATTTTTAAATAGGAATAACTCCTCTTAAGGTATACAAGTTAGGTAATTTAGATACTGTTAAATAGTATACTTAATATTGTTACTTATAATTAAAATTATTATATTCTTTATTCTTTTATCTTTAATACTATATTTTACTTATAAATATATAAATAATGTGAGTACTTTAAATTTAAATAGTTTAATTTTAACTTTAATTTTAATTTTTAAGTACTGTATTTAATCATTTATGAAAAATTGGAGAAATTGATAAATATGGAGTTTTTTTCATTAATCAAAGGTGCCGAAAAAGAAGGCAAAGAAAAGCACGTACCGATAATTGAACTTGGATCCGGTCACGACGGCGCGCATGAACACATTGTTCGTGTAACTGTTGGAAAAGAAGTAGCACATCCGAACACAATCGAACATCATATAAATTGGATTGCTTTATACGGAATTAAAAAAGAAACAAAGCAAGTAATATATTTGGGTCGCCAAGATTTCACCCCCACATTTACCGACCCTGCAGCTAAATTTAAAGTAATAAAGATTGACGAATTCTCCGAACTTGTCGCAACATCATATTGCAACCTTCACGGAATTTGGGTAAATAATATGGTTCTTTGAACCATATTAATTTTTTTTCTTTATTTCTTTTCCTTTTTTAATTTTTT
>JAAYST010000076.1 GCA_012518265.1 Candidatus Methanofrustulum fimipullorum | reverse complement strand
CGTTTCCGTTTTCCTGTACGTTTCCGTTTTCCTGTTCGTTTTTCGGTTTTATTTGTTTTGAATTCAAAAGTTCATAACCGTACAGATTTTCGTAAGCAAGAGTTTTATAATCATATATGTGAGTTGTTTGAGCAGTGTGAGTTTCGGTTCCTTTTAATTTTAAATATGCGTCTTTTAAATAATTTGAAGCTTTTACAAATTCGGCCAAGTTTTCATCGTTTGCTTCGGCTTTGAGCAATTCTTTTGCGTTTAAAATTTCTAAATTTAAATTATCCGTTGAATCTTTTGTATATGCCGATTTATCTAAAGATTCGTAATATTTTACTTTTTTACTGACTGCCGCATAAGCAAATATTTTTTGAATTTCGTTTGCCTTTTCTTCTGTTGTTTTTTCGGAATTTCGAATTATATCGTTAAATTCCGATTCATAAGTTTTATTCGTTATCGGATATTTTTGCTTCCAATCTTTTTCATATATAAAAGAAGTAATTTTAGTTGCAACAAATATATCTCCGTCCGCTAAACTGTCCGTTTTTTCACTTAATAATTTATTTGAAATCGGATTATATTGCCAAAAACCTTGTGTTCTGTCAATTATTATATCGTATGAGTCGATTCCGGTTGTTATCAAATCGGACAATTGAACGGAATTTGATTTTCTGTCATCTGTTGTGTATGTTGCATCACAAATATATGTTACCTCGAATTCATCCGAAAACAAATCAAATTCGGGCAATTTATTTATTGAATAAAAAGAAAGAATCTTTATTTTTTCTTCAACATTTACTTTTATTTCTTTTTTGATTTGGCCATATGAAACGTAAATATAAGCTTCTCCGACATTTCTCCCGGTTACGATTCCGTTTTGTACCGATACAATATTTTCGTCACTTGATTTCCATGAAACATTCGATTCGTCAATATCAAATATTACCGGGTCAGCTTTTATTTTTAAAATAACGGAATTTCCTTTTGCAACAGTAATTTCTTTTAAATCTTTCGTACCATCTGAAATTTCCGTACCATCCGAAATTTCCGTATTATGCGTAGTTTTATTTATTCTGTCTGTGTATACTTTTAAATCTTTTATTTGATCTTTTTCGGCTTTTTCATATTCGTTCAGTCTTAGCGCTTTTAACTTTTGAGCTGCGTTTATCACATCTGAAACCTTATGATCAGACGATTCGTAAACGGATTTTGCATGTTTATATGATTCTTTATACGATTCCGATTTCGTTATTTCTTCACTTAAATCGCCTTCGGCTTTTTGAACCGTTTTTTCTAAAAATCTGTTTGCAAATTCATTAGTTAACGAATCGGCATTTGAAGTTTTCGAATAGCTGTCTCCTGCTCGAATCCATTTGTTAAAAAAAGTATCGGTAAATGAATTTTCTGTAGAAAGATTTTTATTAATTCTTATGTCGTAAATTTCTTTCGGAAGAAATGGCGATCCGTCATTATATTCTTTATCGAACGGGTCCAATCCCGTTAAATTCCCGGGCGTTTGGATTATAACCGTTCCCGAAAAATCCGCTTTTTCTAAAGCACATTTGAACTCTCCCGACCATTCGCTTGGATCATCTAACCCTGCAAATCCCTTTCCCTCAAACAAAATAACATCGTATTTCAATATATTTTGTTCAAAGAAAAGTTTATTTGCTTCATCCAAAGTCACAACGGTTACATGAACATTTTCATTTTGTGAAAAATCAAATGTCTTCGTTTCTTCATTTTTTGAAACATGAAGTATATTCAATTTGGAATCTGCCACAAAAACACAAATCATATAATCGATTTTTTCAAAATCCTCAACAGTTGACCCGTACAATACAGCTTTTCCAAACTTTTTCGCATGAACGAAAGAAAAGTTTTCAACTTCCGCAATATCCGGATATTCCGAATACCATTTTATTTCATTTCCGTAAATTTCCGACAAATCGATAATTTCGCCTTGCATCATATATATTTGATCTATCTAATTAATCGAATTAATCAAATCAATCGAATCAATTGCATTTTCAAATCTGTTCGTGTCTGTATTTGTTGCAAAAGCAAAGGGTGTAAACATCAAAATTAATATTGTCAATATTGAAATAAAACACGTTTTTCTGTAAAATTCTCTTAAATTAAAATTAGCCATTAGCCATATTCCTCTTCTGCTAAATCTATATAGATTTATATAACGTTATAAAACTTTTATATTAAAAATAATTATAAATTTTATATCAATTATAAAATATATTGATATTAAATATTAAATTTATTTTCTATTTTATTTACAATTTTTTAGTATAATAATAGTAATAAATCGTTTTTCTTAAATGTTTTTTTGTTTTAATTAAAATTTTAATGTGTGTATTTATGCTTACTAATTATAAATAAATTTTGTTATAATAAAATACAAGTTTCTTATAAAGATTATATTAATAATGCAAAGGAAAAGCCGCAAAGCGGCTTTTCCTAAAAAGGATACAACGAAGCAACAAAATTGGGCCACCGACACTGAAACCTTAAAGGAAAAGAATGAAACGCTGCAACCGTTTAAAACCTAAAAAAATAATAAAACGAAAGCACCGTTTAAATCTTAAGAATGAATAAAACACGTACCTTGGAAAAATCTTTAAAAGCGGCACCTGCAAAGAAAAAACGGAATTCTGGTCGTATCATATAAACGAAAAAACCGCAACAACCGTTTAAAACCTAAAAAAGAATAAAACGCTGCAATCGTTTAAATATTGTAAATGAATGAAAAAACGCACCTTGGAAAAATCTTGAAAAGCGGCACCCTCAAAGAAAAAACGTAATCCGGGTTGTATCATGTAAACGAAAAAACCTCAGCGACTGTTTAAATACCGAAAAGAATAAACCGTAACAGCCGTTTAAATATTGAAAAAAAAATAAAAATAAAAAAAAATAAAAATAAAAAAAGATAAAAATAAAAAAAGATAAAAATAAAAAAAGATAAAAATAAAAAAAAAGAGTACAGATATAAAACAATAATTTTTATGTATGGAGAAAAAGCAAAAAATACCAAAACAGTTCGAAAGAACTGTCTTAGTATTTTTATTCAATAATTTTTTAATTTAATAACTTTTAATTTTAGAAATGCTTTTTAATTTCAAAGCGGGACTTCAAAATCGGAAAGTTCATAATTGAAAGGTCTTTTATTCAAATTGCACAATTCTCTTGCAAACAACCAATAAACCAATGAAAGTGCTTTTCTTCCTTTATTATTTGTCGGTATTACAAAGTCTACATTAGTTGTAAGATTGTTTGAATCGCAAAGTGCTACAATCGGAACACCTACTGCTTTTGCTTCACGAATTACTTGTGCATCACCGAAAGGATCTGTTACGATTATAATTTCCGGTTCAAAGTAATATTCCGTTTTAGAATTCGTAAGCATGCCCGGGATAAATCTTCCTATTGCCGATTTACAGCCGGTTGCTTTTGCAAACATTTTTGTCGGAAATTGCCCGTATTGTCTTGACGAAACTACCAAAACGCGAGATATATCGTATCTTGATAAAAGCTCGGCAGCGGCAATTATTCTGTCATTTGTTGCGTGAATGTCCAATACATAAAGACCGTCAGTTCTGACACGGTATACAAAACGCATCATGTCTTTTGTTTTCTGTTGAGTTCCTATGTGAACACCCGCAGCCAAATATTCATCTATCGGTACCAAATAATTTTCATCGCCGGACGAGGGCGAAACATCTTCGTTGTCTTGAACAACTACAACATCTTCTTCTTGGATTTCCATTTGTTCACCAAATTATGTTAATTAGAATTTCCTTCCTTAAGTTTTATTTTTAATTTATTTTCTTATTTGTATTTGTTTTCATTTATTTTTTATTTGTTTTTGTTTTTTATTTATTTTTCATTTATATTTTATTCGTTTTCATATTCTCTTTTAACCGTAATGGGAATTACATCCATTTCAAATTCTCTAAAAGCGATAGACAAAGAATCTTCTTCAGCAGTGACTTCTTCATCCAATAGAATCGGAGCACCCATTGAAATTTGAAGTGCTCTTGATCCTATAATTCTCGCTTTTTCAAATCGCGTATATTTCTCTAGTTTAATAGCCATACGATTCCTCCTTTTAATCATTTATTTATTGATTTGTTTATTGATATGGAGAAATCACATCAATCATTTCAATGTGGCTTAAGAGCATACGTCTGCAACAATATCGTGTAATTCCTAAATCGTCAAGAACGGCTCCTTTATCCTCTCCGGCTTCCGTTCTTTTTTTAAACTCTTCCCATCCTGCAGCAACTACTTTACCGCACGAAAAGCAACGAACCGGGATCATTTTTTCACATCATCTGTACGATTTTTGATATCTTGCACGAGCTCCGGGACCACCGAAATATTTCGGTTCTTTTTGTCTTGAGTCGCTTACAAGCAAACTTCTGTCAAATTCTGCATAAGCATCACGAATCGTTGTGTTGTTTGTATATTCTACGATTCCTTTTGCAATTGCGGTTCTGATTGCATTTGCCTGACCGATCGTTCCGCCGCCTGCAACACGAACTGAAATGTCGAGTTTTGATACGACATCGTCGCCTGCAATTTCCAACGGCTCACTGATCTTTTTGTTAACGAGTTCATTTCCGTATGCAGGCAATGCAATACTGTTTATTCTGACAGTTCCTTTTCCTTCTTTAACGGTTGCACGGGCAATTGCCGTTTTATGCTTTCCGGATGTGTTTACCACTTTTTTAGTCATTTAAATTAACCTCCCTTTTCTCAAAGCTTTGCACCGAGTCTTTCACTAATTTCTCCAAGGGTTACAAATCTCTTGGAGCTGAGTCTCGTCATACTTGCAGCCTCTACCGTCTCGGTTTTTTTCCCTTTGAATTGTTCCGGAACGCCGACATGTACTTTAAGTTTTGCCAATGCGTCACGTCCGGTTTTTTTCTTATGAGGAAGCATTCCTCTGACCGTTCTTTTCATAATTCTTTCCGGTCTTTTCGGGAAGTAGGGACCGTTTTCTGTCGACCCTCTTTCAATCGTTTCTCTATATTCGCCTAAAACAGAAGCTCTTTTTCCTGAAACAACCGCTTTTTCTACGTTTATAATATGAATATTTTCACCGTTTAGAAGTCTTGTCGCGACAACACTTGCAAGGCGACCCATAATTAATCCGTTTGCATCAATTATAATCATATTTTTCCCTCACATGAATATTCTTATGCCGGTTCCTTCCGGATTTTCATAGACCATGTCTTCAATCATGACGCATTTTCCGCCCGCATTCGTAATTTTTTCGATCGCGCTTGAACTGAATCCCAATGCGGCAACCGTGACCGGAATTTTTATATCTCCGGCGCCCAAAACTTTTCCGGGAACTAAAAGAACATCGTCTTCTTTTGCATGTCTGTTTATCTTACTCAAATTTACTCCCGCATAATTTCGGGAAGGTCTTTCGAGTTTATCTGCAATTGTCATCCAAATCGGAGCTTCGTTTTCTTGACCGATTTGCTTAAGATCAAGGATGAGATTTATAATGCGCGGGTTTGTTTTACGCGCCAACTTTACCATAGCTTTTTTACCCATAATTTTCCTCCGCAAGATTTAATCTTAATAAATCCTACTCACGCAAAAATTTAATTAAACAAAAGTTTTAATAAAATTTTAAAATATAAATTATAAAATTTAAATATAAAATCCATTTAAAATCTTATAATATAATATCAAATTTTTATCAAAACAAAAATTGCGTTCGAAAATATAAAACTGAAAATAAACTATCTCTAAAAAAGATCGAAAAATATCAGATTTCTATTATTCGAAAATAGGTGCTTAGGTTGAAAGGCACTTCTCCTATAAATACCCATCGAATAGTTTTGCATAAATCCGATATTTTCTAATATTTTCTAATTATTTTTTTATTTTTCTAATTTTCTAATTCTTACATGTATTGATTATATTACATGTATTGAT
>JAAYST010000001.1 GCA_012518265.1 Candidatus Methanofrustulum fimipullorum | reverse complement strand
TTTTTTTTTTTTTTTTTTTTTTTTTTTTTTTTTTTTTTTTTTTTTTTTTTTTTTTTTTTTTTTTTTTTTTATTTATTTAAAAAATTTGAACAAGTCGTTTCTCTTTAAAACATGCAGTTCATTTCTTAATGCTTTTACGAGTGCTTCCGTTTCTTTTCTTTTTGCGCTTATAGGTGAAAATGCGACATTTTTTCCATTTTGATTGTACTCGTTGTAGTACTTTTTAATTGTATCGATTTTTTCATCGTATGCATCTTTTTCAATCCTGTCGACTTTATTTATCGCAACGATCGGACTTATTCCAAATTCCGTAATAAACGAAAACAGTTCTATGTCGATTGGAATTTCATCTCTTTCATCCCATCTTTTAACGATCTGTTCAAATGCGGCACCGTCAATTACAAGTACTGCAATTTTGATTCTGTCTTTATGATCTTCGATATACCTTACAATTCCGGTTTTTACTTCTTCCGTTTTTTCTTCAGTAACCCCGTTCATAAAACCGAACCCGGGCATGTCCGTTACTAAAAGGTCGTCAAAATAAAGATGAGTAGGTTTTAAAGTAACTCCCGGTCGCTTTCCGGTCCTTAACTTTTCACCTGTAATTTCATTTAAAATAGTCGACTTTCCTACATTCGACCTCCCTATAAAAATAATTTCAAAAGAAGCTGTTTTATTTTTTTCCTCAATTTTTTTCATAGACCTCTCGGTCTCTCTTGCTTTCATTTTAGAAATATTTTTTTTCCTTTTAACAAGACGGGCTTTCGTTCTCCAATTCATTTTTTCCCCTTTTTTATCCGAAATATGCCAAATCATCTTCCATTTGACTTTCAAATTCTTCCGGCGGTTCCCGTTTAAATTGTTCCGCGATTTTTTCCATTTCTTCTATTTTTTCATTTAATGCATCTTCAGGAATATCTATTCCGATAATTTTTCCAAGTACATTTAAAACCACTTTTGAACATTTTATATCTACTATGTAGCCGGTTGTAGTTCCCATTAAACAGGCCGCCTCTATTCCTTTATGTTGTGCGAAAGCCAAAAGCAATCCGGACGTTCCTGCAATTCCGCCGCTTGGCTCAGACGGTCTAATTTCCACTCCAGCTTCTTTTAATTTTTCAAAAATGTCTGTAGTAGTCGCAACGCCGATTACTTGCGGTTCACTTAACATAGGAATCGGATATCCGCCTAATGTGTATATCCTTTCAACTCCCAAATTTATTGCAATATCGGAATAAATATCGCACAATTCGTAATGTCCTTGAGGGCTTGTACTTTGATTGTCACCTATAAGAAATACAATATCGTTTTTTTCCGTTTTCGCAACGCATATCATATTTTTCATAATGGATATTGTAGAATCTTCATTAATTAAAACCTGAGGGGGAAAATGAGGTGATATAATATCGATAATCGGCTCTGCTTCTAAATATTCCGCTAAATAATCGGCGGCAAACTTCCCAATATGTCCCACTCCCGGCAACCCGACTACCATAATCGGTTTGTTCAAAACTCCAATATCTTCTTTTAAATTAACAGTTATCGTTTCTTTCATAATTTTTACTTCCGAAATATATTCTTCTATATTTTCCCCATTTGTCTTCAGGAGAATATCGCATAGGCTTTGGACTTGATGCTTTTTTCCCGCATTTCGGGCATTTAATTTTAAGCGTGTACAAATTGCAACTTTTACACTTCAATATTTTTCCTTTCAATGTTTTTCCCTTCAATATTTTCTTTTCAACCAATTTCTCCGCAAAAAATCCTGACGGAATCGAACTTTCAGTTCGATTCCGCTCTTCTGTTAAATACGGCCGTTCCGCCCATTTCATTCATATAATTTACAGCGGCCGCAGATGATTTTTTAAGAGCCGCTTCCGCCTTTTTGTAATCGGGAGCAGTTACTTTTATTCTGTAGCGCGGAGCTCCCGTATATGTAATTTCGATTTGTATGTCATCGTCATTTACTACGCTGTCGGCTTTATACAACGCTTCTTTTATGATTTCAACACCGTTTGAATCGTTTATCGATAAATCGACGAATCCTGCAATTTCTACAAAAGCGTCTTTTATATTTTCTTTTGCAACATCTACGATTGATTTAACCATTTCCGGTGTAATTCCCAAATCGTCAAAAGCCTTTTCGCCTCTAATTGTAGCTTCTTCAAATGCGGAATATGCGCTTCCGAAATTATCGACTAAAAAGAAGAAAATTTCTTCTATGCTTTCGTCTCCGAATCCGGTATTTTCTGCTGCTATTTGCAACCATTTTTCAGCTTTTTGTTCGTTTTTCCAAAGCTGAATTTTAGTACGCCTCTGATGCTCGTTTACATCTTTTAACGAAAGATCGATATGGCCTTTTCCGGTATCGATATTCAAAACTTTACAAACTACTTTTTGACCTTCTCTTATGTGGTCTCTTACGTATTTTACCCATCCCGCTTTAATTTCCGAAATGTGAATAAATCCTTCCTTGTCTTTATACTCGTCCAATTGTACATATGCTCCGAAATCTGTTACATTCGTCACATCACAAACTACATAATCGCCTACTTCCGGCCAAGAACTGCTTTTCATATCTATTACCTGAAACCTTATGCTTTTTATCTTTTTAGAATTTTAGAACTTTAGCTTTTTAAATTTTAAAATTTTACCTTTTTAACGTTTTTAAAAATCGCCTATAATATTTAAATTAAAACTAAAAACTATATTTAATAAATATATTTCAATAAAAACGTTTTTCTTATTTATAATAAATTCTATAATAACAAATTCTATACTATATTCGATATAATTATATATGTTTACCGAATGAAGAATATCATTAATTTTCATTACAATTTGTTTATTTATTTATAAATTTATTTATAATATGTTTTAATATATCGATAATCTATTCAAACTTACAACAGATTATTAAAAATTATGGTGTTTCTATGACTTTTTCAATTAATTTAACCGATGAAGAGAAGCAAATCGTAGACGATTTGGCTTCGGGCAAGCTTTCTTTTCGAAAAGCGGACTCCGTTTCTGAAAATCCAGAGCGTGCGGCTCTTTTAAGACGGCTTGCGCTTGAAAAGATGAAAAATACGGATCTTTCCGATTTGTCTTATTTCTCGTTTGACTGCTCCCAAGTTTCTAAAAAGAATATTGAAAATTTGGTCGGGGCAGTTCAAGTTCCGTTGGGAATTGCAGGACCGCTTTCGATTTCCGGAGAATTTGCAAAAGGAGAATATCATATTCCCCTTGCAACGACAGAAGGTGCGCTCGTTGCAAGCGTAAATCGCGGCTGCTCCGCAATTACAAAATCGGGCGGCACTACAGTTCGCATATTTAAAAATATGATGACTCGCGCTCCTTTATTCAAATTGAAGTCTGTCGGCGAAGCGCACAGATTCTATAATTGGTTGACTCTTCCCGAAACGTTTGAAAAAATTAAAACGGTTGCCGAAAACACGACTCGTTTCGGAAAATTACATTCTGCAGAACCGTTTATTTCGGGAACATCGGTTCACTTGCGTTTGGGTTTTGACACAAAAGACGCAATGGGGATGAACATGATTACTATTGCAACGGAAGCCGTAACACAAATGATTGAAAAAGAAACGGGAATTTCCTGTTTGACACTTTCCGGAAATATGTGTACCGATAAAAAACCGACCGCCTTAAATGCGGCGCTCGGACGCGGAAAAACAGTCGTTGCGGAAACTTTAATTCCCAAAGAAATTATTGAACAAACATTCAAATGTACGGCAGATTCGATGTTTCAAGTAAATTACGAGAAAAACTTGCTCGGAACTATTAGAGCGGGCGGCTTGGGATTTAACGCGCATGCCGCAAATATAGTCGCCGCACTTTTCATCGCATGCGGACAAGATCCTGCACACGTAGTTGAAGGAAGCCTTACGATTACTCAAATGGATTTAACAGAAGACGGTGGCCTTTTGTGTACCGTTACAATGCCCGCAGTCGAAGTCGGAACAATCGGCGGCGGAACATCAATATCAAGTCAAAAAGCATGTCTTTCAATATTAGGAGTTTCCGGTTCATCAGAAATTCCGGGAGAAAATTCATCGAAACTGTCTGAAATCGTTGCGGCTTCAGTTTTGGCAGGTGAAATTTCACTTATCGGCGCGCAGGCGGCGGGCCATTTGGCACGCGCACATGCAACACTCGGTCGCTAAAAAAAAAATCGGGCGTCTGAGAGCCCGATTTTTAATTTGACCCGTTCGCTATTCGCAAACGGGTCGGTTGTTAGACCGGTCCTTCGGACCGGTCATACGTCCCGTTTGCGTTGGTGACCTAATTTTGTTTTTTCGTTTTGTTCTTTTCCTTTACGGTTTTGGCGTTGGTGGCCTAATTTTGTTTTTTCGTTTTGTTCTTTTCCTTTACGGTTTTGGCGTTGGTGGCCTAATTTTGTTTTTTCGTTTTATTCTTTTTTAAGAAAAGGCGCATCGGCTTTCTTTTTTCTATGATACGTTCCGGCGTCCGTCTTTTTTTACGGCGCTGCTTTTCGTGATTTTTTCTGCTTTGCTTTTTTCATTTTCGGTAAAAACCCATATCCGTTTTATTCAATTTTAACGATAAGTTTCCGGCATCCGTTTTATTCGATTTTAACGATACGGCCGGCATCCGTTTTATTTGATTTTATAATACATTCCGGCGTCCGTTTTTTGTTTAATTTGCGGCGCAATTCAATTTTTTTTCGTGACTCCTTTTTTTAATATTCATGAAAAGTCCGGGTTCGTTTTATTCTTTTTAGGATTTTAACGGTTGCTTGTTTTTATTCTTTTCCCGTGCGGTTTTGGTGTCGATGCACTTACTCGATTTTAATCGTATTTCATTTTAAGAAAAGCCGCGTTGCGGCTTTTCTTTTGTTAAATTTCGTTTCTGATTTTCTGTTTTTTGCTTTTTTGTTTTTTTTATTTTTCGTTATTTTTAATTGATTTTGCAAATCGAGGGCATTTTTCTTTTATGCTCGGCCGATTTTATTTTTTTAAGGATTTCTATTTCTTTTTCTGTTAATGTTTCTTCGTTTGCTTTGTTTGCTTTGTTTGTTTCTTCATTTGTTTCTTCGTTTATTTTTTTGTTTTCCAGTTTTTTTAAGATAGTATCTAATTTTTCATAAGACATTCCCAAATCGTCTTCGTCTGTTTGTCCGGGTGAAAATCCGGCGGTGGGTTTTTTGTTTATAATGTTTTTTGGAATTTCTAAATGTTTTGAGAGTTCCCATACTTCTGTTTTATACAAATCGGCAATCGGTTCGAAATCAACTGCTCCGTCTCCGTATTTTGTGAAATATCCTGTTAAATATTCCGATTTGTTTTTGGTTCCGCAAACGAGTGATCCGGTTTGATTTGCGATATTGTATAAAATTGCCATTCGGATTCTGGCTTTTATATTTCCTAAACTGATTTGACTTTGCTCAAATATGTTTTGATTTTTTTCCGATTTTTTTGTCTCAGACATCCAAACGGTTTTTAATGTGCTGCTAAGTCCGTTCATTATCGGGGTTATGTCGATTGTTGTAAATACGATTCCGGTTTTTTTGACAATTTCTGATGCGTCTTTGAAATCAGTGTTGTCTTCGAATTTTCCGGCTTCGGATTCATAAAAGAAAACAGCATTTACTTTTTCGGGATCTATCGCTTTTGAACATAATGCTGCGGCAAGGGCAGAGTCGATTCCTCCGCTAAGTCCTAAAACAATTCCTTCTGAACTTGAGTTTTTCACAATTTCTCGAATGAATTCTATAATCTTTTTTTCAACAAGTTTTGAATCAAATAACATAAGTCAGTTCCTTAATATTTTTGAAATAAAATAATAATGAAATAACATAATAATAATAATAATAATAATAATAATAATAATAATTACACAATAATTACATTAACAATATTAACTATATTTAATAAAATTAATTATCTTATACCTTATATTTATAAATAAGAATTACATTTATTACTCATATATCTTTTCATTTATAACTTCATTCATAACTTCATTTACATTTTACATATTCTATCTTCACATATCTTCACTATCTTCTAATCTTTTTTAATCGGAGGTTTTCATTTGGTCAATAAAAAAGAGTCGGATTCTTATATTCCGAGTATCGATTTGAAGGTCGATAAGGCGTATCCGACTGACGAGTTCGGAAAGGGTGTAATTCCTTTAAGTGCGGAACATATGGAGCTTTTGGGAATTGTTGCGGGTGATCCTGTTGAGCTGGAGGGGGACAGAAGGACGCTTGCTCGTGTCTGGAAAGCAAATATTCTCGATTCGGGTGATTTGGAAACTGTAAGGATTGATGCATTTTTAAGAAATAATGCTAAAGTTTCTTTAGGGGACACTATAAATATTAGGAAAACGAAAGTCGTTCCGGCAAAAAGGATTACTCTTGGGCTTTTGGAAGGTGAAGATGTATCTTTGAGTTCCGATATTGAAGATTTGGTTCGATATAATTTAATGGGAAGATACGTTTTAAAAGAAGATGTTGTTCCGGTTAGGCGTGATTTGCTTTCTATTCCTGACGATTTGTCGGAAGGGGGAATGAAAAAGCAGACGCTTGAGTTTTTTATAACTCAGGCAACTCCTTCAAAATCAAATTTAATAATTGATGAAAAAACTCAAATTTCGTTTACGGGTGAAGTGGGTGGTGCGCGTAAGAAGTATGTTTCCTATGAAGATATCGGGGGTTTGGGGGATCAAATTCGTGAAATAAGAGATGCAATTGAAATTCCGCTAAAGCAGCCGCGTTTGTTTAAAAAATTAAAAATTCAACCTCCGAAAGGTTTAATTTTATACGGAATTCCGGGTACGGGAAAAACGATGGTAGTACGTGCTGTCGCCGATGAAATCGGTGCGAATTTCTATTACGTTGCAGGACCCGAAATTATAAAAAGCGGAATCGGAAGAACTGAAGAATATATTAGAGAGCTTTTTGCGGAAGCGTCGGCAAATTCTCCGTCTATTATTTTTATAGACGAAATTGATTCTGTTGCTCCGAAACGTGAAGAGTCGGGCGAAATAGAAAGGCGTGTCGTATCTCAGCTTTTAACTATGCTTGACGGAATGATCGATACGACTCAGGTTTTTGTTGTCGGTGCGACAAACAGATTAAATTCAATCGATCCTGCTTTGAGAAGGCCGGGGCGTTTCGACCGAGAAATTGAAATAAGTGCTCCGGATACTTCCGGTCGTGAGGAGATTTTAAGAATTCATTCGCGTTCTCTTCCTCTTGAAGGCTATTCCGAACTTAAATCTTATGAAAAATCTATTCTTACCGCATCCTGGGATGATCGAATTTCCGATTTGGACGAATTGAAAGAAAAAAAGCAGCAGGCTCAAACTAAATACGAAGGCAATGCGACATCGCTTTTTTCATCACTTGCAATTCGAACGCAAGGCTTTGTAGGTGCCGATTTGGCAGGTCTTTGCAGAGAAGCGGCTTTAAATGCAATAAGGAATTTAACTCCTTCTATCGATTTGGACGCTCCGATTCCGGATTCGGTTCTTGAACAGCTTGTTGTGACAAATGAAGATTTCGAACATGCTCTTAAAATGTCGGAACCGTCGGTTCTTCGTGAAATTTCAATTGAAATTCCGACTGTTACGTGGGACGATATCGGTGGTTTAAAGGAAGCAAAACAGGAAATTATTGAAACTGTCGAATGGCCTTTAAAATATCCGGAAAAGTTTAAAAAATTCGGAGTTGAGCCTCCGGCAGGAATTTTGCTGTACGGGCCGCCCGGGACGGGAAAAACGCTTCTTGCACAAGCAATTGCAAATGAATCTGATGCAAGTTTTATAAGCGTTAAAAGTACTGAACTTTTGACAAAATGGGTGGGCGATTCCGAAAAAGCAATCAAGGAAATTTTCAGAAAAGCAAAACATGCATCTCCTACAATTATATTTTTCGATGAAATCGATGCGTTTGCAACCGCAAGAAATACGAGCTCCACCGGAACAAAAGCAGTTGCGGAAAGCACATTAAATCAAATGCTTGTAGAAATGGACGGAATCGACAGACTTAAAGATATTTTTGTTGTTGCGGCAACGAATCGACCGGATGTTCTCGATCCAGCATTGTTGAGACCCGGAAGACTTGACAGGAGAGTTTATGTAGGCGCTCCCGACTTTGAGGGACGTATTTCAATTTTTGACATCTATCTTAAAAAAATTCCGCTTGCAAGCGATGTTTCTTCAAAAGAATTGGCAAAGCTTACTGAAGGATATACCGGAGCCGATATAGAATCGGTCTGCAGAGAAGCAGTTATGATTTCTCTTCGAGAAAATTTCGAAGTTGAAAAAATAAAAATGTCGGCATTTAAATTGGCTCTCGAAAAAGTAAAACCGTCCGTAAACGAAATGATAGACAGAAATTACCGCAATTTATCTTTGACAGATACTGTAAAATCAAAAGACGACGACTCGGAAATTGCTTACAGGTGATATTAAAAAATTATAGAAAAAGTATAGATTTTTTTAAGATAATTGATTTTGAAATTAATATTAAAATTTATTTTGAAATTGATTTCGAAATTAATTTTAATTAAATTTCAATTAAATTTGAAATTAGTTTTGAATTAGTTTTAAATATTGAAAATTGTTAGTTTTATATATTGAGAAGTCATTAAATTTGTTGAATTTATTTATAATTGATTATTTATTTAATATTTATTTAATTTATTTTTTATTTTTTAAAAGCACCCGGTGGTTTATATGACTAAATATAATGCAAGAAATCTTTTAGATAACATGAAAGTTATGTCGACAGATGCTAAAGAATTGGGAATTCTTGACAATATTTTAATAGATTCGAGAACGGGAAGTATTCTTGAGTTGAAAGTTCTTCCAAATCCCGATTTGGATACAAGTAAATACAGACGCGAAGGCGACTATATAATTTTGCCCTTTAACTCTGTTAGCGCAATAAAAGATTACGTAATAGTTGACAAAGACAAAGCCAAAACGTTTATTACAAAATAATTCCAATATTATAAATTAGTATTACAAACTTATACAAACTTATAAATAAATATTAAAACGAGTTGTTATCGGAAATGAGTGAAATTTCAAGTATGGTTATATCGCATAAGAAGGCGACTGTTGCTGAGATGGAGTCTGCTTGGTCTGAAGGAACTGACGCTTTACTTGAAAAGCTCTATTCAAATGACGATGTTTATGAATGTGTTATTTTAAAAACATGCAATCGAGCAGAAATTTATATTGTTTCCGAAAAGGGAAGTCCTGTTCTGTTTCGTTTTGCAAAAGAAATCGGCTTTTCTTCAAGAATTGTTGATTTCTATAATCATGACGAATCCTTAAGGCATTTGCTGAGACTTGCATGCGGTCTTGAGTCGATGATAGTCGGTGAAGATCAAATTTTAGGTCAAATAAGAGATGCTTACAATTTGGCTGTTAAAAGGCAGACGATAGGAAAAGTTTTGGGAACTGCTTTTTCAAAGGCAATACAGGTCGGAAAACGTGCCAGAACTGAAACTTCGATTAACAAAGGGTCGGTTTCAATCGGGTCTGCAGCTGTCGAATTGGCGGAAGAATCTTTAGGCGGGCTTGACGGAAAAACGATTCTTGTCGTAGGGGTCGGCGAAATCGGTGTTTTGGTTGCAAGAGCACTTGCCGATAAGAATTTGGAAGGAATTTATATTTCAAACAGAACATTTGATAAAGCAAAAACGATAGCATATGAGCTTGGCGGAGAAGCAATTCCGTTTGACGATATTTCAAAATATTTAGAAAAAGCAGATGTTTTAATAAGTGCAACAGGCGCTCCTCATTTCGTTATTAAAAAAGATATGGTTGAAGAGGCAATGAAGACCCGGGAAAATCGTCCTCTTTTCATGGTAGATATCGCAAGTCCACGAGATATTGAAGAGTCTTCGGGTGATGTCTCAGGCGTTACATTGTGCAATATCGACAATTTGCAGGTAATAAGCGTAAGGACACTTCAAAATCGTAAAAAAGAAGCCATAAAAGTTATGGAAATTATCGAAGATGAGTTAATTTTGCTTGATAAACAGTACAAAAGACAAAGAGCGGACGATTTAATTGCGGCTCTTTACAAAAACGTATACAGTATCCGACAAGATGAAATGCAAACGGCAATAAATAAATTAAAAACAAAGCATACTATAGGCGATTTTGAAACAGATATTCTTGAACATTTAACGCACGCAATCGCAAATCAAATCTTAGGTGAGCCTACAAAAGTTTTAAGAGATGCGGCGGAAGTAAACAACGAAGAACTTTTGTCATCTATTGCACACGTATTTAGCATAGAAAACAAACCCGACTCAATCGTTAAAAAAGAATACAAACCGCCGACAGATTCGGAAAAATCGGAAACGAATGAAAACGTTTGTTAACGTTCTTTTTTCGTTTTTAATCATTTTTAATTTAATTTTATTTCAATTTTTATTTAATTAATCGTAAAGGAGTTATCAGATGTTTCCCGAAACAAGAATGAGGCGTTTAAGACGCGGAAAAATAAAAGATATGGTTCGAAGAACGACGTTGACTGTTGACGATTTAATCTATCCGCTTTTTATTGAAGAGGGTTCGTCTGAAAAAAAAGAAGTGGAATCTATGCCGGGCGTATTTCGCTGGCCGCTTTCAATGTGTGAAGAGGCGGTTTCTGAAGCGGTTGATTTGGGGATTCCTGCCGTTTTGCTTTTCGGAATTCCCGAACATAAAGATTCGATCGGTTCTTCTTCTTACGGTGATGAAGACATTATTCAGGAATCTGTTCGTCGAATTAAAAACAAATTCGGTGACAAAATCATTGTAATTACGGATTTGTGTATGTGCGAATACACAGACCACGGCCACTGCGGAATTATAGATGAAGAAAAACGTGAAGTTGACAACGACAAAACGATTCCGATTCTTGGGAAAATTGCCGTAAGTCATGCAGAAGCGGGAGCCGATATTATTGCTCCGTCGGCAATGATGGACGGAATGATTCAAGAAATAAGAGCGGCTCTTGACGATTCCGGATTTTCCGATATTCCGATAATGTCTTATTCCGCAAAATATTCATCATGCTATTACGGTCCGTTTAGAGATGCGGCCGATTCCGGTTTTTCATTCGGAGACCGCTCAGGATATCAAATGGATCCTGCAAATTTGGAGGAAGCGGTACGTGAAACGGAACTCGATATATTCGAAGGCGCAGATATGGTAATGGTTAAACCGGGAATGCCCTACTTGGATGTTTTGTATCGCATATCAACTGAATTTGAAATGCCGACTGCAGTTTATCAGGTAAGCGGAGAATATGCAATGTTAAAAGCAGCCGCAATGAACGGTTGGCTTGATGAAAGAAAAGCATTTTTCGAAGCTGCAATCTCTTTTAAAAGAGCGGGTGCCGATATGATTATTACTTATTATGCAAAAGAATTGGCGGAAATGATTAAAAACAATTTCAAGTACTAATTTCCGAAATAAAAAATACCTTTATATAAATTAAAAAAATATTAGTAATAAAATACAATATCTAATTCCTTTAAATTGTTATTAAATTATAATTGTTATTAAATTATTTTATTTCGGGAAGTTTATTTTATGAATACGGAAAAATCAAAAAACATGTATGAGAAGGCGAAAACGTTAATTCCGGGCGGTGTTAACAGTCCTGTTCGTGCGATAAAACCTTATCCATTTTATACAAAATCCGCAAAAGGTTCAAAGATTACCGATATTGACGGAAATCAATATATTGATTATTGTATGGCATACGGTCCGAATATATTAGGACATGCTCATCCGATGGTTCGCGAAGCGATTATAGAACAGGTTGAGAAAGGTTTAATTTACGGTACTCCTTCCGTTCTGGAAGTAAAATTGGCGGAAAAAATTAATTCTTTTTACCCTTCGATTGAAAAAATGCGTTTTGTGTCTACCGGTTCCGAAGCAACAATGAGTTCTATTCGCTTGGCTCGAGGCTTTACGGGAAAAGATAAAATTGTAAAAATCGAAGGCGGATTCCATGGAGCTCACGATGCCGTTTTAGTAAAAGCGGGCTCAGGTGCAACAACACACGGTGAGCCTAATTCCCCGGGAATTCCAAGCGATGTAACGAAAAATACGCTTCAGTGTCCTTTTAACGATGCTGAAGCGTTTATAGATTTGGTTGATAATAATAAAGATGAAATTGCAGCCGTTATCATGGAGCCTGTTATGGGAAATATGGGTCCGATTTTACCGAGACGTGAATTTTTGTCCGCAGTTCGTTCTGTTACTCAAGAAAACGACATTCTTTTGATTTTCGATGAAGTAATTACAGGCTGCCGCCTGGCACTTGGCGGTGCTCAAGATTATTACGAAATTAAACCCGATTTGACGACTCTTGGAAAAATAGTAGGCGGCGGAATGCCCATCGGGGTTTTTGGAGGACGTAGCGAAATTCTGGATTTGATTTCACCCGAAGGGCCCGTTTATCAGGCAGGAACATTTTCAGGACACCCTGTCACAATGGCGGCCGGACTTGCAACTCTTAATTATATAGAAAAGCATGAAGTTTGCAGAACGCTAAACGACAGAGGAATTTCTTTCAGAAAAGCGCTTTCCGACATTGCGGCCGAAAAGAAAAACACATACAGCGTAGTCGGTGTTTCCTCAATGTTTGGTGTATTTTTCGGGGATACTCCCATGAATTATCAAGACGCACTCAAATGCGACACAGTTTCATTTAACAAGTATTTCAAAGACATGCTAAAGTCGGGAATATTCGTTCCCCCGTCACAATTTGAGACGAACTTCTTATCACTTGCACATAGCACGGAAGATTTCGACAAAACGATTGAAGCGTTCGATTCCTGTTTGGAATAATCGAATAAATAATTTCATATAAATTTTCAATAAAAATCTTTAATTTGAAATTTTCAATATAAACTTTTTAATATGATTTCCAGGAGTGTTTTATAATGAAGATTGCAACACGCGGAAGCAATCTTGCTTTGACTCAAACGAGATACGTTTCTTCTTTGCTTTCGGAACACGGCTATTTAGTTTCAGAGCACATAGTTAAAACTGACGGCGACAGATTTACCGATCGTCCGCTTCATCAAGTTTCAAGCGGTGTTGGTGCTTTTGTTCGAGAATTGGACGATGTCATGCTCAAATGCGGAATTGAACTTGCGGTTCATTCCATGAAAGATATGCCGACGATTCGTCCAAAAGAACTCGTAACAGCCGCAGTTCTCAAAAGAGATTCACCTTACGACGTTTTACTTACAAATTACGATGACCCGGTTTCAATTGACGAACTTCCCGAAAACGCCGTAATCGGCACTAGTTCTCTTAGAAGAAAAGCTCAAATATTGCGTTATCGTCCCGACATCGTAATAAAAGAGCTTCGCGGAAACATTGATACAAGAATTCGCAAATTAAGAGAAGGTCAATACGACGGAATCATTTTAGCCGAAGCCGGTCTTGACAGAATGGGTTGGACAGATATTAAAAGGTCACAAATGGACACAAAACACTTTTGTCCCTCCGCAAACCAAGGTACAGTTGCAGTCGTTGCACTTGCCGGAACAGAAGGAGTTAATGCCGCTTCAAAACTCGACGATTATTACACGAGAATAGAGACAGCAACGGAACGTCATTTAATTTCAAAACTCGATGGCGGCTGCACAACACCCATTGCTTCATTTGCAAAATTCAATGAAGACAAAACGGAAATTTCAGTAACCGCAGAAGTACTTTCATTCGACGGGACACGTTTTGTGAGAATAGACGACGTAATTCCGTTAGAAAACTGGGAAGAAAACGCAATAAAACTCGGTGAAAAACTGGCGGAAGACGGCGGAAAAGAATTGGCGGAAGAAGCTCTTATTTACCTGGGTAAAAAAATTAAAAGTTGAATTTAAGTTAAATTTTAAAACACGTGAAAAAATGACCGCGAAGCGGTCATTTTTATTGAATTTCTGTTCTGAAAGAATAATAATTTTATAATAAATTTAAAACAAGTGATCATTTTCTTCACTTCAATAAAAAAAATATCAGCATTCGCTTTTGTTGTTTTTGGGCACTTTTCAATTTTTTTCTTATGTCTGTTTTTTTAAAGAATCTCCCGTGTTCCGTTTTTCATTTCTGAAAATAACAGCATTCTGCTTTTTAATGTTTTTTGGGAACTTTGCATATCTTTTTTATTTTTATTCAATTTTTATGTTGTTTTCTTTTAAATTCAAAGATTATATTTTTTCCTAATAATATATTCTCCGATTACTACAATTAAAATAGCAATAAGACTTAGCGGTATTCCCCACTTTATAAACATTTTAAGAGTTTCCGGAAATTCAATATTAGTTGCACCTGCAAAAATACCGGCTATAAACAGAATCGCCAGCAATATTAATATTAAAATACATGCTTTTGCAAAAATATTCAAAACATTCAATAAGGTTTTAACGTTTTTTATTTGATTTTCATCCATATTATTCACCTTTTAATTTATTTTGAAATACCAATCAAAATAACTCTATTTACCAGCTTTAATATAAAGCTTTTATTTGTTTTTTTTTGTTTTTTTTTTTTGTTTTTTTCTTTCTTTTTATCATTTTAATTTTTAATCCGATAATTCCAAATAACCGAATTAACATAACTGATTACAGGTTTTAATTATGCGTTACATTTTTTGTCCTAATTGTGGAACTAAACTGACGAAAATTCTTGCAGGCGATGACGGTCCGGTTCCTTATTGCAATCTTTGTCAAAAAAGGTGGTTTGACACTTTTTCAAGTTGTGTAATTGTGCTTACTTACAATGAATTTGATGAAATTGTTCTTACTCGTCAAAATTATTTATCAAAAGAATTTGCAACGATAACCTCCGGTTACATAACACCCGGAGAAACGGCCGAAGAATCCGCAATTCGTGAAGTAAAAGAAGAGCTCGGGCTTGATCTGGAAACGCTTGAATACGGCGGAACTTATTGGTTTGAAGAAAATGATATGCTGATGCACGGATTTTTAGGTTTTACACATAAAAAAGATTTTGTTCTGTCAAGCGAAGTCGATTCGGCAAAATGGGTTCCGGC
>JAAYST010000075.1 GCA_012518265.1 Candidatus Methanofrustulum fimipullorum | reverse complement strand
TTTGGAGTCGAGAAAAAGGTTGAAGTCGAGGAAAAAGAAGAAGCATATGAAGGCCCAAAAGCGACACATAATCAAAGGATAAGAATTCTGTCTGCAGGAATTATGGGAAATTTCGTAGTTGCATTTATTGCTTTTGTTTTGTTTTTCGGACCTGTATTGGGCATGATTGCGCCTGTCGGAAATTTGATGTTAAATGATATTTCCGATGATCTTTCAAAAGAAACCGGAATTGAACAAGGAATGGTTATAACACATATAAACGGGAGAAGTGTAAATTCTATAGATGATTTGAAAAACGAACTTAAGTCTGTTAAAACAAATGATATGATCGATCTAAATACGGTCAAAGACGGAAAAACGGAAGTATTCAAAATTGAAGCGACCGAAAATATATTAAATTCCGATTCCGGTGTTTTAATCGAATCCGTACAAAAAGGGTCGGCCGCTGAAAAGTACGGACTTGAAAGCGGAATGACCATTTATCAAATAAATGATATAAAAATTGAAACTGCAAGCGATTTGGCAAAATCGTTTGAGAATGTAAAACCGGGTGAAAAAACCGAATTTTATGTATACAAAGGAGACGAGTTCAAAAAGTTGGAAATTATTCCGGAACAAAGACCAAATGAGCCGGAAAAGTCTTTTTTCGGTTTCGTGTATAGACAAGGAGCGGCATCGGATGACAGTTTAGGATTTGAAATAATCGAGTTTAACTCTCATGTATATTTGGAAGGACTTAAGAAAATACCGCATATAATGTTAGGAGAGGGTGGAGAAGGTTTTTCCGGCAAAATAAAAGTAATCATTGCCGGAATTATGCTTTTTATGATACTTCCGTTTTTCGGACTGACAGGCGAAGGATTTAGCGGATTTAGCGGTAACTTTTTGAATTTTTATGAACCTATTGGAATTGCGGAACCGTTCGGACCTTTAATTTTCATGATTGCAAACGTTTTAATATGGACGGCATGGATTAATTTTTATGTGGGATTGTTTAATTGCCTGCCTGCAATTCCGCTTGACGGCGGACACGTTTTTGAATCCACATTAAAAGAAATTATGAAAAAAATAAACCGAACAGGAGATGTAAATTCAAAAATGTGGGCCGCAAAAGCTACAAAATATATGACTATGTTTGTATTCGGGTCTTTTATTTTCATGTTCGTTTGGCCGCATATAGGAAATATGCTTTTGTAAATATAAAATGAAAAGATTTAATAGTAATGAAACACTACTAAAGCGATTGTTTAGCGGGTCTATAGGGTAGTGGATATCCTGATGGACTTCGGAGCATAAAATATTGCGGAGACATCCATCGATCTGTGTTCGAATCGCAGTAGGCCCGTTTTTTTTTACATTTTTTTTCTTTTTTTGTTTCTTTCAATTTTTGTTTTTCCATTTTTTTGTTTTTCATTTTTGTTTTTTTATTTTTTGTTTCATTTTTGTTTTTTTTGGTTTTTTTCATTTTTTTTGCGTTTTTTTACTATTTATTATTTTTAATAATTTGGATTAACAAATTAGAAGTAAAGAAATCGAAAGGTTTTTATAGAAGTGCAAACAATTAGATACCTGTTTGAACAAACTGTTATTCAAAATATATTCGAATAAAAGATATTGCAAACAATAAACAACGAGAAATGAAATTCGAAAGGAGGCACGATATTTGAGCAAAACTGAACGAGTACCTGTCAAAAAAACGGAAGAAGATGAATTAAAAAACGATAATGAGGATTTTGATTTCGATGCTCAAAAGCCGGCTGAAGACGGATTAGAAAATGAATTTGTATCAGGAGAGCAAAAAGCATATGAAAAAGTTGCAGAAACAGATAAAGGATCTGTGGAAGAAGACGAAAAAAAAAATGAGGATGTATCAGAAGCAGACAAGTTAAAAGAACAATATCTTTTATTGGCTGCCGACTTTGATAATTTTAGAAAAAGATCAAAACGTCAAATGGAAGAAACTAAAAAATATGCAAATGAAGATATATTGGAGAGTTTAATAGAAGTTGTAGACAACTTGGAAAGAGCTTTGAATGCGGCCGACGAAACTGAAAGGAGCGGCTCTTTAATGAAAGGGGTTGAAAACGTTCACAGACAATTTCTCGAAAAATTGGAAACATACGGTTTGAAAAAAGTGGTTGCCGAAAGCGGAATGGAATTTGACCCGAAATATCATGAAGCCGTAATTTGTTTACCCTTAAAAGAAGGACAAAAAGAAGGAACTATTTGCGAAGTTTTCCTTCAAGGATACGAATTAAACGGAAGACTGATACGACCTGCAAAAGTGAGTGTCTCGGAAGAATAATATAAAAATATGAAAAATAGTAAAAATCGTAACGAATAAAAACAGTAACGAATTAAAACAGTATTAAATATTGAATTTAAAAACTAAAATCATTAAAAACAAATTTTTAAAAACTATTTTTTTAAAAACCAAAATTTTAAAAGGAGCAATAACACATGGCAAAAATACTCGGTATAGATTTAGGTACTACAAACTCTTGTATGGCTGTAATGGAAGGCGGAGAAGCAACCGTTATTCCGAACGCTGAAGGAGGAAGAACAACTCCGTCAGTTGTAGGATATTCCAAAAAGGGAGAACGTCTTGTCGGGCAAATTGCAAAGAGACAGGCCGTTTCAAATCCGAAAGATACGGTTCTTTCAATAAAAAGGCATATGGGAGATGCTTCATATAAAGCTTCAATGGGCGGAAAAGATTATACGCCTCAAGAAGTTTCTTCTATGATTTTGCAAAAGCTGAAAACCGATGCGGAAGCATATTTGGGAGAAACGATTAAACAAGCGGTAATTACAGTTCCGGCATATTTCAACGATGCTCAAAGACAAGCTACAAAAGATGCAGGAACGATTGCAGGACTTGAGGTTTTAAGAATAATAAATGAACCGACTGCTGCTGCATTGGCGTACGGCCTTGACAAAGAAAAAAGCACGGAAGACCATAAAATCCTTGTATACGACCTCGGAGGAGGAACTTTCGACGTTTCTATTCTTGATTTGGGAGACGGAGTTTTTGAAGTTTTGGCTACAAGCGGAAACACAAAACTTGGAGGAGACGACTTTGACAACAGAATCGTCGACTATTTGGTTGACGAATTTAAGAAAGATACAGGAACGGATTTGTCAAAAGATACTGCCGCACTTCAAAGATTGAAAGATGCCGCAGAAAAAGCGAAAATTGAACTTTCAGGCGTAACCCAGACAAACGTAAACTTGCCGTTTATTGCACTCAATCCGGACGGAGACCAACTCCACATGGATATCGATATTACAAGAGCGCAATTTGAAAAAATGACGGAAGATCTCCTTGAGAAAACTTTGGATTCTATGAAAAATGCGATTTCAGATTCAAAATTATCTATGAACGACATCGACAAAGTTTTGCTTATAGGCGGGTCCACAAGAATGCCTGCAGTAGTTGAACTTGTTGAGAAATTTACAGGCAAAAAACCGTACAAAAACATAAACCCCGATGAAGCGGTTGCAATCGGTGCGGCAATTCAGGCCGGTGTTTTAAGTGGAGACGTAAAAGACGTACTTTTGCTTGACGTAATTCCGTTAACACTCGGAATTGAAACGCTCGGCGGTGTTTCAACTCCTTTGATTGAAAGAAACACAACAATTCCTACAAAGAAAAGCCAAGTGTTCTCAACTGCGGCGGACAACCAGCCTGCTGTTGAAATACATGTATTGCAAGGTGAAAGATCGGTTGCAAGCGGAAATAAAACGCTCGGTCGATTTACGCTTGACGGAATCGCGCCCGCTCCGAGAGGAATTCCACAAATCGAAGTTTCATTTGACGTTGACGCAAACGGTATTTTAAACGTAAGCGCAAAAGACCTCGGAACCGGAAAGCAACAATCGATTACTATTCAAAAACCCGGAGGACTTTCAGAAGAAGAAATCGAAAGAATGGTAAAAGATGCGGAATTGCACGCCGAAGAAGACAAGCTTAAAAAAGAAGAAATCGATGTAAGAAATACGGCAGATTCTTTAATCAACGCTTCAGAAAAAGCTGTAAAACAAGCAGAAGAAGCAGGCGTTTCAATTACGGAAGATCAAAAGAAGAAATTAAACGACGCAACCGAAAACCTTAAAAAATCGTTGGAAGGAACAGATGTCGAAGATATAAAAACAAAGACGGAAGAATTGGAAAACGCAATATATCCGATATCTGAAGAAATGTACAAAAAAGCGGCCGAAGCGGCACAAAATGCGCAAAATGAACAAAAAGACGACGGCTCGTCCGCAAAAGATGACGATATAATAGATGCCGACTTTAAAGAAAAGGATGAATGAATAAAATTAAAAAAATATACGAAAAAATAAAAATAAAACGAAAAATAAAAAAAATGACAAAAAATAAAAAAATAAACGAAAAATAAAAAATAAAACAGAAAATAAAAAAAATGACAAAAATAAATAAATAAAAAAAGATAAAAATAAGACAAATACCAAAAATAAAATTCTCTCTTTTAATTTAATTTCGGATATATTTAAGCTCGTTTGGAAATCCGTTTAAAATTAATTGAAATGAGGTAAATTATGACCACAAAACAAGACTATTATGAAATACTCGGACTTTCAAAAGAATCGAATCCAAGTCCTGATGAAATTAAAAAGCAATACAGAAAGCTTGCAATGAAATATCACCCGGACAGAAACGACTCTCCGGATGCTGAAGAAAAGTTTAAAGAAATATCGGAAGCTTATGCTGTATTGTCGGATGCCGAAAAGAGAGAACAGTACGACAGATTCGGTCATGCCGGAATTAATAGTCAATACTCAACGGAAGATATTTTCAGAACAGCCGATTTCGGAGACTTCTCCGATATTTTCGGGGACTTTTTCGGAGGAATATTCGGCGGCGGATTTGGAAGAGGAAGAAGTCGCGGACCTGCAAGAGGAAACGATATTCAATACGACATGAGAATTACTTTTAAAGAAGCGTTTGACGGTATTAAAAAAGATATTAAGTTTCAAAAAACGATCAATTGTGACAGATGTTCAGGAAGCGGGGCCGAGCCCGGTACAAAAGTCATGACTTGCGACAGCTGCGGCGGGTCAGGTGTGGTTATGAAAACGATGAGCACGCCGTTTGGAAATATTGCATCTCAAACAACATGTCCTAAATGCCGCGGATCCGGAAAAAGCATTGAAAGTCCGTGCAGCAAATGTAGAGGAAAAACGAAAGTCAGAACGACCAAAAGTTTGGAAGTCGACATACCCGCAGGTGTTACAACAAATTCGACTCTTAGAATTTCGGGAGAAGGAGACGAAGGAGATATTGGAGCACCGCCCGGTGATTTGTATATTGTAATCAATGTCGCAAACGACAGATATTTTGAAAGACGAGGAAACGACATTTATGTAGATGTAAAGATTGAATTTCCGCAAGCCGTCTTAGGCGACGAAATTGTTGTAAAAACAATGACCGGAGACGTTTTAATGAATGTTCCTGCAGGAACTCAAACACACAGCACGTTAAGGCTTAGAGGAAAAGGATTTAAGAACTTAAACGGGGCAGGCTCCGGCGACCAATACGTCAGATTTATAATAAATACACCGCAAAAACAAACAGATGAGCAAAAAGAGCTGCTTGAAAATTATGCAAAAACGCTCGGTATTTCTGAAAAAGGATTGGGAAAAAAGCAGAAAAAAAACGATAAGGGATTCTTTGAAAAAATAAAAGATGCAATCATAGATTAAAAAAAATAAAGTTTGAAAAACAAAGTTTGAAAAATAAAAAAATCTGACAATATTAAACCGTTTCGCTTTAACGAAACGGTTTTTTTATATTTTTTAAAATGAAATGAATTAGATAATCGGGGTATTAAAAAATTTCATTAAATGAATACTTAAAACAGGAAATTCAAAAAAATAAAGATGAAAAGTATCGTGAATTTGTTATGAATTTAACACCTGAAAGATACGACATTGTAGGCGTCAGGATGCCTGTTTTGAGAAAAATTGCAATTGAAATTGCAAAAAAAGACGCAATATCTTTTTTAGAAAATCCTTCATCTGAAACTTATGAAGAAATAATGGTGCACGGGCTTGTAATCGGTTACATGAAAACTGATAAATCAAATAAAACCGACAAACTAAATAAAACCGAAAAATCCGATAAAACTGATAAATCAAATAAAATCGACAAAACAAATAAAACGGACAAATCAAATAAAACCCAAAAACCCGATAAAACCGATTTAAATTCCGTTTTTTATTATACGAAAAGGTTTATTCCGTATATTGATTCTTGGGGAATTTGCGACACTTTTTGCTCCAATTTAAAAATTGCAAAAAAGCATCAAGAAGAGTTTTGGGATTTTATACAAGACTACGTTGATTCCGAAAACGAATTCGAAGCAAGATTTGCAGTTGTTATGATGCTTTTTCATTTTATTAACGATGAATATATAATTTGTGTTTTGGAGACGTTAAATAGAATAGATACAAATAAGTGTTCCGGATATTATTTAAAAATGGGAATTGCTTGGGCACTTGCCGAATGCTTTATAAAATATAGAGACGAGACTGAAAAGTATTTGGAAAATACAACGCTTGCCAACGACACATACAATAAAACGATTCAAAAGATTATCGAGTCGAATCGAGTTGATAAAGAGACGAAAAAACGAATTAAACTTTTAAAAAAATAAAAGAATGAAACGTTTAAAAAACTTAAAAAAATAAACGAACGAAATATTTATTCATCGATTATTTCTTTTCCAATTTAACTTCAAGATTTTCCGAATTGAAAGTATAAATTTCCGCCGCATTTACTTCTTCTTCCAATATTTCATCGATTAATGATTCATCGAATGCCGATTCTTCGATTTCTGCCAAATCGAACTCGGCTGAAACTTGCGGTTTTTCGGGAACCATTAAGCAGTCCAAACTGCCTGTCGGACGAATCGATATTTCGTAAGTTCCTATTTTTTGTGCAATATCTATTATTTCCTGTTTGTCGAATGCAATTAGAGGATGATAAAGCGGAATTGAAAGATTGTAAGTTTCGGCTTCCATGTTTTTTGCGGTTTGAGATGCGACTTGGCCTAACGAAGAGCCGGAAATAATTCCTGACGCTCCATATTTTTTTCTGATTATGTCTGCTATTTTATACATGGAGCGTTTGCATAAAATGCAACGATTTTTGGGTGTTGCATTTTCAATTATTTCTTTCATGTATTTTTCATGAAAAACACGTATGAGAGTATGTTTTCTACCCGGATCGTATGAAAAGATTTGTTTTGCGTTTTCCAATACTTTATCAAAAGATTCAGCAGCGGTAAACGGATATGTGTCGATATATATTAAAATTAAAACGACTCCTCGTTTCATCATTAACCATGAGGCAACGGGAGAGTCGATTCCGGATGAAAACAAAGAAACCATTTTGCCTTGAGTTCCTGAAGGAAATCCGCCGGGTCCTTTTAGGCTTTCCGTATAAATGTAAGAAATTTTTTGACGGACTTCAATAAATATTTCTCGATCCGGATTTTTTAAATCGACTTTGGGTGAAATATTTAGTTTTTTAAGTTCTGTCCAAACAGAATCGCCCGAGAGCTTTGCAACATCTGTTGATGTAAACTGATGGTTTCCTGAACGCCTTGCTCTTATTGCAAAAGATTCGCCCGGTTTTATGTGATTTTTCCCAATTTCGCCTGCAAGTTTTTGAATTTCTTCGATTTTTGAATCGCATGTAAAAGCCGAGGAAACACTTACGACTCCGAAAACTTTTGAAATTGATTCTATTGCAGCTGAATCGTCCGTGTAAATAAAAATGCGACCGGTTTCTTTTCTTATATTTGAATAACGAATTCCGTCGTATTTTAATCTTGATCTTATATTGTGCAACAAAATATTTTCATAATTTCGGCGAACGCCTTCGCTTTTAAGCGCCATTTCACCATATCGTATAATTAAAACATCAGGATCTTTCATAAAAATCTTCAATTCAGTTATTCATTTTAAAGAACAAAACGTTTTAAGTTTTCAATTATTTGTCGCGAACGATTTTCCGGGTCGTCTGCACCCATAATATCAGAAATGACTGCAACGCCTGAAATTCCTGTTCCTTTGAAATCCGAAATATTTTCCGACTTCACACCGCCTATTGCCAAAACCGGAATTGAAACAGAATTTGTTATTTCTAAAAGTTCGTCAAATGTAACACTGCTTGGATCTTCTTTTGAGCTTGTAGGATACATAGCACCAACTCCGATATAATTTGCACCGGCAAGCTCCGCCTCTTTAGCTTCTTTTACACTTGATGCGGAAACGCCTAATATTTTATCGGGGCCGAGAAGCTCTCTTGCAACCGATGCAGGCAAATCGGACTGACCGACATGAAGACCTCCAGCATTTACCGCCAAAGCAATATCCAAACGGTCATTAACAACGAGCGGGCAATCGTATTTATCGGCAATTTTTTTCAAATTCAAAGCATCGTAATACATATCCTTTGAAGACATATTTTTCTCACGATATTGAAGAAGAGTAACTCCGCCTTTTAAAGCCGACTCAATATGAGAATAGAATTCACCTTTACAAACGAAACGGTCAGTAATCAAATTTAAAGCGTAAAGATTTTCAGACATAATAATACAAAAGCACGAAAAGATATATAAATTATATAATAATTTTTAAATGAATTCGAATTTTAATTCGAATTCATTTAAAAATTACGAATTGCAAATTACACAAAATAAAAGTTATACAAAATGCAACAAATCTTTTTCATCTTTTCGATTTTTCTTTCTGATTGTATCGTCTGCAGGGTATCCTACACAAATTACAAGAGAAATTTCATCTTTTGTTCCCAAAATATTTTGTATTTTCTGTTCATCAAAAATTCCCAAAATACATGTAGAAAGACCCAAATCGGTTGCTGCAAGCGTAATATAAGATGAAAGAATTCCGATATCAATGTCTCTGAAATCACGATTCATTTCAATTTCATATTCTTTTTTGGCAATAACGAAAAACGCGGGACAGTCTTTCATAAAAGTATTAAATCCGGACGTGTTGGCTTCAGAAATCGATTTTGCCGTATCCCCTTCCGCAATATAAACAGAATAAGATTGCAAATTTCTGCCCGACGGAGCAAGACGTGAAATTTCCGCGATTTTTTTAAGAAGTTTCGAATCTACCCCTTTATTAGCATCAAATTTACGACAACTTTGACGAGTATTTACAATTTCACTAAAATTCAATTAAATCTCTCCTTTAAAATAAATATAAATATCAATAGACAGAAGATTTTAATCAATATAAAGGTATTTGAAAATAAAAAAGGAAATTAATTAAATAAAATGGATTAAATAAAAAACTGAATATTAAAAAAAAGGAAAAAACAGGAAAACAAAAAACGAAATTAAACTATAAAAACCGGCTCCTTTGGAGCCGGTTTTGAAAATCGGGCGAAGCCCGATTTTCAAGTAGAAAAATTAAAAAATAGAAAAATGAAAAAGTAGAAAAATAGAAAAGGAAAAGTAGAAAAAGTTAAAAAAAATAAAAAAAATGAAAAAGGATTAATGTAATTATAAACCTTTAAGGTATATAATCACATCAATAATATCGATTTTTGAATCGCAGTTAAAATCAAATCCTTTTTCAATCATTTTTTCTTCCGAAACGCCTGCGAAATTGCCGATTCCTGAGACATATTGGAGGAAAGAAATTACATCTGTGATATCGTGTTTAGTTTTTCCGTCTTCTTCAACCAAAACCGGATATTTGAAATCTGTAGGCATAGCCCAATCTACATACAGTTTCATATCTTTTTTCGGAAGTACTGAGAAATTGTATTCGTTATTGAGCGTTGAGTCGGTATAATAACCTGAAAATACCATGTGACCTTTTGACGGCTTTTCAGGAGTTGAAAGCGGCTCAAAAGTCATTCCGTCGGTTGCACCATACACAAATGCGAAATAATCGTCATCGGGAAGATTTGCAATCGTTTTGGAACTGTATACCCAAGAATTATTTTCAACGTCTCTTTCAAATAAAATCCAATAAGACCAAGTGCCTGGAGGCTCTTCGACAGATCCGAAGCCGCCCATCGTAGTTATCCAACCGTTGTCGGATATATCAAGTTCGATTCCATTTACGAGACATGCGTGTCTTAATGCGGGAACCGGATTGTCACCGACTCCTGAAATCCATCGTGCTTCATCGTCTTTTTGAAGGAAGAAACGGTAAGTTTTAAAATCATCGGAGGTGACGACATATTGATTTACCAAAAGTTCTACCATTTTCTCGCTTTTCTTTTCACCGTTAAAGTTTTCAAAGAAAGCTTTCGTTAAAGATTCGTTGTAGAACGGGTTTTCAGATGTACTCGTAATATCATAATTTTCATCAAATACGGGGTATACTTTTGAGAATTCGTCCGTATCGCGTATTGCAAATCCGTAAGGCATATAGCACGCATTATAGCCCGTTTGTGTAGCTACAAGAAGTTTTCCCATATCGGCCGCATTTGCCGCGTATTCAATGAAATCACCTTTATAAATATTTACCATGTCAAAGTAAACAATATCAAAATTTCCGTAGCTTCTGTTTGCATTTGCGATATCGGTCAGCTGTTGACTTGGTTCAGTCCAAGAGCCTTCGGCATATCCGAGAATTTTCGTTGTTCTGTAATTATATTCTACACCATCTACAGTAACAGTACCCGATTCCGGGAATTGATAAACAGCATATTCCGCACTCGCACCGACATAAAGAATATCAATGTCGTCTGTTGCACTTACAGCAACAAGTGATAAAGATACTGTTGCAAATAAGGCAAACAGTACTAAAAAATATTTTAAAAATTTTCTCATAAAAACATCCTCTTTTAAATTTTTCTTTTGCTTCTTTCTATTTTTTTCAATTTATTCGATTAAGTGTTAGGTGCAAAACAACTCAACTGATCCTTATTTTCTGTTTTGTATTTTACACTCAAAATCATCCGTAGTTATATCCAATTACGAAGGATTTTGAAAATAATAGTATCGTATTTTCCATTTTTACATTAACACTTACAAATACGATTAATCACGTATTTCTTTGTATTAATGAATATTAACAGTAGTATCCAAATGTATAAAAAAGTTACTTTTAAAAGAAAAATATATTTAGTTATTATAAAAACAATAAATAGTAGTAAAATAAGAAATAAAAGTAAAGAAAAAAAATAAGTATTTTAAAAAGAAAGAAAATAAAGAAAATAGCAAAAACGAAAAAAAGAGAAAAAAAAGGAATAGAGAAAAAAGTAGAAAACTAAAAAAGAGAAAAGGAAAAAAGGAAAGGAGAAAAAAAGTAGAAAACTAAAAAAGGAAAAGAGAAAAAAAGTAGAAAACTAAAAAAAGGAAAGGAGAAAAAAAGTAGAAAACTAAAAAAGGAAAAGAGAAAAAAAGTAGAAAACTAAAAAAAGGAAAAGAGAAAAGAAGTAGAAAACTAAAAAAATAATAAAAACCTTTAGGTTTTTATTATTTTTTGAATTTTTCGTTTATTGAGCCTTTCTCGATTTCTTTTAATCTTTTTATAAATTCATCTTTTTCGGGAGAATCTTCGAGTGCATGTTCCAGTACTTCTGAAATTGATGTAACTGTTACAATTTCAATCATATCTTTGTAAGAATCTTCGATCATTACATCGTCGATGTTTGACAAAGGTATAATGACTTTTTTCATTCCGGCAAGGGCGGCCGCTTCAATTTTATATGTAACTCCGCCTATCGGCAAAACTTCTCCGCGAACTGAAAGAGAACCTGTCATTGCAACGTCTTGTCGAATTGGAATTCCTTTATAAGCCGACAAAACTGCGGTTGCAATTGAAACTGAGGCACTGTCTCCTTCAACACCGTCGTATGAGCCGACAAATTGAATGTGAATATCGATTGCTTCGATTTTTTTCCCTGTAATTCTCTTAATTACGGCTGATACGTTTTTGACAGATTCTCTGGCAATTACTTTTAACTGGCCAGTTGCATAAATGTGTCCTTGAGTTCCGGAAATTGCAGGAGTAACTGCTGCCGCAATCGGAAGAACAATTCCCGAGTCACCGCCGATTACAGCAAGACCGTTTACACGGCCAATGAGATTTCCGGCGCGGTGGAACGATTCATAATCCTTTTTGCGTTCAAGATAACGATCCGCATATTGCTGTTCAATTGAACGTGAGCTTCTTTTTGCACGGAGAACGTGATCGTTTGTAACGATTGTTGACCCGTCGGCACGAGCCAAGTCGCCTGATACACGAACAAGACCGCCCAAGTCTCTAAGTTTCAAAGTCAAATGACCTTTACGACCCGAGCGACGCTTTGCTTCACGAATGATTTCTCGAACCGCACCTTGGTCAAAGTGGGGAATGTGTCCGTCACGCATTACTTCCTGTGCGACGAACCTGACATATTTGTCTCTGTTTTCTTTCGTGTCTTCAATTGAATCTTTCATATAAACTTCGTAGCCGTAACCTTTAATTCTGGATCTTAATGCTGGATGCATTTTTTCAAGAGCGTCCAAGTTTCCGGCCGCAACCATAATAAAATCGCATGGAACTGGTTCGGTTTTCACAAGAGCACCCGAACTTCTCTCAGACTGTCCCGTAATTGCATATTCTTTATCCTGAAGAGCTGTCAAAAGACTTTGTTGAGATTCAATTCCGAGGGTATTGATTTCATCAATAAACAAAACACCGCGATGAGACTTGTGAATGTCACCGGCTTCTACACGGTCGTGCGCCGGGGTTTCAAGTCCGCCCGACTGAAACGGATCGTGTCTTACATCACCCAAAAGAGCTCCTGCGTGTGCAGCGGTTGCATCAATATAAGGTGCGTGTTGTTTGTTATAATTCGATACTAAAATTTTCGGAATCATTGTTTCGTCGCGGCTTATGAATTGCTTTGAGAATACGAGGAACAGAAGCGAAATAAAAATACCCCATAAAAGATTTCCTGTATAAAACGAATAAACTAAAATTCCCAAAACCAAAAACAAAATAATCATGTTTTTAGTTTGAGATTTCTTTTGAGATTCCATTTTATGAGCGGCAACTATTTCACGTCCTTTTCCTGCAGGAACTCTTCTGATTTTAGGGTTGTTGTTGTCTTCGATATTCGGATAAACCATAATATCTTCAAGTTCTTCTCGGGGAAGCAATTCCGCCATTGCTTTTGCAAGAAGCGACTTTCCCGTACCCGGAGTTCCGATCATCATTACGTGACGACGTTGAAAAGCCGCCTTTCTTACGATTTCAACTGCTTCGTCCTGCCCCAATATTTGGTCGATTAAAAGTTCAGGGACTTTTATATCGGCAGTAGTATTAAACACGAGATTTGAAGAGTAATCATCGTCTTCTTCAACAGTTTTTTCATCATCGGGCAAAGGTACGGCTTCCGACCCCGGATTTGAACCGAGTTCGGATTCCGACTCGGACCCGGACTCAGAAACAGCTTGTGAATCGTTCACTTGAGAACAAGAGAAAAACTCCGAGGAATAATCATTATCAATCGATACTTTATTTATTTTAACACTACCAAATGTTTGTTCATCGGAATCAGGATTTAATTTTTTATTCGAAAATGCGGATTTTTTCGCTTTAAAATTGTAAGAAAAACGATCCGCAATTTGCATAATTCCGCCTTTAATATTTTTATAATTGTAACAGTCCATATCGAATCACTTTGAAACATATGAAATAAAGCGATAAAATTTATGAAATATAAAGCTGATAAAGAATATATAAATGTTAGTAAATAATATATTTAAATTTACAGTAATATATTTGATATTTCACAGTAATATATTTGATATTTCACAAAAATAACAATTCATATACTAAAGGATACTACTTTATAACTTTTGTTGTCTAATTAATACAAAAATAAAAATAGAAAACATAAAACAAAAAGCATAAAATAAAAAATAAAAAATATAAAATAGAACAAGTTTATTAACCATAAAGGGCTAAAAAGTGTTTATAAAATGAACATTCAATCTAAAGCAAAACTCATTGTAATTTTGGCACTTATTTTAATTACTACACTCGTATTTACCGCGTCTTTCGATGTAGAAAAAAATATAAGGCATGAAATAGTTGGGTTTACCGAATTGCGCATATATTTGGAAAAAGAAGATGCAACATTCCAAATAACATATGAGGCTATTCCTATAATCGATCTGTTTTTCTTTACGTTTGGAACAAACCACATGGACGGGCACATTGACAGGTTTATGTATGATTTTGAAGAATATGAAATAAAAAATATTAATAAACACAGTGCTGAAGTAAAAGTAAAAAATATGTCTGTCGAAGACGAAAAATATTATCTTCACTATTCAAAAAAATTGGGAGCACATGTAGATAAAATAATATATGTGTATCCTGACGGAAGTGAAAGAGTCACAAGAAATATGAAAAAAACACTTAACACATATTATGATAAAGAGAATTATGATAATGAAATTGAAAAATAATTAACAAAAAATAAAAAAAAACATAAAATTTATAAATAATTATATTGAATAATCCAGGTTTTTTAATGACGGTCAGAATATCTATTCTTGTTTCGGGTCGCGGAACAAATTTTCAATCAATTGCGGATGCCATTAAATCGAAAAAGATTGAAGGCGCAAAAATTGTTTGTTTAATCAGCAATAAAAAGGATGCGGGAGCACTTTTAAAAGCTAAAAACGAGAATATCCCGGGGATTTTTGTAAATCCTGACGATTATAATTCACGAGAAGAATTTGATTTTGAAATTATGAAAATCTTGGAAAGTTATGAAACCGACCTTGTGGTTTTGGCAGGCTATTTGAGAATTATAAGCGACCCTCTTATTGAAAAGTACAAAAACAGAATAATAAATATCCACCCGTCACTTCTTCCGTCATTTAAAGGGCTTAACGCACAAAGGCAGGCAATCGAATACGGATCAAAAATTTCCGGATGCACAGTTCATTTTGTAGAGCCTTCACTTGATTCCGGGCCGATAATAATTCAAAGAACCGTTCCCGTATTTTCAGACGATGACGAAAACACGCTTGCCGAGAGAATACTGACAGAAGAACATATTGCATATCCGGAAGCGGTACGACTTTTCGTTGAAGGAAAATTGAAAATCGACGGAAGAAAAGTAATAATCGATGAAAATTAATGAATAAAATATAAAATTAAACCGGCATAGATGCTTTTGATGAAAACGGGTCGATCATTAAGACTTCTTTTCCGTCCATATAGCATCTTATGATTCCGCCGGATTGCGAAATTACGACTGCTATTGCATTTGTGTCGCGTGTAATTGACGCTGCTGAAATATGTCGACTGCCGAATCCTTTTCCTATTTTAAAACTGTTTGCATCGACATCGAGATATCTTCCCGCGGAAATTATGGACCCTTCGGCCGAAACAATAAAAACCCCGTCAAGCTGTGCAAATCCTAAAACGGATTCCCAGTTTTCTTTATTTAAAATATTGCAATCTGTCGGATCTTGCAAAAGATACGGATTTAAAATCATTTGATGAGAACGTCTCATTACTTCGTCTTCATCTCCTATTATAAACGCCGTTCCGATTTTATTTCCTTCACGACCCTGTGTTGAAATTTTAATTGCAAGTTTTATTACCAAATTAAAAACACCGGGAGCTACACGGTTTTCGCACTCGTGAACAAGGCGTACTATTTTGTTGTCGCTTATGTCGTGTACAACTATTGAATAAAACGATTCTTTTTTTACAAAACCTAAAATGTAGCCGTTAGAAACATTTCCCAAAATATATTCCAAAGCCGCTACCGAATGAATTAAAGAAATACTGTCGTCCGCATTCGATACAACCGCATCGGCATATTCTTCGACCAACAAAGAGCGGTCTTCCGTTGCTTTCAATCTTTCAAAAACGGAAGGCAACACGGAATTTACGGCAATTACGGGAATTCCCTTTAACTTATCAGATTTGAATTCGATATCGCCTACTAAAAAAACAGCATGAGCGTTTAAAGATAAAGCCAAATCAACAACGTGATTACATATCAAATTAAAATATGTTTCATCGGAAGAAGATTTTTCAGTATCAACAGACACAAAATACACACTCGCTAAAATAGTAAAAGTTTCGGTCAAACGTAAAAATAGTAAAATGAAATATATATAACACGTTTAACCAATAAATAAATGTTACTGCTGTTTTAGGATATTATGTGTTTAATATGTTTTTGTGTATATGGATTGGAGAAGGTGGGAGAAAAGAAGGAATAAAAAAAATAATGCAAGGGGTGGGATTTGAACCCACGAATTCCTCCGAAACTGGATCTTAAGTCCAGCGCCTTTGACCGCTCGACAACCCTCGCAAAATGTATAATATAAAGGTATAAAACAGAAAGAGAATAAATTTAAACAGAATGAAAGTAAGGGTAATTAAGATATTTAAATTTTTTCATTGATTCGGGAAATAAAATAAAAATAAAAAAAAAAAATAAAAAATAAAAATACGGAAAATATAACAAAAAACTTAAAACGAATCGAAAGGCTTTACATAAAAAACACAATCCGAATCTCAACAAAAGTGGCATCGATTGCCGAACTCGAAGCATCCCGAATTGCATCAACCGCGGAAATTGATGCATACAAAGAATTCGGACTTGAAAAGTACGTGTTTTTAGCGACTTTGTCAGAAAAAACATGTCCAGTTTGCGGTGCTTTAGATGGTCAAGTATTTGATATCGATAAAGCTGAGCCGGGAGTTAATATCCATCCTATGCACCCGTACTGCAGGTGTACGACAAAAGCTTATGTTCCGGATGTGCCGAGCGGGAAGACGAGGGCGGCTAGAACCGTAGAAAAAACTCCTAAAACTGAATATGTTAAAAATCAAACATATACAGAATGGCGAGAAGGAACTCTTTACGATGAATATAAAAGAATTGAAAAGAGAATGGATATTCAGCTTAAAAAGATTTCAAAAATTTATGGACGACATTTTAGATGAAAATGGAGAACTGGCAAACAATTTAGCCGATTTACACGAAGAAATAATGTGGCTGGAAATTGAAAAAAACAGAGATACAAATCCTACAATAGATAAATTAAAATTGCAAATGAAAGATTTAATTAATGATGCATATGAGAAAAATACACTTGTATTTATTAAAGCACCGATATAAAGACTAACTAACCTGTTCGGATTACATTTCCGAACAGCTTTTTTAATATTATGATACATGAAAAATTAATCCAAATTAAAACTCTTGACAACGGAGTATTTGAAATAACAGTTCCTTTTTTAGATAGACATAATGACTATTTGCAATTTTACGTAATAAAAAATTCAGATGTGTT
>JAAYST010000074.1 GCA_012518265.1 Candidatus Methanofrustulum fimipullorum | reverse complement strand
TCAATATTTTTTAATAGTCTTTCTTTTTTACAGTTTTAATATTTTTTTAACAGTTTTCTGATTTTTTCCGTTTTTTTCCTGTGGAGCGGCCACTTCGAGAGATTTTTGGTGCTGCGGTTTTTTTTTTTTGGTTTTTTGGAATAAAACCTTGGGTCGTTTTTTTCTGGTTTTTTGGGATAAACTATTTCTCGGGTTTTATGGTTTTTCAGGGTTTAAGCGGCATTTTGTTTTATTCTTTTTACTTTACTATTTTAGTGTTGATGCCCTTAACATTGTTTTTCCGTTTTATTCTTTTCCTTTACGGTTTGAGCGTAGATGCACTTAACGTTGTTTTTCCGTTTTATTCTTTTTTAGGAAAAGCCGTGATGCGGCTTTTCATTTTTGATTGATAAAACCACTCGACCTTTTTTCCATTCCGTCTGCCCATTTCAAAACTTTTACAAATGCCCGTTTTTTTAGTTTTAAGAAAAACCCCAAAATCGTTTTATTTTTTTAAGATTTTAACGGCAGCTGCGTTTTATTCTTTTATTTCTGACGTATTTTTAATTTAAATAAAAACAGTTTTCTTTTTTTGATTTTTCTAAAATTCAAGCCTTGTAACCTAAACTGTTTATAATATCTTTTATTTCTTCAATATTAATTTTTTCAGAATCTGTTTCGACAGTTACTTCCGAATTTTCCAAATTCACTTCTGCGCTTTTTACGCCGTCTGTTTCTTTTAATTTTTTTTCTACTCTGCTTTTGCAATGTTTGCATGACATTCCGGTTACTTTTATAGTTTCTTTCATAATTGTTTCCTAATGTTTTGTAAATATAAAATATTTTCCTTAAATGAATATATTTTTATAAACAGAATATACTTTCTAATTTTTCTGATCTTTCTATTTTTATAATCTTTCTAATTTTTCTAATTTTTATAATCTTTATATATTATGTTATATATTATGATAAATAATCTTTATATGTTATTAATCTCTTCAATGTTTGTTAGAAATAATTTCATAACATAATTTCATAATTATATAATTCGGGTTGTAGAATAATGGACTATGAAAAAAACCAGGCGTATGTATTAGTCGCAGCCTTGCTGATTATATTGGGTCTTATGGGCTATCAGCTTTTATCGGGTTTTATTGATAATAAATCCGGCTCGGAAATCGTTATAATCTATACAGGCAATCTGGAAGGAAACGTTGACGGAAATAATGGAACTTTGTCGTTTCCGTCTTACATATCGGCCGTTCAACAAATCCGTCATTCTACTAACAATAATGTGATTCTAATCGATTCCGGGGATGCTCTTCACGGCTATTTTTTAACAACCTCGTCTGAAGGGGAATTGATGATCGATTTGATGGATATTGCCAAATATGACGCAATTGCGATTGGAGATATGGATCTGAATTATAATATATCTCAATTGGGGCAACTTCAAAATCGTGCAAATTTTTCTTTTTTATGCGCAAACGTGTATAACAAAGACGATGAATTATTATTTAAACCGTATATAATTAAAGAAGTAAACGGAGTTAAAGTTGGGATTTTCAGCGTAATGTCGGAGGATGCGCTGTCTATAATGCACCCGAAAGTGGTCGGGCAAATCAAAATAAAAGACGTAATTTCAACTTCTCGTGAGATTGTAAAAACGCTTGAATCAAAAAACGTAGACGTCATTGTATGTTTGGCACATTTCTGTTTGAATGAAGGAATTGATTCTCCTTACAGTTCTGAATCGTTTGCAAAAGACGTATACGGAATTGATTTAATTATAGATGACAATAACGAAGTATACCCTTACGGAAATTGGGTAGGTGATACTTTAATCGTTCAATCGGGCAATAAAAGCAATCCGGTAAGCTTGGTTGATCTTGTTAAAAAAGACGATTCATTGACATTATACAGTCAAATTTTGAATTTAAGCGATTTTGCAAGCGTAAATAACACAACGGCTGAAGATCGAATTAAAACCGAAAATGAACGATACAATACTCTTAAAAATGAAGTCATCGGCTCTACCGATACAATACTTTTAGGAGATACGTCTTATACTCGCTCAAGCCTGACAAATCTCGGCTGCTTAATTGCGGATTCCATGAGATGGAAATCGGATGCCGACGTTGCGTTTGTGGAAAGTGCTTCTATAAGAAGTTCTATTCCGGCAGGTGAAATTACAAGAGCTCAGGTTGATTCGGTTTTGCCCTCAAACGACGAAATTGTCGTAAAGAAAATTTCAGGTGCCGCATTGATTAGTTTACTTGAAAAGTCTCTGGAAAGCTATCCGAAAAGCTCTAACAATTTCCTTCAATTTTCAGGCATTAAAATTTCTGTTAATTCGTCAAATCCTGTCGGTGAAAAAATAGTTGCAATTTCTATAAATGACGAACCCGTTGCGGCAGGGCGAAGCTATACAGTTGCAATAACCGGATATTTATCATCAAGTTATACAAGATTTCCCGAAGTTTCTCAGGCGAAAACAGAAGGATTTCACGGCTCTACCCAAGAAGCTCTGGCAAGTTATATAATTTATAACGATGCAACAGTGGACGATGTTGACGCTCGATTGACTCAATCCGGTTAATTTAATTTAATTAATTTTCTTTGATTTTCATTTCTCTTTTGAAAATACATATTCTTTTACATATTTGGCAGCCGTAATAGCCGAGTTGCCGCTATCGTATTCCGGTGCTATTTCCACTATATCAAACGCACACGTTTTCGGAGCAATTTCTCTTATAATGTCTCTGACATTTATCGAAGTTAAACCGAACGGCTCAGGCGTTCCCAATCCTTGACAATATGCCGGATCCAATACGTCCATATCGAGTGAAAGATATATATTTTCCGAACACATCGACTCATTTACTTGTTTTAATATATCTTTAACACCGTACTCTATTACATCGTCTGCCGTAAATACCGGTATTTTATTTTCTTTTGCAAACTCCCATTCTTCTTTAGAGCCGCTTCTTGCGCCAATAACCGCTACATTTTCTGTAATTTCCGTATATATATTTCTCAAAACGCACGCATGATTATATTTTACTCCTCTGTACTCTTCTCTCAAATCAAGATGCGCATCAAGTACTAAATATCCAAAATCAGTATCAACATTCTTCTCAATATTATCTTCTTTGATTTTTTTTGCACACGCTTTTGCCGCGGCATATGTAATCGAGTGCTCTCCCCCAAGCATTATCGGAATTTTTCCGTCGTTTAAAATTTCAAAAACAGATAAATACAATTCATCCAAAGTGTCTTGAATCGGAACCGACGGATCCATATTTCCTGCATCATGTATCGGTATATCCGTAAATTCCATATCATAATAATAGTCGTAAGTTTCAAAATTTAAACTTGCTTCTCTAATTTTATTCGGTGCCCAACGGCTGCCTGCCCTAAAAGACGATGTATTGTCGTAAGGAACTCCAAATATTACGTATTTCGATTCGTCGTATTCATATATCGCATCATAAAACGTTTCTAAAAAAAACATATAATCCCTTTAATCAGTTAATCTAAAATAGGAGAATGATATATTATTTATATAAGATTTACTTATTTATAATCAAAACATTTGATTATTAAATCTTGTATATAAATTAACTTAAAATTAGGTGCAAATTATGAAATTACGTGAATTTATTGAACTTCTTATAATAATTGCAATTCCTCTGTTACTTGTACTTATTATCCTTAGTTACCTCGCCAAAAAAGGAAAATGTCCTTTCTGCAGCCGTTACGGTTATTACTATGACGATGATTACTGCTGCTGCGATGACGATGAATGCTGCTGTGATGACGACGAATGCTGCTGCGATGATGATGATTGCTGCTGCGATGACGACGATTGCTGCTGCG
>JAAYST010000073.1 GCA_012518265.1 Candidatus Methanofrustulum fimipullorum | reverse complement strand
TTGATTATTGATAACAATTGATTATTGATAATTATTGATTATTGATAATTATTAATATAAATCCGGTAATTATAAATTCTCGAGTTTAATCTGAAGTTATATATAATTGATATAATTGAGTTGTCAATGAAATTATTAAATAAATAAGCGCAATAGATATAAATATTATTTAAAACTGCATAAATTACTTAGTGTAACAAATTATAAACACTAATATATAAGTCTATTGTTACGTATTATAAATCATGACAATTCTGAAGGAAATTAATATTATAAAAAAATAATAAAAACATTTGAAGTGAATTTTTATGGAAACGGATGTAAAAATAAACATATTGGATAAAGATACAATAAATAAAATCGCAGCGGGTGAAGTCATTGAACGCCCGGCGTCCGTTGTAAAGGAACTTGTGGACAATTCGTTGGACGCCGGTGCAAAAACGATATGGGTTGACTTAATTGACGGTGGGAAAACGAAAATATCCGTGCGTGACGACGGAAGCGGGATGTCGCGTGAAAACGTTGTTTTGTGTCCGATTAAACATGCTACGAGTAAAATAAGTTCTGTGGATGATTTGGAAATCATAAAAACGATGGGGTTCCGAGGAGAAGCTCTATCATCAATCGGTGCGGTTGCCCGAATGGAAATTATTACAAAAAGAAAGGAAGATCCGTTTGCAACGCGCCTTGTAGTAGAATCGGGAAAAGAAGATGAAATATCTGATATCGGAGCGTCTGACGGAACGACAGTTATAGTGCATGAATTGTTTTCAAATGTGCCTGTCAGAAAGAAATATTTAAAAACGGATGCTACCGAATTATCTCATATCACAAATATAGTAACCGATTTGATTCTTGCAAATAACAACATTTCTTTTTATTTGACTAACAACGGGAAAAAAATCGTATCGAGCGCGTCGTCCGATTTGTTTAATTCAATAGCGGATACGTTGGGCGAAGAAACTGCACGATTGATGATTCCGATTTCGAATTTTGATGAAGAAGCAGATACGGAAAAAGAAACAGAAAAAGAAACGGAAAAAGAGACGGAAAATGAAACGGGAAGGGAAGATATAATAGAAAACGGCATAAAAGTAGAAGGTTATATTTCAAAGCCGGAATTTAATAAAACAAATCCGGGGCTAATGTATTTTATCGTGAACGGAAGGCCGGTTGTTTCAAAAGAATTAAATTCGGCGGTACGCCTCGGATATTATACGAAAATCCCGAAAGGGATGTATCCTGCTTGTGTTTTAAAAATAACGCTTCCGCCTGATGAAATCGATGTAAACGTTCATCCGAGAAAGACTGAAATAAAATTTTTAAAAGAAAAAAATGTTTCAAACGCAATCATAAAAGCGATAGAAAATACGCTGAAAAAAGAAGATCTGTCGCTCGGGTTAACATCGGGGGATGCAAAAAAGATATCTAGCAAATCTTTTTCTGATTACGGAATAAATATTCAACCGGATTCAGGTTTTAAAACCGATTTCGATAAGAGTTTCAATAAAAACTTGGATAAGGATACCAAAGTGAAAAGTACGGGAAATATAAAAAGCAGTGACGGCGGTTATTTCGGACGTGACACCGGAATTTTTGAAAAAGCCGGAATCGGATACGACACATTAAAACCTGACAGAAACAAATTCGGAAACGAATTTGTATATCCTGCAAAAGACACGGAAAGGCGTTTGAGGTATACTGAAAAGCTTTTAGATGACAAAAGCGAAATGTCGGAAAGCGGAAAAACTCTTCCTACCGATTTAAGAGTTTTAGGACTTGTTGCTGATTTGTATATAATTGCGGAAACGGAAGATAAAGGATTTGCAATTATTGACCAACATGCCGCACATGAAAGAATTATTTATGATTTTTTGTGCGACGATACTAAAGAAAAAACTGTTCAGGAACTTATCGAACCTGTCGTTTTGAATTTATCGGCATCTGAAAAGGTGCTTATGGAAGAATATATTCCATATATTGAAGATGCAGGATTCGGTATATCGGAGTTTGGAGATTTATCATACATTGTAACATTTGTTCCTGCAATATTTGAAAAAGTAGGAGATGCGGAGCTGATACAAGATTTAATTTCGGAAATTCTTGCAACGGGAAGTTTACAAAAACAGGAAAATCCGAAAGAACAAATTTTGAAAACCGTTTCATGCAGAGCTGCAATAAAAGCGGGTGCGAGATGCACAACAGAACAAATGTATAGACTGATCTCCCAGCTTAGAAAAACAACGAATCCGTATTCATGCCCGCACGGAAGGCCTACAATAATTATGTTTTCCGGAAAGGAACTCGAAAAATTGTTTGAAAGAGCGTGAAAAAAACATTAAAATAAAAACATAAAAAAACATAAAAAAACATGAAAAACATGAAAATTAAAAAAACACATAAAATTAAAAAAACACATAAAATTAAAAAAACACATAAAAATAAAAAGGAGACGAGGAGAAATTTATGACAAACAACGAAAATGAAACGCCTCTTGTTGAATTTCATAATATCAGCGTGAAACGCAGCGGAAATTACTTGTTAAAAAGTATGAGTTTAAAAATTATGCCGAAAGAGCATATTGCAATTATAGGTCCGAACGGTTCCGGAAAATCGAGTTTGATGAAAGTTATTACACGAGATTATTATCCGGTTGCACGTCAAAATTCGTATGCCAAAATAATGGGTAGCCGTTTGTGGGACGTTTTTGAATTGAGAAAAAATATGGGAATAATAACAACAGATCTTCAATATCAGTGCGACAAAACCGAAGCAAGAGTTTTTGAAATCGTGTTGTCCGGTTTTTTTTCAAGCATAAATGTTCATAAAAATCACAATGTAACGACTGATATGAAATTTGCGGTAAATGATGCTTTAAAAAGAATGGGAATTGAACATTTGGCAAACAGAAAAATGACAGAAATTTCGACAGGTGAAGCAAGAAAAGTATTGATTGCGCGCGCACTCGTTCACAAACCGAAGGCGTTGATATTGGACGAACCGACAAACAGCCTCGATTTAAAAGCAACGAACGAATTTTTAAAAACGATATCGGAACTCTCAAAAGAAGTAACTGTTGTGTTGGTTACTCACGAGTTGTCAGATATTATAAAAGAAATTGACCGAGTCGTATTAATAAAAGAAGGAACGGTTTTTGCGGACGGAAATAAAAAAGAAATATTAAATTCTGAAAAATTATCGGAATTGTTTTCTGCACCTGTTAAAGTTAAAGAAGAAAACGGAATTTATTCCGCACAAATAGAGAGATTATAAAAACATAGAATATCCCGAAAATTTCCGAAAATCCGAAAATTCATGTGGATTTTGTATCGTTTGAAGGCAGTTTGTGGTGTGCGTTTTTTGTAACGTTTTGAAGAGTCCACGGCACGTTTTTAACAAAGTCGTGTTTTCTTTCCGAGCAGTCTTTAATTCGGCACAAAACGCATAAATCCGGATTGCATACTTTAGTTTGGATATTTATATCAACGTTTTTATAAAATTTCGTTCTGACCAGTTTTTTTACATCTCTAACTTCGTTTTGCGATTCGTACGCCATCATATAAATAGGAATCGTCATATTGCAATCGATATGATATTTATTTCCGTATTTTACTAGCCTTAAGTTATGTAAATCGATCCAAGAATCGTGCTTGGACGACTCAAGCACTTCTACAATTTGTGATAATAATTCTTCATCTGATTCATCCATTACTCCGGCCGTGGCTTTTCTTATGATACCTATTCCGGTTAAAATAATGATTATACCGAATAATAATGCGACCGCACCGTCAAGCCATTGAATTCCGGTTATAATAATTAATAATAGGCCGATTATAATTCCGATAGTGGAATATGTATCCGATTTTAAATGTTTTCCGCTTGCAATGAGTGCCAGGGAATTGTTTTTTTCACCCTTTTTTACGGCATAATACCCGACTGAATAATTAACAAGGGCCGTTACGGCAACCAATATAATACCGTAATCGAGCTGACTTATCGGTTTCGGATTTAATAAATTTGAAATTGCTTGGTAAATTATAAAAATACCTGCAATAGTTATCATTGTTCCTTCGATTCCGGCCGATAAAAACTCAATTTTTCCGTGACCGTAAGGATGACTTTTATCAGGCGGAAGTGTAGATACATAAAGACTGAAAAGCCCTATGAAACCGCCAACTACGTTGACAGTACTTTCAAGCGCGTCAGTTAATATTGAAACCGAATTAGTCATATACCAAGCGGCAAACTTTATGAAAAAAAGAGCAAGACCTACAACAACAACAATTTTTTGAAAGTTGTAACTCTCACGCGATAATTTATCAACGTGGTCGTCTTCGTAAACTTCCGACATTTAAAACCAACACCTTTTTTATTTTTTAAGAGCACAAATAATTATCAAACAAATCAAATATATCCAAAATAAACGAAACATTTTCGGTTTTGTTTATAATGCGCTGGATAGTATATAAAATATAGGTTTTAAAATATAAGTTTAGCATTGTCAAAATAAAAGCAAAAACGAAAGAAAATGAGTAGATGAAATAAATTTAAAAGAGATTTTTCGAAAGTTTATTATAGTTTAAATCTGTTTTGATAATCTACTCGATTTTGCCGAGGTAGTCTAGTGGTAGGGCGCAAGCCTGGAAAGCTTGTGGGGAGTATCCCCTCGGGAGTTCGAATCTCCCTCTCGGCGCTTTTTTTCATTTTTTTCATTCCTTTTATCTTTTTCTTTTTTACGTTTTGTTTTTTTTGTTTTTATCTTTTGCTTTTTATCTTTTGCTTTTTTGTTCCTTGTTTTCTTATTGTATTATTTATTGTTCGATTTATTGATCGATATTTAGCAAGTCCAAAATTCTGACCGCCATATGTGCTCCATTTGCACCGTTGTCGATTCCAACGCTTGCTACCGGAACTCCGGGCGGCATTTGTGCAATTGAAAGTAAAGCATCTATTCCTCCGAGTTTTGCATTTACCGGAACACCGATTACCGGCCTTTTTGTTTTTGATGCAATGACCCCGGGAAGTGCGGCGGAAAGGCCTGCAATTGCAATATATACAAGAGAGTCGGATGATTTGATATATTCATCTAAAGCGTCAGGATTTCGATGTGCGGATATAACGACAACTTCGTAAGTATATCGCGATTTTTCGAGAACCGATACAGCTCTGTCAGCGATTGCGCGGTCCGATTCCGAACCCATAATAATTGAAATATTTACCATAAATACGTACCTGCATTATAATATATCAATAATCAATATAAGTTTATATATTTGAAATTTATTTTGATTAATTGAATAGAGAAATAATATAATAAAGTTATCCATTATAAGAACTAAAAATAGAAATAGAACTAAAAATAGAACTAAAAATAGAAATAGAACTAAAAATAGAACTAAAAATAGAACTAAAAATAGAACTAAAAATAGAACTAAAAAAAGTAAAAGAATCACTAATTTTATAGGATTTGTTGGTATTTATGGATTTTTCCGGCGGAACTTTTGTTAAAATATACATAATTATATGTCTTTTCGCATATTTTTCAATGATTTATTTAACGTTGAGAGATTTGAGAATATTTTGGAGAACAGGCTTTAAATCGTATAGAAACGGAGCGTTCAGAGGACTCGTGGCATCTACTTTTGCACTCGCCGGCGTTTTATTATTAGCATTTACGGGAAATATATTGTTAGGACTTCTTTTAGTTTTTATAGGACTTCTCGTAAACAAAAAAGAAGAAAGAGAAGAAGTATTCACAAATGCAAGTGCAATTGACCGATTTTTAGGGAAAACGGATCTGGTAAGACCGGAATTAAAAAATAAAGAAACCGGAATTAAAAAATAAAGGAACCGGAATAAAAAAATAAAGAAAACGAAATTAAAAAACAAAGAAATTAGAAAATGAGAATAGAGTAAAAAATATATATTTATTAATGATTAAAAGCATCTGAAATAAAAAATCAGCTGAATAAACGGCTGAAATAAAAAATCAGCTGAAATAAACGGCTGAAATAAAAAATCATCTGAAATAAACGGCTGAAATAAAAAATCAGCTGAAATAAACGGCTGAAATAATAAATTAATCAAATCTATCGAATGTGCGGGGATTGCCGAGAGGTCAAAGGCGCAGGGCTTAGGACCCTGTCTTGTAGAGGTTCGTGGGTTCGATTCCCACTTCCCGCATATTTTATTTTTTAATTTTAATAATGACGGGACGAATTTAAGAATGTTAAGAATGGCTGAGAAAATCCGAGACCGCCTTGAAACATCCCATAATGTCAAAAGTAATACCATAGCTGAAAACACCGAAAAATCCGACGTAAAAATTACAGTTATTGACTATGTTGAAAGCGGATACGAAGAATATCAAGTTGATGTGGAAAATATAGAGGATATTGCAAAATATAAAGCAACACCGTCGATTACATGGATAAACTTCGAAGGTGCTTTGAGCGTGGAGACTATAAGGGCTCTGGGAGAAATGTTTGCCATCCATAAGTTGACGCTTGAAGACGTTTTCAGTCGGGAGCAAAGGCCTAAAAAAGATATTTTCGAGGAAGAGGGCTACATATACATAGTCATACACAATTTAGGTTTTGACGAAAACAGTAAAGAGGTTAAAAAAGAGCAGATTAGTATAATTACGTCATATAATATTGTAATAACGTTTTGCGAGTTTGAGACAAAAATATTTGACAGCGTAATCGGCAGGATAAAAAAAGACGGTAAAATAAGAAAGTATGCAAGCGATTATTTGACATATGCCTTAATCGATGTAATCGTTGATAATTATTTTGATATAATTGAAAAAATGGATGATCATATTTTTGAAATAGAAGAAGCTGCATTTAAAAGTACAGATGTTAAAGTAGTTGAAGATATTAAAAATTCCAAAACGCAGCTGACGAAAATTAATTTGTCTGTAAAGCCGCTTATTGAAGTGTTTTCCTCGATTTCAAAAACCGATTCAAAATTGATAAGAAAATCAACAAAAAACTATTATAGAGACATTTATGACCATGTAGTAAGAATTGAAGATATGATCGAGACTGAAAGAGAAAATTTGTCAGATATTTTTAGTGTTTACGAGTCAAATATAAATTTAAAACAAAATGAAATAATGAAAATATTGACGATAATATCGACAATATTTATACCGTTAACGTTTATAGCAGGCGTTTACGGAATGAATTTTGTAAATATGCCCGAACTTGAATGGAAATATGGGTACTACTTTTCGTTGGCCCTAATGGGAATTATATGTGTGATTATCATTTACAAAATTAGAAAAATGAAATGGATTTAAATGGATTTAAATGGATTTGAAATAAGGATTAATATAAACGGAGTTTTTGCGTGTATCTTATAATAACGGAAAAAGAAACGGCTGCAAAGAGAATTGCGGCAATACTTGCGGAAGATAAAGTAAAAAGAGTAAGATATCCGAATTTGGGTATTGAAACTTACGAGTTTAAGTATAAAGATTATGAAAAGACTGTTGTGATGGGGCTTAGCGGCCACATAGTCGGAATCGATTTTCCAAAAGAATATAACAATTGGCAAAAAACGAGCCCTAAAGAGCTGATTGATGCGGATATACGAAGAATTATCACGAACAGAAAAATTGTAAATGCGATAAAACTTATAGGAAAAAATGCAAAAAAAGTAACGATTGCAACAGACTACGACAGAGAAGGAGAACTTATAGGCGTTGAGGCTCTTGAATTGATTCAAGAAGTAAACCCGGACGTTGAATATGATAGAGCGCTTTACAGCGCATTGACTCCAAAAGACATTAAACATGCTTTTGAAAATTTAACAGAAGTTAATTTTGCGCTTGCAAGCGCAGGACATTCAAGAGAAGTTATCGACCTTGTTTGGGGCGCGGTTCTTACAAGATATATTTCGCTTTCGGCAGGAAGGCTCGGAAAACTGTTTTTGTCTGTCGGAAGAGTTCAATCGCCCACTCTTGCATTAATCGTTGAAAGAGAAAAAGAAAGAGATGCGTTCGTTCCGGTTCCTTACAGTGAAATTGAAGCAAATCTGGAAACGAGCGGGAAAGAAACGTTTATTGCAGGCTACAAATCCGGAAGAATCTACGATAAAGAAGAAGCAAAAAAAGTGTTTGCCAAAGTTGAAAAGAGTAAAACGGCAAAAGTAATTTCAATTGAAGAAAAAGAAAGAAGCGAAAAGCCGCCAATTCCGTTTAACACGACCGAATTTTATGTTGCCGCAAACTCAATCGGAATTACGGTAAACAGCGCAAAGCGAACGTATCAAACTCTTTATGAAAGCGGATATTTATCGTATCCGAGAACCGACAGTACAATTTATCCTGAAACTCTCGATTTGAAAGCTTTAATTGAAATGTTTTTAGGAACCGAATTTGACGCTTACGCAAAAGAACTGTTAAAGCTTCCGAAGTTGGAGCCGACTGCCGGCAAGAAAACGGATCCGGCGCACCCGCCTATTCACCCGGTATCTGTTGCTTCTAAAAAAGATTTGAAAGAAGAAGAGTGGAAAATTTATGAGCTCGTAGTCCGAAGGTTTTTTGCAACTTTTGCAAAAGAAGCGCAATGGAAAACGGTAAGGGTTCAAATAGATATTGAAGACGAGTTGTTCAGGTCAAACGGTTCAACTTTGGTAGATGAAGGCTGGAGAAAATATTATCCGTATAATAAACCGGATGACAGAATTCTTCCGAATTTATCGGAAAACGAAATTCTAAAAGTAAAGAGTGCAAATCACTATGAGAAAGAAACACAGCCTCCGGGAAGATACGGACAAGGCCGTTTGATTAGAATTATGGACGAGCTCGGGCTTGGTACAAAAGCGACAAGAGCGGATATCATAAATAAACTTGTCTCAAGATATTATATTCACGGAAATCCGCTTCAGCCTACAAAAACGGCATATGCGGTAATAGATACGCTTGAAAAATATTCTCCCGAAATTGTAAGAACTACAATGACAAAACTCCTCGAAAAAGATATGGATAAAATTTCGGAAGGGGAAATCGATGAAGAAACGGTTTTAAACGAATCAAGAAGACTTCTTCTTGAAATATACGAGGAGTTGGAAAAAAACAGCGAAGATGTAGAAGAGTCTTTAAGGCTTGGGCTTATTGAAGATAAAACGGTCGGCCAATGCAGCATTTGTGAATCGGATTTGATTATTCGAAGATCAAAAAAAGGCGGAAGATTTATAGGCTGCAACGGATACCCTGATTGTAATTTTGCGTTACCGCTTCCGCCAAAAGGACAAATTATTGTAACAGATAAAGCGTGTGAAGAGCACGGTTTGTTCAAGATAAAAATTATGAATGCAGGCAAAAGACCTTGGGACTTGGGATGCCCGCAATGTAATTTCGAAGAATGGGAAAAAACAAGAGACGACAAAGAAGACGAAAAGAATGAAGAAGGCGAGATATTAATTAGAGAAAACGAACCCGTAGGTTTCATTCCCGGAATCGGAAAAGTTTATGAAAAAAAATTAAACGATATCGGAATAAAAACAGCGGGCGAGTTGAAAAAAGAGAGCGCATCCGAAATTGCAAATAAAACAGAAATTCCTAAAAAGAGAATACAAAATTGGCAGAAAAAAATAGCATGAAATATAAAATTTAAATCAATTAATTAAAAATTAAAATTTAAATTAAATTAAAACTTAAATCTAAACTTAAAATTAAAACTTAAATCTAAATTTAAATTAAAACTTAAATAATGGAGTTTAAATATGTCAAAAAAAAGTTCAAACGTATTACCGGTAATTGATTTTGACGAAGCCGAAAGAGCAATGTTCAGCTGTCCCAAAGAAGAAAAAGAAATGACTGTTGCCGACTGGATTCAACTTGGAAATGAATTGTTGTATATTAATGCACCTGAAGAAAGTTTAACTGCTTTTGACAGGGGGCTTGAGCTTGAGCCTGAAAACGAAATGTTGTTGCGAGGAAAAGCGTTAGCTTTGACAAATATGGGAAATGACGACGAAGTAATCGAAATATATAAAGGAATTATTGAAAGAAATCCGAACAGTTCGGACACTTTGGCCGATTTGGGATTGATATATTATCATAACGGCGATTATAACGAAGCACTGAAGCATTTTAACAAAAGTGTTTCTATAAACAAAGAAAATTCTCTTGCGCATTTGGGAATCGGACTTGTATTTGCACAGTTGGGAAGTTATACACAATCAATTCGTTCATACGAAAAAGCGCTTGAAATAAAACCGAAATATAAAGAAGCGTGGTTCGGAAAAGCGATATCATATTCTGCAATGGGAAATGAAACTGAAGCAATTATCGCATACGACAATGCACTTGAATTGGGGCCGGACGACTCCGAAATTTGGTATCATAAGGGCGTTTCATTCGACAGAATCGGAAACTCGACCTCTGCAATGAAATCATATAAAAAGGCTACAGAAATCAATCCGAATAACGACGATGCGTGGCATAATTTGGGGACCGTTTATGTGGAAGCCGGAAAATTTGACGAAGCAATCGAAGCGTTTACAAGAGTAATCGAAATCAATCCGACAAACCCCGACGTATGGTACAACCGAGGATATACTTACGCAATTGAAAAAGATTACGATGATGCAATCAGCGATATGTTAAAAGCGATAGAGTTGGACCCGAAATATGCACAAGCCTATGAAGAAATTGCATACATTTATACCGATATGGGTTTTTTGGCCGATGCTCTTGAGTTTTTTGAAAAAGCACTCGGACTTAATGAATCTGGAGAATCCTGGTTCGGAAAATATTATTGCTTGAGAAAAATGGGAGAAGACGAAAAAGCGGAAGAAGCACTCCAAAATGCGGCAAAATTCAATCCTGAATACTACGAACTTGCAAAAAATACGGAACAATAAATTAACAAAAAAAAATAAAATAGAACAAAAAACGTGGCAGCTTTTGAATTCTTAGTGTCAATGATACGCCGTTGCAGCTTTTGAATTCTTAATGTCAATGATACGCCGTTGCAGCTTTTGAATTCTTAATGTCAATGATACGCCGTTACAGCTTTTGAATTCTTAGTGTCAATGATACGCCGTTGCAGCTTTTGAATTCTTAGTGTCAATGATACGCCGTTGCAGCTTTTGAATTCTTAGTGTCAATGGTACGCCGTTGCCACGGCGTACCATTGATTAAAAAAACGAATCTCGGAAAATTTTGATTTGGCCGCCCTAAACAAAAAAACGTATGCCGGGTCGTATCATCGAAATTGAAAAACTGCAGCAACCGTTAAAATCTTAGTGTCAATGATACGCCCTTGCATCTTTTGAATTCTTAATGTCAATGATACGCCCTTGCAGCCTTTGAATTCTTAGGGGCAATGGTATGACCTTGCAGCCTTTGAATTCTTAGTGTCAATGATACGCCGTTGCAGCTTTTGAATTCTTAATGTCAATGATACGCCGTTGCAGCTTTTGAATTCTTAATGTCAATGATACGCCGTTGCAGCTTTTGAATTCTTAGTGTCAATGATACGCCGTTGCAGCTTTTGAATTCTTAGTGTCAATGATACGCCCTTGCAGCTTTTTAATTCTTAGGGGCAATGGTATGACCTTGCAGCCTTTGAATTCTTAGTGTCAATGATACGCCGTTGCAGCTTTTGAATTCTTAGTGTCAATGGTACGCCATTGCTACGGCGTATCATTGACATTAAAAAATAAACGAGTCACGAAAAAAAGCAAAAAAAGAAAAGAAAAAAAGTCAAAAAAAGAATAAAAAACAGAGGGAATAAAAAACAGAGGAAATAAAGTAAAAAAGCAAACTTCTTCGAAGTTTGCTTTTTTTTAATTTATTTTGACTTACTCAAATCTACGATTTCGTACGGAACATTTTCCGATTCGACTCTGCTGAGTAATTGCGGCAATTCGTCTTCAACGATTACAATTACCGACTCTAGACCGTGGCAAGCGGCTTGAACTACCGATTCTATTGCTCCAAACATTACATTCGGTTCTACATTTATTCTTCTCAACGAAATAAGTGCTTCCGTTCCTACTGATGCGATATACGGTTTGTCTTTAACAATTGATTCAAGCTGTTCGAGGTTTACAATTGACGATCCGCCTTTTTTAATTCTCGGAACTTTGCATATAAAAATTGACTCCGTCTTAGTGTCCAAATATCCTCTCAAATCGGTTATTCCGATGTCTTGTCCTGCTTCACTGCTTTGAAGCGTAACTCCGCTTACGCCGGTGTCTTTTCTCGTTGCGTAGAGAAGACCTCCGCGCATTTCAATAAATACTCTTTCTCCTCTTTGGAAATCTTCGTCACAAATTGCGGCCCAAGTAGACACATGGCTGATTATTTCTTCCATTACGTTTTCTGAAAACTTTTTAAGCGTGGTTGCATTTTCCAAAAGCCAGTCAATTCCTTCCTTTGTTACTTTATACTTTACTCTTCCGTCTGATTGAATCATTCCTTCTTTTGTCAATTCTTTCACATATTCGGAAACGGCCTGCGGCGTTACTCCAATGTAATCCGCAATTTCTTTTTGTCTGACTTGGGGCTGTCTTGCGGCAACTTCTGTCAAAACCTGAAATTTAGTCATAGTACTTTTACTTTGAAGAATATCTGTCATAATTCCAACTCCTCTTCTTTTTCAATTAATTTTAATCTTTGTCCCATAACTGATATATTATCGGATCTGCGCGCAATAGCACAAATTTTAGGTACGCTCATATTCATATCTCTTGTCAATTTACTCATCGAAGTATTTCCTTCTTCAATATTCTGTTTAAGCAATTCGATAGAATCTTTGACTTCATCATAAGGTTTGAATGCAAGCATAATAATATCGCTCAAGTCTTCAAATGAAGATTGAAAGTTTACTTGAACATCAGTATAAGATGTACGAAATTCCTTTACCGGATTTTCCCCCGGCTCGGGAAATCTCCATTTACTTTCCAACAGTCCCGCTTTTTTGAGATTTAAAAGGCTTTTGTAGGAATCCGCTCCAATTTCTTCATCAATCTCTTCTTTAGTCATCCAGTCCGCAATAAGCAGGTCAAATACTTTTTTGTGCGTTCTTGACCCGAACGTCCTTAACAGAGGCACCAAATATGACGGGTCATTTATAATTCTAGTTCTTCCCATTTATAAACCTCGTATATTTAAATATATTTTTTTTAATATATTTTTCGGACTCTTTTACTTTTAGATTCCGTTTTTATATTTATTCCGTTTTTATTTATTTTGTTTTTATTTATTTTATTTTTTATTTATTTTTCATTTAAATATCTAAACATTAATACAATTCATACATTTTTACAATTACAGAATATCTAAAGAATTGCAAACTATTTTAAGCTTTTCAATGTAATAAAAATATATTTGTTCCTTTTATTCCTTATATTTTAATTTTAGTTATTTTATTTTTTTTTAACGTACATGTAACCATTTTTTAACCGTTTTTTAAATATTTTTGAATATTTACTTAAATAGATAAACCACAAAACTTTATAAATTCTTTATTACTTATAACATATATCTCATTATTTTTTATATCTCTCTTAAAATTCCGGTCGAATATATTTTTCATTCAATAAAATCCGGAATTTAAATTAAATTTATATATTGTATTAATTAATATTATACAGTTAAAATTGTACTTAAAATAATGCATTAAAATTATGCATTAAAATGATGCTGTCAAAAATTTGTTATTTATAAAATTATAATCCCGGATGCTGTGTTTTATGAGCGAAGAAAACGAAATAAATATGTTTCCTCACATAATTGAAGTTTTGGAAATACAGAAACAGCAATCTATAAGCGGTATTACTCGGGAACTTAAAAAAAGGGGAGTATCGCAACACCGTCTCATAGTTACCGGATATTTGCGTGCAATGCGAGATTTAAATTACCTTACGGAATTCGATCTTTCTCCGTCAAAAATTTATCAAATCAAAAACGATAGAAACAGTTCCGATGAAGTTGAACTTTTGGGAGATTCTTTAAATAACGATAATGCCGAGAAAAAATCGATTTATAAACGTATTAAAAAAGAAATGAGTTTCATTTCCGACAAATCAGATCGAATTACAGTTTGCACATATATTTTAACGAAACTTTTTTCAAGACCGTGCTTTGACTATGAATTAACAGCATGCGGCTGCAATGCAAATGAAGTTTCAAAATTACAATCAAATTCGTCAAATTCATCAGCTTCAAATAAAAAACAGCCGGTTTATAAGGCCAAATTGGATAACGAAACATTGTCAAAATATTTTAACGATTTGGAATGTATTCCGGAAGGCTCAATCCCTTACGAAATAGACGTATCAAAAACAACGGCGGAAATACTCGATATCGCAAACGATATCTTAATTTCAATTTTAAAAGATAAAATCGATTTAACCGGCTTGGTTCTTAAAAAACAACACAAAGACCTTTTTGATTTTTAATTTTTAACATTTATTTTTTAATTTTTAACTTTTATTTTTTAATTTTGATTTTTAATTTTTAACATTTATTTTTTATTTTTTTTAAAAAGGGTTGAGAATAAAATTACGGTTTATACTCGGCCGCTTCTCTAAATCTTTCTACAAGGAAATCGACATCAAACGATGTTAAAAACCAACCGGCTTTGGGACCTGACGGTGTTCCTAAAAGTGAAATATAGATTGCAATGAAGAAATCTTTCGGATTTATAGCGGACGCATTAATCGGTTTACCAAAATATTCTACCATTGTTTTGTGAATCGACGAGTTTTCGTCTTTTGTTTCGTAAATTAATTTTTGAACGTCTTCTGCCGACGGCTCCTCGTGCTTTAAAAGTTCGTCCGCAAACGATTTTAAAAACGCTCTTTGACAATCGGTAAGAGATGCGGCTTGGACCGGAATTGTATCAGATACTCCGAATTTTGCAAACGGAGGAGCGTATCTTTCAAGCCAGTTTTTTACGTTTTCCGCAAGATTTTCTGTCAGTTTACGAGATTCGTTAAATCCGGATCTGTTTGCGATTTTTTCTATTCTGTCAATATCGCCTCTTGCAACTTGATAAATCGTAACCATTTGCTTAAAAGGAATTATAGATTGCTCAACACCTTCCGATTTTGACAAATCGATTATACGCTTTTCATATTCTGTTAAATCTTCTTTGTCTCTGAGCCTTTCATATTCATCGACCAAATTTAAAAGAGGAACGGACGGGTCAAAACGAATGTGTTTTTCCGGTTTCGTTCTGATTATTAAATACCTCAAAGCTTCGGGCGGAATTACTTCAAGCATATCCTTTATTGAAATAACAACGCCGGTAGATGATGACATTGCACCTTTGTTTCCGAGCATAATCCATTCATAGTTGACCGGAATCGGCGGCTCTTTTCCGAAAATTTCTCTTACAATTCGAATTCCCGTATCGTAAGACCCGCCGCTTGCAGCGTGATCTTTTCCGAAAGGCTCAATCGTAACGCCTAGAAGCGCCCACTTTGCGGGCCATTCAACACGCCAGGTTAGTTTTCCGCCTCCAATCATGGAAGCAACGCCGCAGTACCCGCATTTACACGAATAATCAACCGTATATTCGTCAGCATTAAACGAATTGACGATTGTTGAATTGATTTTTCCGCATTTTTCACAAACCGGATTAAACGGGCTCCATGATTCGTCCGTTTCTCTTCCGGAAGCTTCATGAAGAATTTGAGCAATTTTATCTCTTTTTTGAAGGGATAAAACGATAATATCCTTAAAAAAACCGCTTTTGTAAAGCTCATCTATTTTTAAAACTTCGGGGTGTATCCCCAGCTCATTCATAGATTTTAAAAACGGATCCAAAAAGTGGTCCGAATAACTCGAATGCTCACCGCAGGGGCAAGGAATTTCAGAAAGCGGTTTTCCGACATGTTCTTTATATTCACTTTCTTCTAAAAAAGGATATACTTTTCTAAGAGGATCGTAATTGTCGGCAATATAATAAAATTTAGTTTCAGAATCGGGTGCCTGTTTTAATAAAGCTTTATAGACCGCATCGGCTGTAACTACTTCTCTCATATTTCCGATATGAATGTGGCCGGAAGGAGTTATTCCCGTAGCAATAATATTATTCTTATGCAAATTCAATGCATCTTCAGCTATAACATCTGCCCAATGTCTGATTTCCGTCATAAATTACACCATGGATTTTGTAATAATAAAAATATACTAAACATTCTATAAATAAGAATAAGCAATATAAGTAATAAATCGAAAAGCATATTAATAAATGCAATGAATAAAAATGTTACGATTTTGAATTTTCAGAAAATTCAGACGCCATTGACGTAATTAAATTTTCAAGTACGATACGTTCATTTGACGAGTTGGAAAGAAAACTGTCATGCTCGGCCATAATACATATGAGGCGAGCCGCTTTTTGTTCATTGAAAACAGAAACACGGACCTATTGAGATATCTTTTCGATTATTTCGGAACCGATAAGGCCCATATCCGACAAAAGCGTATCCAGAGCGGCTCTTGCATTTAAAAAATTTTGATTTGAAGATACAGCACTCATCAAATCCGATATATGAGGGTCCGTATTCAACATTTCGGGCAAATAGTGTTCAGATGTTATTACAACAGGTGTTTCGGAATTTTCATAAAGATTCGCCATCTGATGTTTTGCAGATTCTCCCGAAAGTTGAAGAATTTGAAGTGAATGTGAAACGTTTCCTCCGGTTTTGTCAATAATTGTTTCCAAATCTGTTTTTTCTATTGAAAAACCTTCCCGTGCAAGCACATAGTTTAAAAAAACGGGCAACTCGTCCGACAAAACGTAATTAAAAAATAAAGAAACGCATCTGGAACGAAGCGGTGGAATTAAAGCGGAGAAATATGCAGACGAAAAGAAAAATCTGCATGTTGAGGAATATTTTTCCATGATTCTTCTCAAAGCGTGTTGTGCTTCAAGCGTTAAAGATTCTGCGGAATCGATATATATTATCTTGTAATCCGAATCTATCGGCGCAATTGCGGAATATTCGTTTATTATTGTCTTAAATATATTTATAACGCTTTTTTGAATTTTAGACGGGTCGTCCGTTCCTAAAATGCGTGAAAAGCGTTTGTCACGAACAATGTATTGTTTTCCTTGGTCGAAAAAATCTGACGCATTTATATATACCAAATTCGACTCAAAAGAATCGCCGAAAAGCTCTTTTGCCATTGCGAGAACAGCAGTAGTTTTACCGGATCCGGGAGGGCCGTAAAATATAATATGCGGAACGGAGTCGCCGTCAATTAAAATTCGAAGAGATTTCTTCGCGGAATCGTTTCCCAAAATATCTTCGACAGTTTTCGGACGATATTTTAACGTCCACAGATCCGTTCCCTTTTCATTTTCTTTCATGTATATTCAACAAAATAATGTTTCATTAAAACTTGTAATAAACTTGCAATAACTTTCACTAAACTTGCAATAAACTTTCATAAAACTTGTAATAAACTTACACTATAGCTTAAATATTGTCTACAATTAGTGAAGAAACGCTTATACTGCTTTGGATTTTTTCTATCGTATCCGTTGCAAATATATCGGACACTCCGGAATTAAACAAACGGAGAACCGCATTTCTTGCAAGAACCGGGTGAACGCAACCGACAAAAACACGTTTTGCGCCGCCGTTTTTCAACATTTTAATAGACTCGGCCATTGTGCCGCCAGTTGCAATCATATCGTCTATCATAATCACATCGCGTTTAGACAAATCAAGTGTTTTTTGTTCTATTACGACCGAGTCTCCGCTAAGTCTCGTTTTGTCAAAAACGTCATATTCCAGATTAAGACCTGATGCCGTATTTTTTACCATTTCTTCGACACCTCTGTCTGGTGCAATCAAAAGAGGAGAATCCAAATCGAGATTTGAAATATATTTTCCGATTAAAGGAGACGCATCCAAATCTGTTGCGGGACATGAAAAGTAATCAAGTATACTCTTTTCGTGTATATTTATCGTAAATACCCGATCGCAATTTATCGACTTTGCCGCCGCTCTTGCACTTAAAGGCTCGCCCGGATTAAATAATTTGTCTTGGCGAGCATAACCCATATAGGGAATGACACATGTAATCGTTTTTGCTTCAGAACAGGCATCGATCATTTGAATTAGAGCAAATAAGTCGGAATCGGTAACCGTACTTTGTATTAAAACAACGTCTTCTCCTGAAACATCGTATTGGATTCTCAAATATTGTTCATTGTCGGGAAAACGCAAAAAATCAGAAACAACAGGATAAGTACCCATTTCAAATGCAACGCGCGATGCAAGTGTCTGAGACGAAGGACCGCCGATAATTAACATAAATTAAAACCTCAACAAAAAAATATCTGAATAAATTAGAATAATAATTACTATAAATAAGGGTATCAATTAGTATAATAAAGCTATCTTAATTAATAGAAATTATATAAAGCTTAACGGGAAAAAAATTAACGAATTATTAGTTAACATTATCAACTAATGTACGAATCGATTTTGATTCTCGCCTTTGAAATATTTGAAACGATATCCGATGCAAGTAAACCGGGTCCTGTATTTTCCAAAGTGATATCGCCTGCAAGTCCTGCCAAAAATGCGCTACATGCGGCGGCATCAAAGGAATTGTTTTTTGCAAGAATTGAGCCTGTAATCCCTGCTAAAATATCACCGGTTCCGCCAACACTCATTTCCGAATTTCCGGTATCGTTTAAAAGCATTTTTTCAGACGAAAAAACGATATCTATCGGTCCTTTAAATATAAATGCGGAATTGCCGCAAATTTTCGATACGTCTTTTAATTTTAAAAATAAATCGGATAAAAATTGTTCGGAAAAATCGGAAGAGTTAAAATTTAAATCGAAAGTTGAATCGGACGCGTCAAAACTCAAATCGGAATTTGATGAGTCAAAACTCAAATTGGAGCAAAAGCGTTTAAATTCCCCTTTGTGAGGCGTAAATACGAACTGTTTGTCACTAAAGTCGAGTGTTTTTATTTCCGAAATAATTGCATCGGCATCGATTACGGCACGTTTGCAAAAAGAAAGAATTGAAATTATTGCGTCTTTCGTTTCGGGATAGTCCCCTAGTCCGGGCCCGATTACAACCGAATCGTGGGATTTGATCAGTTCTTTTATATATGGTACGTCGTCTTCACATAAAAATTTCGAATTTCCGGGAAGTGTTTTTACTATTAAATCGGGAGAATATGAAGAAATAACGTTGGCCGCAGCGGCCGGAGTTGCAACTGTTACGATGTCGGACCCGGCCTTAAGTGCCGAAACGGCTGAAAAGAAAGGAGCACCCGTATAAGGACCGCCTCCAATTATCAAAACTTTCCCTGAGTCCCCTTTGTGTGCCAAAGGATTTTTTTTACTCAAATTTAAGAAATGACCCGGTCCAACGAATCTTTCGACCGTTTTTGGAATTCCGATTGGGAATACGGATATGTCTCCTGTTTTATCTTTTAGCAGGGGATTCTCTAAAAACGTTTTCATTTTATGAAAAGTAACGGTGCTTGTCGCATTTATGGGTATTTCTTTAAGTTTATTTAAATTTGAATTTGAGGAATCGAAATTGGATGCGCCTGAAAAACCGTTAGAGCAGTTAGAATCAACACCTGACGGAACGTCGACCGATAAAACCGGAATATTAAAATTAGAAGAATATTCGTTTATAAGAGAAATTATTATGCTTTCTTTTATTCTTAAATTTCCGGAAAATCCGGTTCCTGAAAGCGCATCGATAATCAAATTTGCAGATTTGAGAACTTTTTTAATATTTGAAAGATTTTCGTTTTCGCGGTCTAAAAAAATAATATCTATTGACGGAATGTTTTTTATTAAATTGAAATTCAATTTTGACTCCGGCGTTTTTATATCACATTCAGAATAAAGACAAACCACATGAATTTGTATCTGAATATCATTCAAATTATTTGTATTATTTACATCATTTAGATTATTTGTATAAGAATCGTCCGTTTCACTAAGACCTGCCATATGCCGTGCCGCAACGAAAGCATCGCCTCCGTTATTTCCCTTTCCTGCAAAAAAAACAACATTAAAACAATTCAAACGGTTCGTCTTTGACGAACCGTTTGAGTTTAAAATTGAAAAAGATTTTCGAGCAATCGCTGATCCTGCGTTTTCCATAAGAATTAAAGGAGAAATTCCTCGATATTTACAATTAATATCAATAATTTTCATCTCTGTTGCGGAAATAGATTCATATGACATTATAAAATCTCCGATAATATCAAACAATTAATCAAAATAAATAATTAAATGAATTATCAAAATAAATAATTAAACGAGTTATCAAAATAAATAATTAAATAAATAATTAAACGAAATATTAAATAAATTATATTAATAAACTGTCAAAATAAATAATATTGTTAGTAAACAAGATTCATATGAATAAAAACCTATTTATTGCTAAAAACCGTTTATTATGAAGTTTGTTTGAAAATAAACTGTAGAAACTGTTTATTGCTAAGTTTGTTTGGAAATAATCTGTAGGATATTCATGGACAAAAAAAAATTACTCGGAATCGCCATACTGATAAGTGTTGTCACATCTGCTTTATTAATAGTATTTACTGCGGACAGGCAGACTCTTGATGCAGTTTTAAGTGTTAGGTTGGAGTATATAATTGCGGCGGTATTTATACATATTTTTGCGTATTATTTGACGTCTAAAAAAACGCAGCATTTGTGTTCTGCAATCGGATGCAAAATATCGAGTAAAAACGCATTTTTTAATACGATATCCGGTCTTTTCATTGCGGCTCTAACGCCGTCTTCTGCAGGAGGAGAGCCAATCAGAATATTGCTTCTTAAAAGAAGTTCTGAAATTCCGGTCGGAAAAGGAACGGCCGTAGTAATTATGGAAAGAATGATTGACGGTTTTTTAGTATTGATTTTATTGATTCCGTCTTTTTTTATTGTCAATAAATATGTAGAAAAAAGCGGCGTTTCGACAAATATTACAAATTTTATGCTTTTGGTATCTGTTTTGTGTGTTGTATTCGTTGTTTTATTATTAATATACATGCTTAGAAAACCCGAAAACACATACAAAATTTTTGAAAAATTAATAGATTTTGTAAATAAAGTTACTAAAAAAAAGTATGAAGAAAAATTGATTTATGCAAAACAAAGAATAGGAGAAGAGATGAAACTCTTTTATGAGAGTTTTAACACGTTAATCAGAAGCGGTAAGTTCAGTTTATTTATGTCTTTTATATTCACATTGCTTTCCTGGACGGGACATTTTTCAATTATTTGGTTTATATTAAAAGGATTGAATTTTAACGAAAGTTTTGTAAGTATTTTTCCGATTATGTGTGCAACTCAAATAATGCTTTTGTTAATTACAGCAATTCCTACAACTCCCGGGTCGAGCGGAATTGCGGAAATTGGAGGATATACTTTATTTTCATTATTTATTCCTGTTAAAATTTTGGCTGTAGTTGTAATCGTATGGAGAGCAATTACATATTACGTAAACATAATTGTAGGCGCTTTGGCAAATGCAATCGCAGTTAAAAAATTCGGAATCGATTTCTTAAACAATCCGCAGAAATGTCAATAAAATCGAAATCAACCGATAAAACTTAATAAAACATAATCAAACATAATCAAAATAACCAGTTGAATTTTAAACTTAATTTTTTAAACTTTGAGTTTTTTAAACTTAATTTTTTAAGCTTAATTTTTTTAAGCTTTAAGTTTTGGTTTATATAATGTCGGATATTCATGAACAAAAAAAGATTTTTCGTAATTGCCATTTTGATTAGTGTAGTTACGTCTGTTTTGTTAATTTTATTTACAGCAGATAAAGATACTCTCGATTATGTTTTGAGTGCTCGTTTGGAATATATAGTTGCTGCAGTTGCAGTTCACCTTTTTGCACTTTATTTAACGTCTAAAAAAACACAACATCTGTGTTCGGCGGTAGGATGTAAAATATCGAGTAGAAATGCGTTTTTTAATTTGATTTCCGGGCTTTTTATGGCGGCAATTACACCTTCGTCTGCCGGTGGGGAGCCGATAAGGGTTTTGTTACTTAAAACCGGTTCAAGAATTCCGGTCGGAAAAGGGACTGCCGTAATTATTATGGAAAAGATGCTTGACGCTTTTTTTATGTTATTGATGTTGATTCCTTCTTTTGTAATCGTAAACAAATATGTTGTAAAAAGCGGCGTCTCAACTGATTTTACAAATACTATGCTTTTTGTTTCAATTTTGTGCGTGGTTTTTGTTTTGATCATATTAGTATATGTTCTAATTAAACCGGACGGAACATACAAAATAATTGAAAAAATTGTAAATTTAATTGATAAAATTACTAAGAAAAAGTATGAAGAGAAACTGGATTATGTAAAACAAAGAGTTAAAGGTGAAATAAAATTATTTTATGAAAGCTTTAAAACTTTGATCAAAAGCGGGAAAATTAGTTTGTGCATATCGTTTGTGTATACATTGTTTTCTTGGGCTATACATTTTTTAATTCTTTGGTTCGTGTTAAAAGGACTAAATTATACTGAAAGTCTTGTTGACATATTTCCGATATTGTGTGCAACGCAAATATTGGTGTTGATTATAATGCTGATTCCAGCAACTCCTGGTGCAAGCGGAATTGCGGAAATTGGCGGATATACGCTTTTTTCATTATTCATTCCGGGTACAATTTTGGCCGTAGTTGTAATTGTATGGAGAGCAATTACATATTACATAAACATAATTATCGGTGCCATGGCTAATTTAATAGTAATCAGGAAATTCGGGTTCAAACCGTTTGACAACCCGCCCGACATGACAAAAGAATCTAAAAGTATAAAAATAGAGGATTCTGAAAACAACAAAAGCTAAAAAACAGAAGATTTTGAAAACAACAAAACTTAATTAAAAGATGATATATTATGATATATTATATTTGTCACAGATGATATATTTCATTAATTATATAATATTAGTTATATTCTATTAATTATATTATATTTATTTCGTTTTAAAATTAATAAAAATTATTATAAATTATATAAATTAATTATATAAATTAAAAGATTTCGGAGTTTTATATGTATTTAACAAAAGAAGAAGAAAAAATATATAATGGGGAAGAAGGGGAAACGCTTCAAAAAGCGATTGAAATTTTAGTTGCGCTTGGGGATATATACGGTGCCGAGAAATTTATTCCGATAAAAAGTGCTCAAATTTCAGGCGTGTCTTATAAAACGATAGGAGACGCGGGGCTTGAGTGGATTTCCGATTTAAAAGGAACTGTAAAAGTTCCCTCGATATTAAACCCGGCCGGGATGGATACGGAAAACAGAAAATCACTTCCGATAGACGACCATTTTGCTGAAAAGCAAATCGAAATATTGAATGTTTTTAAAAATCTCGGAATTAGGACGCAGTGCACATGCACTCCTTATCTTTTAAAAGATTTTGACGTAAAATATAAAGACAATTTGGCGTGGGGCGAGTCCTCTGCAATTTCGTTTGCAAACTCTGTATTGGGTGCAAGAACGAACAGAGAAGGCGGACCTTCCGCAATTTCTGCAGCATTAATCGGAAAAACGCCGAATTACGGGCTGCATTTGGAAGAAAACAGAATTCCTACAATTTTGGTTGAAACCGATTTTGAAATGAATCTGTCGGATTTTGCGGCTCTCGGTGTTGTTGCCGGAAAGGAAGTAGGAAATGAAATTCCGCTGTTTAGAATGAAAGATGAAAAACAAAATCAAATCTGTCCGAAAAGAGATGAATTAAAAGCACTGGGTGCCGCAATGGCCGCAACAGGGTCGGTTGCACTTTATCACATAGAAAATATAACACCGGAAGTTTTGGATAAAGATTTTTCATTTGAAATTCCGAAAAACAAAATCACTATAGAAAAAGAGCAAATCGATGAAATATATGAAATTGTTAATTTGCCTTCCGGAAAAGCAGATAATGTCGACAGAAGGGCTTTTGAGAATGTCGATTTGGTAACAGTCGGCTGCCCGCATTGCTCTGAAGAAGAATTGAGGCGGATCTCTGAATTGCTTGACGGAAAATCGGTTAAAAAAAGCTTTTGGATATTTACATCAAGAGACGTTGCAAACAGAAATCCTCAGATTGTCGAGTCAATTGAAAAGAGCGGCGCAAAAGTAGTTTGCGACACCTGCATGGTTGTTTCGCCCGCCGCAAATTTGTATTCCAAAATAATGGTCAATTCCGGAAAAGCGTATGCATATGTTCCCGGTATGTGTTCTGCAAAATCTGTATTTGCAGACCTTGAAAATTGTGTAAAAGAAGCGTTGAGGGAATAAAATGAAAATGAGCGGAAACAAAAATACAAATTCTAAACGAATTAAAGGAAGAACCATTTCGCGCGGTTGCGCAGAAGGCGAAGTGCTTTTAATCGAAACTCCAATTTCTTTTTTGGGAGGAGTAAATTCGGCGACAGGAGAAATTACAGACAAAGAAAGTAAACATGACGGCGTTTCAGTTGCCGGCAAAATTTTAGTATTCCCAAGTGGAAAAGGATCCACAGTCGGGTCATACGTCATGTATCAATTGAAAAAGAATAAAAAAGCACCCGCCGCAATTATAAACACGGAATGTGAAACGATTGTTGCCGTAGGAGCAATTATTTCCGAAATTCCCCTTTTGGACAAAACAAAAGAAGATCCGTTCGATATACTGGAAAACGGTGACAGAGTTATAGTAAACGCAACCGAAGGATGGTTTGAAATTAAAAAATAAAAAAGGAACGGTGCTAATTATGGAAAATACAAATAACAACAATAGCAACAATAACAACAATAGCAACAATAATAGCAACAATAATAGCAACAATAATAGCAACAATAATAGCAACAATAATAGCAACAATAATAGCAACAATAATAGCAACAATAATAGCAACAATAATAGCAACAATAATAGC